>NZ_AEWG01000148.1 GCF_000190375.1 Rubrivivax benzoatilyticus JA2 = ATCC BAA-35
GGCCGTGTCGGCGTCGGCGGTGTTGCCGGCGGCGTCGGCTTCCTCGGCCAGCTCGCACCAGTAGTGGGCGATGCGCGGCGCGTACGAGCCGGTGCCGCCCTTGTCCAGGCGGGTGGCGATGTCGATCGCGGCGCGCCAGCTGCGCGAACGTTCCTGCAGCGCCAGCAGCGCCAGCCAGGCCTCGGTCTCGAAGGCCGTGCCCTCGAGCGCACGGTAGGCCTGCTCGGCGCGGTCGAAGAGACCGGCGCGCATGTAGTCCTGGGCCAGCTCGTGCTGGGCGCGGTCGCGTTCGCCGGTCTTCAGGTCGGCGCGCGACAGCAGGTGTTCGTGCACGCGCACCGCGCGCTCGAACTCGCCGCGGCGGCGGAACAGGTTGCCCAGCGCGAAGTGCAGCTCGGTCGTGTCGGGGTCGTGCTGCACGGCCTCGATGAAGGCGTCGATGGCCTTGTCCTGCTGTTCGTTGAGCAGCAGGTTCAGGCCCTTGAAGTAGGCGCGCGGCGCGTCGCGGTTGTCGCGGCGCACCTGGCGCAGGTCGAAGCGCGACGCGAGCCAGCCCAGCGCGAAGGCCACCGGCAGGCCGATCAGCAGCCACTGGAAGTCGAAGTCCATCGGGCGTCGGGGTTCTCGGACGGGAAATCGGGCGGCCCGATCAGGCCGCAACGGTGCGCCGGGCGCTCACAGCCCCTCGCGCGGCGGGTGTTCCAGCGGCAGCTCGGAGGCCGGCGCCGGGGCGGGGGCCGGCGCCACCGGGGCGGGGGCCTGCAGCCGCGCCTTGCGGCGTTCGCGCCACCAGCTCGGCAGCATCGCCAGCACGCCGACGGCCGCGCCTGCGGCAAAGGCCGCGAGCACGACGATGACCATCGGGGCCTGCCACTCGGCGCCGAAGAACCAGCGCACGGTCGCGTTCTGCTGGTTGTTCAGCGCGAACGCGAACAGCGTGAAGAAGACGAAGGCCCGGAAGAGCCAGAGGAGAAGGCGCACGGCGCCGATTCTAGGAGCCGCCCGGTCAGGCGGCGTCGGTATCCCGGTCGGCCGGTTGGCGCGCGTCGACGGCTTCGCGCAGCGCCTTGCCGGGCTTGAAGTGCGGGACCAGCTTCTCCGGGATCACGACCTGTTCGCCACTGCGCGGGTTGCGGCCCATGCGCGGCGGACGGCGGTTGATCGAGAAGCTGCCGAACCCGCGGATCTCGATGCGGTGGCCGCGGGCCAGCGCGTCGGTCATCGCGTCGAGGATGGTCTTGACGGCGAACTCGGTGTCGCGCTGCGTCAGCTGCGAGAAGCGCTCGGCAAGACGGGCGACGAGGTCGGATCGGGTCATGGCAGGGACGGATCGCAAGCGGCTGGAAACGCGAAAAGGCCCGCGCGCCTGGAAGGGGCGCGCGGGCCGTGCAACGGCGAATTACTCGCGGTTGTCGAGCTTGGCGCGCAGCAGGGCGCCCAGGCTGGTCGTGCCGGCGTTCTCGCGCTCGTTGGTCTGGCGCAGGGCCTGCATCGACTGCTGCTCGTCGGCGTTGTCCTTGGCCTTGATCGACAGCTGGATCGAACGCAGCTTGCGGTCGACGTTGATGATCATGACCGAGACTTCGTCGCCTTCCTTCAGCACGTTGCGCGCGTCTTCGACGCGGTCGCGGCTGATCTCGGACGCACGCAGGTAGCCGGTGACGTCGTCGTTGAGCTGGATCTCGGCGCCGCGCGGGTCGACCGTCTTCACCTTGCCGGTGACGATGGCGCCGCGGTCGTTGAGCGTCGTGAAGCTGGTGAACGGATCGACGTCCAGCTGCTTGATGCCCAGGCTGATGCGCTCGCGCTCGACGTCGACGGCCAGCACGATGGCCTCGACTTCCTGGCCCTTCTTGTAGTTGCGCACGGCGGCTTCACCCGGCTCGTGCCACGACAGGTCGGACAGGTGCACCAGGCCGTCGATGCCCGCGGACAGGCCGACGAAGACGCCGAAGTCGGTGATCGACTTGACCGGGCCCTTGACCTTGTCGCCGCGCTTGACGTTGGAAGCGAACTCTTCCCACGGGTTCGGCTTGCACTGCTTCATGCCCAGCGAGATGCGACGCTTGTCTTCGTCGATCTCGAGGACCATGACTTCGACTTCCTCGCCCAGCGAGACCACCTTGGACGGGGCGACGTTCTTGTTCGTCCAGTCCATTTCGGAGACGTGCACCAGGCCTTCGATGCCCGGCTCGATCTCGACGAACGCGCCGTAGTCGGCGATGTTGGTGATCTTGCCGAACAGGCGCGTGCCGTTCGGGTAGCGGCGCGAGACGCCCAGCCACGGGTCGTCGCCCAGCTGCTTGATGCCCAGGCTGACGCGGTTCTTCTCGGCGTCGAACTTGAGGACCTTGGCCGACAGTTCCTGACCGACCTGCACCACCTCGCTCGGGTGACGCACGCGGCGCCACGCCATGTCGGTGATGTGCAGCAGGCCGTCGATGCCGCCGAGGTCGACGAACGCACCGTATTCGGTGATGTTCTTGACCACGCCGTGCACGATGGCGCCTTCGGTCAGCGTCTCGAGCAGCTTGGCGCGTTCTTCGCCCATCGAAGCCTCGACGACGGCGCGGCGCGACAACACGACGTTGTTGCGCTTGCGGTCGAGCTTGATGACCTTGAACTCCATGGTCTTGCCCTCGAACGGGCTCATGTCCTTGACCGGACGCGTGTCGAGCAGCGAACCCGGCAGGAAGGCGCGGATGCCGTTGACCAGCACCGTCAGGCCGCCCTTGACCTTGCCGCTGACCGTGCCGGTGACGAAGTCGCCCGACTCCAGCGCGTTCTCCAGCGCCATCCACGACGCCAGGCGCTTGGCCTTGTCGCGGCTGAGGATGGTGTCGCCGTAGCCGTTCTCGACGGCGTCGATCGCCACCGCGACGAAGTCGCCGACCTGGACCTCGAGCTCGCCCTGGTCGTTCTTGAACTCGTCGATGGGCACGTAGGACTCGCTCTTGAGCCCGGCGTTGACGACGACGTGGTTGAACTCGATGCGCACGACTTCGGCGGAGATCACCTCGCCGACACGCATGTCGGAGCTCTTCAGCGATTCCTCGAACAGGGCGGCGAAGGCATCAGCGCCGCTCTTGGCGATGACGGTAGTGGATACGGACATGTGGTTCCTGTGCCCGGAGGAGTTGAAGGCAGAGCCGGGCGGTGCTTGCAGCGGGGGCTGCGGGGTTCGTTGGACACACCCGCCGCGCCCGGTGGCCTGACGGCCGGAAGGGGAGCGCAGCGGAACCTGGGGAGAACGCGCGTCAGGCCGTGCGGCCGAACGGGCGGCGCTGTTGCCACCAAGCCAGCACCTGGGCCACCGAGGCTTCGATGGACAGTGCCGAGTTGTCGAGTTCCAGCGCGTCTTCGGCCGGCTTCAACGGCGAGACGCTGCGCGATCGGTCACGCAAGTCCCGCGCCTCGAGGTCCGCGCGAAGGTCGTCGATATTAGCAGAAATTCCCTTGGAAATCAGTTGCTTATAGCGCCGCTCGGCGCGCTGGGCGGCGCTGGCCGTGAGGAAGACCTTCAGCGGCGCGTCGGGGAAGATCACGGTGCCCATGTCGCGGCCGTCGGCCACCAGGCCCGGCGCGCGGCGGAACGACAGCTGCAGCTCGTGCAGCGCCGCGCGCACCGCCGGCCAGACCGACACGCGCGAGGCCATCAGGCCGCTGGTCTCCAGGCGCAGCTCGTCGGTGATGTCGCGCCCGCGCAGCCAGGTGCGGCCGGCGTCGGCGCCGTCGCCGAAACGCAGGTCCAGACCGGCGGCCAGCGCCGCCAGCGCCGGCTCGTCCTCGGGCGAGACGCCGTCCCACAGCGCGGCGATGCCGGTGGCGCGGTACAGCGCGCCCGAGTCCAGCAGCGCGTAGCCCAGCGCCGCGGCGACCTCGGCGGCCAGCGTGCCCTTGCCCGAGGCCGTCGGGCCGTCGATCGTGATCACCGGCACCTCGGCCGGCTCGGCGCGCGCCAGGCCGAACAAGGCCTCGAAGTAGTCGGGGAAGGTCTTGGCGACGCAGTGCGGCTCGAGGATGCGCACAGGCACGCGCGCGCCGACGGTCGGGTTGAACGCCGCCAGCGACAGGCACATCGCCATGCGGTGGTCGTCGTAGGTGCGGATCTCGGCCGGCTGCCAGGCCTGCGGCGCGCGGACCTCGATGAAGTCGGCGCCTTCGACGACCGTCGCGCCGACGCGGCGCAGCTCGGCGGCCATCGCGGCGATGCGGTCGGTCTCCTTGACGCGCCAGCTGGCGATGCCCTCGATGCGGGTCGGGCCTTCGGCGTACAGCGCCATCGCCGCCAGCGTCATCGCGGCGTCGGGGATGTGGTTGGCGTCCAGCGTGATGCCGGCCAGCGGCCAGCGCCCGCGGCGCACCTCCAGCCAGCCGGGGCCGGTGCGCACGTCGGCGCCCATCGCCTGGGCGGCCTCGACGAAGCGGATGTCGCCCTGGATCGAGTCGCTGCCGACACCTTCGATGCGCACCGCGTCGCCACCGGTGGCGGCGATCGCGCCCAGCGCGACGAAGTACGAGGCCGACGAGGCGTCGCCCTCGACGTGGATGTCGCCCGGCGAGCGGTAGCGGCTGCCCTGCGGGATCGTGAAACGCTGCCAGCCTTCGCGCCGCACGGCGATGCCGAAGCGCGCCAGCAGGTTGACGGTGATCTCGACGTAGGGCTTGGAGATGAGTTCGCCGTCGACCTCGACGACGAGATCGCGTTCGCCGGCGGCCAGCGGCAGGGCCAGCAGCAGCGCGGTCAGGAACTGGCTGGAGACGTCGCCGCGCACGCGGATCGGCCGCTCCAGCGCCAGCCGGCCGCCGGCGCTGCCGCGCAGGCGCAGCGGCGGGTAGCCCGGCGTGCCCAGGTCCTCGATCGTGCAGCCCAGCGGGCGCAGCGCGTCGACCAGGTCGCCGATCGGGCGCTCGTGCATGCGCGCCACGCCGGAGAGCTCGAAGTCGCCTCCCTGCAGCGTCGCCAGCACGGCCAGCGCCGCGGCCAGCGGCCGCATCGCGGTGCCGGCGTTGCCGAGGAACAGCCTGGCCTCGTGCACCGACAGCCGGCCGCCCAGGCCGGTGACGGCCAGCGTGCCGTCGGCGTCGTGGGCGATGCCGCAGCCCAGCGCACGCAGCGCGTCGAGCATGACGCGCGTGTCGTCGCTGGCCAGCAGGTCGTGCACGCGTGTCGTGCCGTCGGCCAGGCCGGCGAGCAGCAGCACGCGGTTGGAGATGCTCTTGGAGCCGGGCAGCCGGACGGTGCCGGCCGCGCCTGCCATCGGCGGCAGGTCGAGGAAGGGGGTGCGGAACATCGGGTCGGAAAACGTCAGCGCTGGGCCGATCGCGGCGCGCCCATCTGCCAGCCGGCACGGCCTTCGGCGGCGGCGCGGATCATCGCCTCCAGCGCGTCGGTGTTGCCGTTCAGCATCAGCTGCTCGAAGGCGTCGAGCGACTGTCGAAAGCGCTGCGACTGCTTGAGGATCTCTTCGCGGTTGGCGGTCAGCACGTCGCGCCACATCTCGGGGTTGCTGGCGGCGATGCGCGTGAAGTCGCGGAAGCCGGGGCCGGCGAGCGACAGGAAGTCGCGCCCGGCGGGCTGGCCGACCACCGCCGAGAAATAGGCGAAGGCCAGCAAATGCGGCAGGTGGCTCACGGCGGCGAAGGCGGCGTCGTGGTTCTCCGGCGTCATCTTCAGCACCTGCGCGCCGATCGCCGACCAGACGTCGGTGGCCTTCTGCACCAGGTCGGGCGCGGTCTGCGGCAGCGGCGTCAGGATGACCTGGCGGCCGGCGTACAGCGCCGCGTCGGCGTGGCCGATGCCGGCCAGTTCCTTGCCGGCGATCGGGTGCGCCGGCACGAAGGACGGCAGGCGCTCGCGCAGCACGCGGCGCGCGGCGTCGACGACATCGCGTTTGGTGCTGCCGACGTCCATGAACAGCACGCCCGGCTCGACGAGGTGGCGGATGGCCTTGAAGGTCGCCTCGGTGGCGGCCACCGGCACTGACAGCAGCACGATGTCCGAGCCGGCGACGGCCAGCAGCGCCGATTCGGCGACGACGTCGATGACGCCGAGCTTCTTCGCGCGTTCGGTAGTCGACGGGCTCTTGCTGTAGCCGATGACACGCTTGACCAGACCGGCGCGCTTGAGCGCCAGCGCGAAGGAGCCGCCCATCAGGCCGCAGCCGATGACGCCGAGTTGCTGGAACATCAGTGCACGTCCACCGGGTAGGCCCCGAGGATCTTGAAGAAGGCGCAGGCGTCGTGCAGTTCGCGCAGCGCGGCGCCGACCTTGGGCTCGTCGGGGTGGCCCTGCACGTCGATGTAGAAGTAGTACTCCCACTGGCCCGAACGCGCCGGGCGCGACTCGAAGCGCGACATCGAGACGTCGTGGCGCTTGAGCGGCACCAGCATGTCGTGCACCGCGCCCGGCCGGTTCTTCACCGACAGCACGAGGCTCGTGCAGTCGTGGCCCGAAGGCTTGGGCACCGGGTGGCGGTCGGGGTGGGTGACGATCGCGAAGCGTGTGCGGTTGTGGGCATCGTCCTGGATCGCCGGGGCCAGCACGTGCAGGCCGAACTCGCTGGCCGCGCGCACGCTGGCGATGGCCGCGACGCTGGTGTCCAGCGAGGCCAGGCGCGCGCCTTCGGCGTTGCTTGACGCCGGGCGGCGCTCGGCGTCGGGCAGATGGTGGCTGAGCCAGCCGTGGCATTGCGCCAGCGCCTGCGGGTGGGCGCAGACGGCGCGGATGCCGTCCAGCGAGTTCTCGCGCCGCAGCAGGTTCTGGCGGATGAACAGGCTGGTCTCGCCGATGATGAACAGCGGCGTGTGCAGGAAGAGATCGAGCGAGCGCGCGACGACGCCTTCGGTCGAGTTCTCGACCGGCACGACGCCGAAGTCGGCCGCGCCCGAGGCGACGGCGTGGAAGACTTCGTCGATGCTCGCGCACTGCACGCGCAGCAGCGAGCTGCCGAAGTAGCCGATCGCCGCCTCTTCGCTGAAGGTGCCGGCCGGGCCCAGGTAGGCCACGCGGGTCGGTGTCTCCAGCGCGCGGCAGGCCGACATGATCTCGCGCCAGATCGGCGCGATGCTCGCGGTCTGCAGCGGCCCCGGGTTCACGGCCTTCATGCCGTCGATGACCTGGGCCTCGCGTTCGGGGCGGAAGACGACCGAGCCCTCGCGTTTCTTCAGCTCGCCCACCGCCAGCGCCAGGCCGGCGCGGCGGTTGAGCAGCTCGAGCAGTTCGCGGTCGACCGCGTCGATCTGCTGGCGCAGGCCGACGAGCTCGTCGGAGGACTCGACCTTGGGCGTCTTCACTTCGGTGCGCTGGCCGCCGCGGCGGGGGTGATGGCCTCGAAGCGCTTGCGCACGGCCTGCTCCAGCGCGCGCACCTTGGGTTCGACCAGCGGCTTGGTCTCGGCGACCAGCTTCTCACCCAGCGCGCGCTGCATGTCGCCGTTCATCGACTGGAACTTGCGGTTCACCGGCGATTCGAGGATGGTGACCAGCTGCTTGAGCTCTTCTTCGCTGAAGCGCTGCTCGAGGATGGCGCCGACGGTGCTCGGCGCGAGCTTGACGGCGCGGTCGCGCACGATCGGCGCCGCCTCGTCGGCGTACTTCTTGGCATCGGCCTGAAGGCCCTGGGCCAGCGCCGTGCGCTGTTCGGCGGGCAGCCGCTGCAGCGCCATCGCCGCCTGCTGCATCATCGCCAGCGCCGGCTGCTCGGCGAGCTGGCGCGCCATGTTCTCGATCGCCGGCTGCTGGATCTGCAGGATCTTGGCGACCAGGGCCTTCTTCGCCGGGCTCGACGGGGCGGTGGCCGATGCCGCGGGCGCGGTGGAGGCGGGCGCTGGCGCCTTCTGCGCCATGGCCGGGAGGGCCGCGGCAAGCGCCAGGGCAAGCACGAATCGTTGGGTCATCACGCGTTCTCCGTGCCGGCGTCGCCGGCGCTGTCGTTGGCAGTGTCGTCGCCGGCCGCGACGTCGGTCTGGGCGTCGTTCTCGACGATGCGCTGGAGGCCGGATAGCTTGGCGCCGTCGTCCAGCGCGATCAGCGTCACACCCTGCGTGGCGCGGCCCATCTCGCGGATCTCGGCGACCCGGGTGCGCACGAGCACGCCGCGGTCGGTGATCAGCATGATCTCGTCGGTCTCGCGCACCAGGGTCGCGGCGACGACCTTGCCGTTGCGCTCGCTCTGCTGGATCGCGATCATGCCCTTGGTGCCGCGGCCGTGGCGGGTGTACTCGCCGATCGGCGTGCGCTTGCCGAAACCGTTCTCGGTGGCGGTCAGCACGCTGACGCGCGTGCTGTCCTCGCCGACGTCGCGGGCCTCGTCGCCGCGGTCGGACACCAGCATCGCGATGACGTTCTGGCCGGGCTCGAGCGCCATGCCGCGCACGCCGCGGGCGTTGCGGCCCATCGGGCGCACGTCGTCCTCGTCGAAGCGCACGGCCTTGCCGCCGTCGGAGAACAGCATCACGTCGTGGCGGCCGTCGGTCAGCGCGGCGCCGATCAGGTAGTCGCCCTCGTCCAGGCCGACGGCGATGATGCCGGCCTTGCGCGGGTTGCTGAACTCGTCCAGCGGCGTCTTCTTCACCGTGCCCAGCGCGGTCGACATGAAGACGTAGTGGTCGGCCGGGAAGCTGCGGAACTCGCCGGTCAGCGGCAGCACGACGGTGATCTTCTCGCCGGGCTGCAGCGGGAACATGTTGACGATCGGCTTGCCGCGCGAGTTGCGCGAGCCCTGCGGCACTTCCCAGACCTTGAGCCAGTAGACGCGGCCGCGATCCGAGAAGCACAGGATCCAGTCGTGCGTGTTGGCGATGAAGAGCTGGTCGATCCAGTCGTCGTCCTTGGTCTGCGTCGCCTGCTTGCCGCGGCCGCCGCGGCGCTGGGCGCGGTACTCGGTCAGCGGCTGGCTCTTGATGTAACCGGTGTGGCTGAGCGTGACGACCATGTCGGTCGGCGTGATCAGGTCCTCGGTGCCGAGCTCGAGGGCGTTGCGCTCGATGACGCTGCGGCGCGCGCCGACCTTGGCCTGGCCGAACTCCTGGCGCAGCGCGTTCAGCTCCTCGACGAGGATCGCGGTCACGCGCTCGGGACGGGCGAGGATGTCCAGCAAGTCGGCGATCTGCGACATGACCTCGCGGTACTCGCCGATGATCTTGTCCTGCTCCAGGCCGGTGAGGCGCTGCAGCCGCATCTGCAGGATTTCCTGCGCCTGGTCCTCGGACAGCCGGTACAGGCCGTCGGCCTGCAGGCCGTAGCCCGCGGGCAGGCCCTCGGGGCGGTAGGCGGCGCGGCCGCCGGCCGTCGACTCCTCGGCACGCGCGAGCATCTCGCGCACCATCGAGCTGTCCCAGGCCTTGGACATCAGCGCGGCCTTCGCCACCGGCGGCGTCGGGCTGGTCTTGATGGTCTCGATGAACTCGTCGATGTTGGCCAGCGCCACCGCCAGGCCTTCGAGCACGTGGCCGCGCTCGCGCGCCTTGCGCAGCTCGTAGACCGTGCGGCGGGTGACGACCTCGCGGCGGTGCTCGAGGAAGATGTCGAGCAGCTGCTTCAGGTTGCACAGGCGCGGCTGGCCGTCGACCAGCGCGACCATGTTGATGCCGAAGCTGTCCTGCAGCTGGGTCTGCTTGTAGAGGTTGTTGAGGACGACCTCGGGCACTTCGCCGCGCTTGAGCTCGATGACCACGCGCATCCCGGACTTGTCGCTCTCGTCCTGGATGTGGCTGATGCCTTCGATCTTCTTTTCGTTGACGAGCTCGGCGATGCGCTCGAGCAGCGTCTTCTTGTTCACCTGGTACGGGATCTCGTCGACGATGATCGCCTGACGCTGCCCGCGGTCGATGTCCTCGAAGTGGCACTTGGCGCGCATCACGACGCGCCCGCGCCCGGTGCGGTAGCCCTCGCGCACGCCTTCGAGGCCGTAGATGATGCCGGCGGTCGGGAAGTCCGGCGCCGGCACGATCTCCATCAGCTCCTCGATCGTCGCCTCGGGCACCTTCAGCAGGTGCAGGCAGGCGTCGACGATCTCGTTGAGGTTGTGCGGCGGGATGTTGGTCGCCATGCCGACCGCGATGCCGGCCGAGCCGTTGACGAGCAGGTTCGGCAGCCGCGCCGGCAGCACCGTCGGCTCCTTTTCGGAGCCGTCGTAGTTCGGGGCGAAATCGACCGTTTCCTTGTCGATGTCCTCGAGCATCTCGTGGGCGATCTTCGCCAGGCGGATCTCGGTGTAGCGCATCGCCGCGGCGCTGTCGCCGTCGACCGAGCCGAAGTTGCCCTGGCCGTCGACGAGCATGTGGCGCAGGCTGAAGTCCTGCGCCATGCGCACGATGGTGTCGTAGACCGCGGTGTCGCCGTGCGGGTGGTACTTACCGATGACGTCGCCGACGATGCGCGCGCTCTTCTTGTACGGCCGGTTCCAGTGGTTGGACAGCTCGTGCATCGCGTACAGGACACGACGGTGCACGGGCTTGAGGCCGTCCCGGGCGTCGGGGAGGGCGCGTCCGACGATCACGCTCATCGCGTAGTCGAGGTACGAACGCCGCATCTCCTCTTCGAGACTGATCGGCAGGGTTTCCTTGGCGAACTGGGACATGCGTAACCGCGCGGCGCGCGAGCAAGAGCGGCCGGGCCGGAGCGGCCTGGCACGGGACGGGAGATTCTACGGTGCGGCGCTTGTCGTGGCAGCGCAACAGCGGGTCGAGCACGCCCAAGCACAGGGGTGAGAATGCAGGCGCGTCCGTGCCCTATGGCACAATCGTTCGCAGGTGGTAAGTACCCGGCGTGTCGGGATTTGCCCGGAGTTCAGGCTTTCGGTTTGGACGTATCGCAGTTCTGCTGCGGCTTTCCTCGAGAGGAGAAACATGAAGAAACTGAACAGGGTGGCGGTGCTTTTTGCAACCGCTGCGCTCGCCGCCCCGATCGCGGTCCTGGCCCAGGATAAGACGATCGACAACTGGCGCGCCTCGGACGGCACCGTCTGGAAGAACGGGACGAACGAGCTCTGCTGGCGTGACAGCAACTGGACCCCGGCCACTGCCGCGGCCGAGTGCGATGGTGCGTTGAAGCCCCCGGCGCCGGCCCCGGCGCCCAAGGTCGTGGCGCCCCCGCCGCCCCCGCCGCCGCCCCCGCCGCCGCCGGCTCCGGTCAGCGAGAAGGTCACCTTCGCCGCTGACGCGTTCTTCGACTTCGACAAGGCTATCCTGAAGCCCGAAGCGAAGGCGAAGCTCGACGACTTGGCCGCCAAGGCCAAGGCCGTCAACCTGGAAGTCGTCATCGCCGTGGGTCACACCGACGCCACGGGTCCGGATGGCTACAACCAGAAGCTGTCGGTCAAGCGCGCCGACGCCGTGAAGGCCTATCTGGTCGATCAAGGCATCGAGAAGAACCGCGTCTACACCGAAGGCAAGGGCGAGAAGCAGCCGGTCGCCGACAACAAGACCCGCGAAGGCCGCGCGAAGAACCGTCGCGTGGAAATCGAAGTGGTCGGTACGCGTACCAAGAAGTAATCGCCCGGAACCCATCGGGTTCCCCGCATGAAACCCCGCCTCGGCGGGGTTTTCCGTTTGTTGCGCTTAGGATTCGAGCATGACCGTCAACGCCGACGCCCAGGAACTGGCCAAGTTCAGCGATCTCGCCCACCGCTGGTGGGACCCGGAGAGCGAATTCCGGCCGCTGCACGAGATCAACCCCCTGCGCCTGGACTGGATCGACAGCCTGGCCGGGCTGCGCGGCAAGACCGTGCTCGACGTCGGCTGCGGCGGCGGCGTGCTGTCGGAGTCGATGGCCGGCCGTGCCGCGCACGTGACCGGCATCGACCTGTCGACCAAGGCGCTCGGTGTCGCGCGCCTGCATGCGCTCGAGTCCGAGGTGATGAACCTCGAGTACCGCGAGATCGCGACCGAGGCGCTGGCTGCCGAGCGCCCGGGGAGCTTCGACGTCGTCACCTGCATGGAGATGCTCGAGCACGTGCCCGATCCGGCGTCGGTCATCGAGGCCTGCGCCAGGCTCGCCAAGCCCGGCGGCTGGGTGTTCTTCTCGACGCTCAACCGCAACCCCAAGGCCTTCCTGTTCGCGATCGTCGGCGCCGAGTACGTGCTGAAGATGCTGCCGCGCGGCACGCACGAGTACGAACGTTTCATCCGCCCGAGCGAACTCGCGCGCTGGTGCCGCGACGCCGGCCTGACGCCGGCCGGAAGCCGAGGCCTGCAATACAACCCGCTGACCAAGCGCTACTGGCTGTCCGACGACACCAGCGTCAACTACCTCGTCGCGACGCGGAAGCCCGGCTGATGGCGCGTGCCGAGGTGGTGCTGTTCGACCTCGACGGCACCCTGGTCGACAGCGCGCCCGATCTGGCCGGCGCGGCCAACGACCTGCGCATCGCTCGCGGGCTCGCCCCGCTGCCGTACGAGCGCCTGCGGCCGATGGTCGGCACCGGCGCGCGTGGCATGGTCGGCGCCGCCTTCGGCCTGGCGCCTGGTGACGAAGGTTTCGAGCCCCTGCGCGACGCCTTTCTCGCGCGTTACGCCGAGCGTCTGCTGCAGGCCACCTGCGTCTTCGAGCACGTCGAGCCGGTGCTCGCGGCGCTCGACGGCGCCGGCCTGCGCTGGGGCATCGTGACGAACAAGGCGATGCGCTACGCCGAGCCCGTCGTGCGCGGGCTGGCGCTGCAGGCCCGTGCTGCAGCGCTGATCGCCGGCGACACCACGCCTCACGCCAAGCCTCACCCCGAGCCGCTGTGGGAGGCGGCACGCCGCCTGGGCGTCGCGCCAGAGCGTTGCGTCTACGTCGGCGACGACCACCGCGACATCGTCGCCGGCCGCGCCGCCGGCATGCACACGCTGGCCGCCGGCTGGGGCTACCTGGGTTGCGGCGAGCCGATTCACGCCTGGGGCGCCGATGCGGTGCTCGAAGAACCCTTCGCGCTCTTGAACTGGCTGGATCTGGCCTAAACTAGGCACCTCAGGGACCGACCTGGCTTCGACGTGGGTGCGGAGTCGGCGCGGGGCATGCCGAGCACCAGTTCGCTCGTAAATCCACTGGAAACAAAGTAACTGCGAACGACGAACGTTTCGCCCTCGCCGCTTAACACCGGTGAGCCTCGCAACAGTTGGCCGATGGGCTGGGTCTGAGGCGGCAACGCCGAAGACTGCGAGGTCATTCACATTGGCTCGTCCCGCGCCGGGTCACTCGGTGCGGGCCTAAAACCAAGTGACTCGGGGAACGGATAGCGTGCTGCTGCGCGATCCGGGCCCTCAAACTCAAATCAGCCAGCTACGCATGTAGAACCGTCCGGCGATGGCTTGCGGACGGGGGTTCGATTCCCCCCGGTTCCACCATCTAAGGCTCCGCAAGGGGCCGCAAAGCAAGAAGGCGCTAAGTAAATCAACGACTTAGCGCCTTTTTCATGTCCGCATGAGACCGGACGAGCCCGCTTGCAGCCGGGCATCGTGTGTGTAGCTTCTGGTGTAACTGGGCCCGGTGTGTGTAGCTCTCCGGTAGAGTTACACGCATGGCTACCGATACCCTGACCGACAAGGCTATCCGCGCCGCGCTGAAGCGCGCGGCCGAGTCCGGCAAGCTCGAACGACTGCCCGACGGTGCGGGGCTGCGCCTCGACGCGCAACCCACCGGCGCCGGCTGGTGGAGGTTCCGCTACCGCTTCGGCGGCGCTCCGCGGATGCTGTCGCTCGGCGTCTACCCTGAGGTGCCTCTGGCGCTGGCTCGGCAGCGGCGCGACGAAGCGCGCGCGGTGCTGGCCGCCGGCCGCGATCCCAGCGCGCAGCGCAAGGCCGAGAAGGTCGAGCGCGCCGAGCTCGCAGCCGCGCATGCGCTGGAGGACGCCGGCTTGCCGCCGACCGGCAGCTTCGAGGCAGTCGCGCGCGAGTGGCTGGAGCTGGTCCATGCGGTGAAGTGCAGCGAAGGGCACGCCGAGCGAACCCGGATCCGGCTTGAGCAAGACGCCTTCCCCTGGATCGGTCGCCGGCCGATCGCAGAGATCGAGGCGCCCGAACTGCTGAAGACCCTGCGCCGTGTCGTCGATCGGGGCGCAGTCGAGACCGCGCACCGGCTGAAGGACGCCTGCGGGCAGGTGTTCCGTTACGGCATCGCGACCGGGGCATGCGGCCGCAACCCGGCGGCGGATCTCCGCGATGCGCTGCCGCCGGTGCTGACGCGCCACCATGCCGCTGTCATCGAGCCCGCGAAGGCCGGCGAGTTGCTGCGCGCGATGGCCGACTACCACGGGCACCCCATCACCCGCGCGGCGCTGGCGCTGTCGGCGCTGCTGATGCTGCGGCCAGGCGAGCTGCGCCAGCTCGAATGGGCCTGGGTCGACTTCGACGCGGCGACGCTGACCGTCCCGCCCGCGCTGATGAAGCGGAAGAAGGCCGACAAGATGAGCGGGGCGCCGCACGTCGTCCCGCTGGCGCCCCAGGCGCTGGCGGTCTTCCGCGGGTTGCATCCCCTGACCGGCGCCGGCCGCTACTGCTTCCCGAGTCTGCAGACGAAGGATCGGCCGATGAGTGAGAACACGGTGAACGTGGCACTTCGCCGGCTCGGCTTCGACCGCGAGACGGCGACCGCGCACGGCTTCCGGGCGATGGCTCGAACGATGGCCGTGGAGCGGCTGGGCGTGGCGCCGGAAGTCGTGGAGGCACAACTGGCGCACGCGGTCGCCGGCCCCCTCGGGCGTGCCTATGACCGGACGCAGTTCGTCGACCAGCGGCGCGAGCTGATGGTTCGATGGGCCGACTACCTGGACCGCCTGCGCGACGGGGCGCAGGTGATCACGCTGCCGGCTCGCTCCACAGGATGACGAACCGCGCCAGCCGGGAACGCTGGCACCGGCACCCCTGCCGAACCGCGCAATGCGAGCCTGCCGTTCGGGTTTGGCGATGCGCACTGGGCGGCTGCCGGTGCCAGTCTTGAGGATGAAGAGATGGACGACTTGGACGAAGCGCTGCAGTGGTCGCGCCGACGTATTCAGGACGCACTGGACGCGTCAGACCCTAGCGGCAAGCCCTGGGGCCTGCAGCAGGCGAAGTGGGGGGCAGACTCGTGGAAAGGGACAGGGCGCCTGGAGCTGTGGCAGGCGGTTGCCCTTAGCCTTGGCTTCATGCCGTTCACCCGCGTTGTCGCGTCTGCGTTGGTGAACAAAGTCGAAGATCCGCGCTGGATCAACGAGCCCGACTGGTTTCCCCGCCTTCGCACGCTTCGACAGCTGGTCGAGTTCAGTGATCGCTTGAACATCGCGAGCCGATTCTTCCTGTCGGAAACGCCGCGGGACGGCGCTCTATTGGCCGTCGGCACGATCGCCGAGGAGCGTTGGCGTACCTCGGTAGTACTGCGAGACTTTGCGCGGTGGGCGGCGTCGCAGGGGTGGACGATTCCCCATGGACTGAAGGAACTCGCTGATACGGCGGCGCCGGTGGAGGGCCGCTTCCAGAAAGGCGATCCGGCGAACGATCCTCAGGCGGCGACCAGTTGCCCACCCTCGGTGACTGTGGCGCCATGCGAGGCGATCGAGACGGAAGAGCAGCGGGTACCCACGTCTGTGACGAGGCACAAGATAAAGCGCCGAGCCGCCCCGCTGGACCCCGCGTTCGAGAAGGCGCGGGCCAAAGCCGGACCGGGCGCCGCCTGGTCGGTGGTTTGGGATGAACTGGTGAAGGACGCGCAGTCGGAGAGCCCAACGCCCCCCCTGGCCGACGTAAAGGACGGGGTGGTCTTTTACGGCGTGGACCCGGCGCGAAAGCTGACGCGCGAGGCGTTTCGCAAGCGTATGGGACGGACGGCGCCCGGCCCGTAGCCGGACGAGTTCGGACGCCCGAGGACGCCCGAGGATGCCGCCGGACAGATGACTTCGCGTCGCGCCGCCCCGCCGGTCCACTGGCCGGCATGACGCAACCGCACCATATCGGGCCACAAACGACCGGGAGCGCCCGCCCGACTCTTCCGACTCACTCTGCGCACGCGCTGGACGCGGTGCCCGCCCCGCTGGTCGACGTGGCGCTGATCGATGCCAAGGGGATCGTCGCCGCTGCCTGCGTGAGCGTGTCCACCTGGCATGAGCTGGTCCGCACCGGCAAGGCGCCGCAGCCGGTCATGCGCGCGCCGCGCTGTACTCGTTGGCGTGTGGCCGACATCCGCGACTGGCTGTTGGCGCGCTCCGTTGACGCGAGCGCCGCCGAGAAGGTCGATCGCGCTGCTCGAGCTGGCGCCGAGGGGGCCCGCCGCCGTCGTCAGCAGGCAGCACCGTCCACGTCGTGAGGTGCGCCGCCATGACGACGCACAAGGAAAAAGGCCCCCAGCGTGTCGAAGCGCTGGGGGCGAAGAGCCCCCCTTCCAAGGGCCCGAGGACACGAACGAACGAGGGGAATGGTGCAGGACCGCGGAGGGCAGTGCACACCCACCTTTCCGTCTCGCCCGGGCCGATTTCGTGGCTGAGTGAAGCTCGCCCACCGGCCACCAGCGCCCAGACGCTCGCCGAGCTGCAGGCGCTCGCCGCGCGAGCGGGCTGGAGGCTCACGAGCAGCAGCGCGCCGATTGGCCGGCGGCAGTTCGTCCTGAGTCGCTGGGGGCGCGCGATCGACTGCGCCGACCTCGACGACGTGCGTGCCGCGCTGGCGCGCGTGGGGGTGCGCCGGGACCAGGGGAAAGCGGTGGCTCTAGCATGAGGCGCCCGAGCTTCCAGTTCTACCCGGCTGACTGGATCGCGAATCCGAATCTCCAGCGGTGCTCGTTCGCCGAGCGTGGTGTTTGGCTCGCGGTGCTGTGCCTCATGCACGACCAGGAACCTTACGGCATCTTGCGCTGGCCGCTGAAGGACATCGCACAGGCCGTCAGGTGTCGAGCTGCGGACCTGCGGGAGCTGGCCCGCAAGGGCGTGCTCAAGGGTTCCGAGGACTTCCTCGCCGAGCCCTACGTCTACGTGCCCAGGAGCGGCCGAAAGGACGGCCCGCCGGTCGTCCTGATCGAGGCCCAGCCTGGTCCCATCTGGTACAGCAGCCGCATGGTTAAGGACGAGTACGTGCGCGCCGTCCGCGGCGAAGGCGGCGGCAACGGCGCCGCACTGAAGGCGACACCGAAGGGCGCACCCAAGCCCCCCTTTGGTGAGGGCTTGGATGAGCACCCACCTCGCGCGCGGGCGCCACGCGCAGGCCCGTCTTCTTCATCTTCTTCTTCAGGTATCCCCCCTGTAGCCCCCCAGGGGGGCGCCGCCCCCGAGCCGGACTCCGAGACCAAAGCCGGCCCGAAGGCGCCGAAGGTTACTCTCAGGTCATGGCTCGAAGCTGTGCGAGCCCGGGGCGAACCGGCGATTCCCGAAGACGACCCCGTGCAGGATTGGGCGGAGAAAGTCGGGCTGCCGAGCGAGTTCGTCGAGCTTGGCTGGCGAGCGTTCAAGAGGCTCTACCTAGAGGATCGGTCGACCAAGCGATACACCGACTGGCGGGTCACTTTCCGCCTCGCGCTGCGGGGGAACTGGCTGAAGCTGTGGTGGCTTGACGGCCACGAGTACCGACTCACTACGGTCGGCGAGCAGGTCAAACGCGAGTTCGAGTGCGAAGGAGCCGCCGCATGAGGCCGGACGACGTCGACGTCTCAGAACCCCGGTCGGCCTTCGTGCCGCCGCACTCGGACGAGGCGGAACAGAGCGTTCTCGCTGCGGTGCTGGTCGAACCTGCGTGCTTCGACAGCGTCGCCGGCCTGCTGCGGCCCGAGAGCTTCTACTCCGGGCGCCACGCGGCGATCTGGTCTGCCATGACCGCGCTGCGGGCCGAGGGTGCCGGCCTCGACGCGGTCTCGCTCGTTGAGGCGCTTCGGGCGCGAGGAACGCTCGTCTTCGCTGGCGACCGCGAGTACATCGCCGCGCTGTCCGTCGCAGTGCCTTCGGCATCCCATGCCCGGCGGCACGCTGAGATCGTTGCAGCCAAGGCGGCGCAGCGCGAACTGATCGCCGCGGCCGGCGAGGCTCTCGACATCGCGCGGGAGCCGTCCAGCGACCTCGGAGAGAAGCTCGACCGTATCGGCGCCCGCCTGGCGGCCGTGCAGCGCACGCAGATGCGTCGGGCGCCGATTCGGCTCGCGGAGGCGGTGCAGCGAGTCCTCGACCAGTGCGACGCGATGCAGCGCGGCGAAGGCGAAGAAGTCGGCTGGGCCACCGGTATCGGCCCGCTGGACGACGCACTGGCAGGAGGGTTGCGCCCCGGGGAGCTGTACGGCATCGCCGCGCGCCCAGGCATCGGCAAGTCAAGTGTCGCGCGGACCATCGCATACCGAATCGCTCGGGCGGGCACGCCGACGCTGGTGCTGAGCATGGAGATGCCGATTCGGCAGGTGGCAGGCGCGCTGATCGCGCAGTTCGGGCGCGTCGACTCGATGCGGATCCGAAGCGCCAGGCTCGAGTCCGAGGACTGGAACCGAATGCTGGACTTCGCCGAGGTGTCGCAGGACGCGCCCTTGTGGATCGACGACGAGCCCGGCCTGACCCTGGCCGCGATCGCAGGCAAGGCGCGGCACGTGAAGGGGCTCAAGGTGCTGGTCGTCGACTACCTGCAGTTGGCCGCCAGCACCCTGAAGGGCGCGACGACGAACGATCAGGTGGCCGAACTCAGCAAGGGCCTGAAGCGGATAGCGATGGAGCTGGGCATTGCCGTCGTCGTGCTCAGCCAGTTGAACCGGCAGGTCGAGCAGCGGGGCGACAAGGAGCCCGTCATGGCGGACCTTCGCGACTCCGGTGCCATCGAGCAGGATCTGGACGTCGCCGTGCTGCTGTGGGAGGTCGTGAAGACAGCCGACGCGCAGAACCGTCCGATCGGCTGGAAGGTCGACAAGAACCGCCACGGGCCCAAGCCGCGCTGGCTGACCTATTTCGACGGCGCCCGCTACGAGTTTCAGCATGCGGCGGAGACCATCGAGCAGGTCCGTGCCCGCTGCGCCCTGCCGGCGGCAGGCACGCGAAGGAGGTACGACTGATGGCGGCTCTGCGCACGCGACGAGGGGGCCGGCGAGCCCGTCCACGATGGCGCCGCAGAACGTCAGAGCTTCGAGGTCGCGCCCGTCGTGCGGCGGACGCGTATGCGGAACCGGTCAGGGAGGAGACCAGATGACGCCCATCGCTGTTGAGACCATGCAGCTGGACTTCGTGCAGAACCAGCCCACGCCGGCGGAGGCCGAGCTGGCGCCGCGGCCGCCGCATCGCAAGCGCCGCAGGGGCAAGACCGCCTACGACACGCCGACCGACGAGAAGCGCGCGTGGGGCCGCCGCCTGGCCGAGGCCCGCGAGGATGCCGGGCTGTCGCAGACCGAGGCCGCGCACCGTCTGGGGTACAGCCAGCAGGTGCAGCTCTCGCTGATGGAGTCGGGGCAGCGCATGCCTCCCTTGGACGTGCTCTTGGCGTGCACGCAGCTCTACGGCACCACGATGGATTTCCTGTGCGGGCTCGCGCCGGACTCCGACCGCGACCCGGCTCTCGGCATTCAACGGCAACTCGCTGCCGGGCTGTCGGCGGAGCTGCGCCGGGTCGTGGAAGCGATGTCGTCAGCGTCCGTCAACGTGGCGCGAGCGATAGGGCCCAACGCGGCGAGGCTGCGCCGGCTCGCGAGCCTCGTGCTTCAGGCGCAAGGCCAACTGGAACGCGTTCGGTCGGTTGCTCCCACCTTCGACGAGGAGGTTCGCGGCGGGTCGCTGCTGGTGCAGGCACTGAGAGAGGCCGCGGATGCAGCGAAGGCTGAGATGGCGGCTCTGGAGCGTCGCGAGCGCCAGGTGCGTCGGCGGGGCCTTGGCTCCGTGCTGGCTGCCGTCGGCGGCTTGAACCTCGACTGGTACCTGCACTGGCTGCCTCCAGAGCCTGGCAGCTTGGACGACGTCGGCGAAGAAGATGATGACGAAGAACCGAGCGTTGGAGACGGCGCGGCTAGGCAGATGCCCGACGGCTGAGGCCGCGATAGTGGCGCGGCAGACACGCACCCCGGGACGCCGATTTCCTTCTGTATGAGCGGCCCGTTTCGGCCTGCTCTAGGCGCGCGCTCACGCGCGCGACAGGTGCAGCAGGGGAAAGTTACGGCGGGCAGCCGCGTAAGTTTCTCCCGACGGAACCGGTCTCCTTCGACGTCAGGCGGAAAGGCCAAGGCGTGGGGCCGGCGTGAACAGGCGATGCTTCCGGACGACACGAACGCGGCGCCCGCCGCAGAGAGCAGTGAATGAGGAAGACCGCGCGCAAGGCCACCACGGACGTGGTGCTGCCGACTCAAGAGCCCCCAGGCAGCCCGCCAGCCCCGACCGCTGGCGGACGCGACGACGTACCGACCGCTGCGCTGCTGCCGCCGCGTGAAGAGGCGTTCGCGACGCTGCTCGCAAAGGGTCGAAACCAGACCGACGCCTACCTCGAGGTGTTCCCCCGCTCGCGCACCTGGAAGCGCAAGACGGTCTGGACGCGCGCTCACGAGTTGGCCAGCTCCGCCCAGATCCGTGAGCGGGTGCACTACCTCATGGCCGCCGCGGCCAAGGCCAACGAGGTCGACGTCGCGCTGGTCCTGAAGGAGTATCTGACCCGGCTGCGCGCCGACCCGCGCGAGCTGACCGAGATCCGGGTGTCGGCGTGCCGGTACTGCTGGGGCGCTGGCCACCGACGGCAGTTCACCGACGGCGAACTCGAAGACGCCCGCGCCCGGCACGACGACCTGCGCGCGGCCTGCGTGGCGGCCGGGAAGGATGACCCCGGCGAGTTCGACGAGCGCGGCGGCGGCGGCTACTCGCGGGCGCTGAAGCCCAATGCCGACTGCCCGACGTGCGGCGGTGACGGCGAGGCCCGCGTGCGGCTGCGCGACTCCGAAACCTACAGCGAGGGCGCCATCGCGCTGTTCGGTGGGGTGAAGGAGACGAAGGAGGGGATCGAGGTGAAGCTGGCCGACCGCGACCACGCGCTGATGCAGCTCGCCCGGCACGTCAACTTCTTCGAGCAGGACAACGCACGCGACCTGAACCTCACGGTCGACGTCGCCGAGCTCGACGCCTTCTACGACGAGGCCATGCGCAAGTCTCGCGAGGCCGGCGAACGTGCTCGGGCGCGCGGCAGGGCGATCGCGGCAGAGGCGGCAGGTCTCCGGGAACCGGCCGCGGACGGCTGACAGAGCCCGACAGCGTGACGTCGGAGTTCCAGCCGGGCCCGTTCCGGCCCAGCGCCAGGCCGCCTCGGCGGTGAGCTCCATGCGCGGCGGCATGCCGAGAGCGACGCTTGCCCGGGCCCAGCATGTCGCCAACGACGTCGAGCCCGGCCGCCAGCAGCTGATCCCGCTGGCCCAGCACGAGATCGCCGGGGCCACCGTGCAGACCGTCGACGCCCGCGCGCTGCATGCGTTCCTCGAGGTCGGGAAGGTGTTCGCGGCCTGGGTCCAAGAGCGGATCCAGCAGTACGGCTTCACCGAGGGACAGGACTACGTGGTGACGGTTTCCAAAACTGGAATCCGTTCCAACGTCATCCAGAAGGACTACCACCTGACCCTCGACACGGCGAAGGAGCTGGCCATGGTCGAGCGCAACGCGAAGGGCCGGGAGGCGCGGCGCTACTTCATCGAGTGCGAGAAGCGCCTGAAGGAGCGAGAGGCCGCCGGCGGGCGCCAGGTCGCCGCGCTTCCGGACTTCAGCAACCCCGCCGCCGCGGCGCGTGTAGAGCACCTGGCTGCGGCGCTGGCAGCCCAGAAAGGAAAACAGCCCCGCGAGGGGCTGCTTCCTGAGACGACTTCCAACGGCGAGGGTTCGGAACCTTCTCGCTTCGCGCGTCACCAGCGTGGCCTAGATCTTCTGGCCAACCGGCGAGCCGTGTCAAGAAGCGCGGGCCCTGCCGCGTGCGCCGTCCCTTGGATCTCGGGGCGGCTCGCGGTGCGGCGATCGGTAAGACCGCGAAAGCGGGCTCGGAACAGCACCCAGGATGTCACGCGCAGTCACACGGAGTCCCGTGCTGCACACAAAGGACCGACATCATGAAATTCGAAATCGAGCCCCTCGGCCCCATTCCTCCGGAGGCACCCACCCTCCTTCTCCAGCAAGGCGACGACATCCGCATGCTGGTCAGGCGCGCGATCCACTCCCTCGGCGCGCTGGTTTCGCAGCTGAAGCCGTCCGACCTGCGGTTGCGCGTTGCCCTCATGGACGACGGCGAACGCTGGCTGCGCGCGCTGATCGCCGATGCGGAATCGCTCCGGAGCGAACTGCAGAACGAGAAGTGCGCCCTGGACGAGCTGTGCCGGCAAGACGCGGTACAGCGCAATGCGCTGGACGGTGCCGTCACCGAGCTGATGTTCGCGGCCGATGCCGAGCTCGCCACGCTGACGAAGACGATGCGCGACGTGATCGACGCTGGCGAGAAGTACATGCGCGGGGCCCTCCGGGAGGCCGGCGTTCCCAGCGCGGAGATCGACCGCATCGTGACCGAGAAGAACGCTGACCAGCGCGCGCAGACCGAGATGCGCATCAACGAGGCCTCGCGTAGGTACGACGTCCTCCATGCCTTTCTTCGCGATCCGCTGCGGCGCGTGCAGCAACTCGACGAGAGCACGCGGACCGCGGTCGAGGAACGTCAACGCCTCCGCTGCGAGCAGCGCAAGGCCAGCGGCCACGGCACCATGGGCTGAAAGGACGACCAGATGACGACGTCACATAGTCGCGGCGCCACTTCTGCGGCCGATGGCCAGATCGACAGGGAACTGTACGAGCGCGCTGCGTACGCGCTGTTCTGGAAGTTCGAGTCCGTTCTGGAGCGCGCCGCCGTCGGTGAGCTACGGCCCCCCCAGGTCAGCGGAGACTCAGCCTCCTATCGCGCCTGCGCCGACAAGCTCGCCCAGCACGCGAACAAGGTCGCCCAGCACGCGAACAAGGTGCAAGAGGCGGCGCGATGCAGCCAGGCGCTCGCCCGGCTCCTTCGCGATCCGCACATGCAGCTCGAGCGCTTGGAGCCGTCGTTGCGAGCGCAGCTCGAGCAGAAGGCACGCGAGCTCGGATCAGCGCCGTGGGGGGGCATCCCCCTCTCGGCGTTTCCAGACCCGGAAGACGTGGAGTAGCCGTGATGCCCAAGCAAGTCGCCATCGGCTCGGGCCCGCCCCTGGTCGCGTTGACGGGGCATCTTCTGACGTGGACTGAAGCCGCGGCTGTCATCGGGCTGTCCGCAAGGACGCTGCGCCGGCTGAATGCCGCCGGGAGGTTCCCGGAGCCGGTGGTGATCGCCGGGCTTCGTGGTCGGCGGTTCCGCCGCGAGGACATTGCGCGGTGGCTTGACGCGGCCGGCGAGCAGCCCGTTCAAGGCGAGTAGGACATGTCCAGCGACCGCGCCCCCGAGTTGTCGCGCGAGCAGCTCGCCACATCGCTGGCCGAGCTGCGTCGGCGCTCGCCGCGCATCCCCGTAGACCTCGACGCAGCGATGTCGACGGCGGTGTGGCGCACGCTCATCCGTGGGCACGCCGCAGCGCGCATGCTCGAGGCCACGCGTGCCCGTCGGCGACCGCCGGCCCTGAGCGGCCAGGTGAAGCTCAGGCCCATGCCGGACTTCGACTGCAGACGCGCCGCCGCCGGCGATCTCCGCGACCTGTAGGCACGACGCAGGGCGGAACTCGCGGCGCGTCGCTTCGCGCCGTGTGGTGACGGCCAAGACCGCAAGTCCTTTGCGGCACAGCCGGGGCTGCGCCCCGCTGATCCTCCCGCGCGATGCATCCTGGGTCGACCCCTCTGGGGATGCCGCCCCGCATTCGCGCGTCCCCAGCGGTGCCCGCCTCAGGTGAGGATTTGGGGAGGATTTCCGCATCTCCGGGGACATCGACGCCCGCGATGCACTTCAACGATCGACGGTCAGGGAGCGACGCCGCGACGGCGTGGGTCGAGGCGGCCATGATCGTTCAGGCCGACGGCCACCTGCTGTTCGAGACCTTGGTCAGCGAGCTGCAGATGGCGGCGCGGCGGGCCGTCGCCACACTCGACCGCCGTCAGCGTGTGATGCTGTGGATGTCCTGCGAGCCCGACGAGTTGAACGAGCACGCGGAGCTCTGGGACTTGGACAGCGCGCACGGGTTCGACCCGCTGACGCGCGACACGGGCGCGATCGAGAACGAGGTGGCGCGTCAGGTCATCCGCGACCTGGGCGCGGTGCGGATTGAGACGATGGACGAACGATGCGGCGCCGACGACGCAGCTTGAGGGCGACTGCAACGCTGGATGTCGCGCTGAAGCTGAGTCGGCTGGCCGTCAGTGATAGTGGGTTGTCGGCGACCCGATGCCGCCGCAGCAGATGTGCGCGATCGATCGATCCCGCACGTCCTGCGTCAGCGGGGCCTGGGCGACGACCGTCGTGGGCGCCGGCGCCGAGCTGCTGACACGCTCCGGAATCGGCTCCACCGTCGGCGCTGGCGGAACCGCCGCCACGGCCGGCACACGCGGCACGGTCGGCGAGTAGGCCGTCGTCACCTGAACCGTGCTCCGGGCGACGGCGGGCGAAGCAACCGACGGCACGGCGGCCTGACGCAGCAACTCCTTCTCCGACATCGCCCGGTGGAGCTGACTGGCCCGCACCGCCGGGCTGCTGCTGCGGAAGTAGGCGTCGTTGAACTGGATCTTGCGATCCTGGATCGCGTCGGTGATCTGCGCGTCCGTCATGCTTGCGAGATCGCGCCCCTTCAGCGAGGCGGCGATGATCTTCGAGGCATCGCCTCGGAACTGCGTGGCGGTCGAGAACACCGCTTCGCGAACCGATGCGCCGCGGCCGGACAGGTCGAAGCCCGCAGCCTTCAGCTTCGCCATCTCCGGCTCGTAGTGCGTGGCGATCATGAACCGCCGTTGTGCGTCGCCGAAGGCCTGTTCATCGCGCTCGACGACCTGACGGTACTTGGCGTTGAACTCGGGCGTTCCCGGCGTCAGCCCGGCGAACTGCGCGCCGTACTCCGGAGCCCACCGAAGGAACTCGGCCATCGTCCCTGTGTTCGTCGCGAGCTGGTGCTTGCCGTAGCTGACACCGCCGCGGTCGCCTCTGCCGCTCGAGATAGTCCCGACACCGCGCCCACCGGACTCGAAGCGCTCGCTGACCCAGCCGAGCTGACCAGCCTTCTCGCCAACCATCTCGCCGGCTTTGCTGCCGAGGTAGGCCCCGAGGACACCGCCGACCAGGGTGCCAGGGCCAGGCGCGATCATCGTGCCGAACGCAGCGCCGGCAGAAGCTCCTCCGACGGCCCCCGTGAAGCCGCCGACGTTCTCGGCCCGCTTTCGCGCACGCTCGTCGTCGGTCAAGCCGGCGTCGTTCGCGATTCGGCGGTCCTCCGCCAGCGCCAGCGCAGCCGTGGCGATCGTGCCGATCAGCGGCAGCTTCCCGAGAAGCCCTCGCAATCCGCCGGGCTTGGACGTCGCAGCCTTCGCTGCTTCTGCGTCCCCGGCACTGGCCAGCGTCGGGCCGAGGAGCGGCAGCTTCGACAGTGCGGCACGGATCCCACCCAGCATGCCGCTGATCTTCGTCCCGATGCCGGCGACGGTTGCGATGACGGGTGCCACAGCCGCCGGCAGCAGCGACCCGATCGCCGAGAGCAGGCCGCCACTCTCCCCGCGCGCGGCGCCGGCGGCGTCCTTGACGTCCTTGAGCCCGCGCTGCATCGAGCGCGCGGTGGCGGCGTCGTCGCGCCTGGCGCCGCGGATCTCGCGCCAGAGCTTGCGCAGCCAGGGAACGCTGGGATCGTCGCGCTCGCGGCGGCGGCCGGCGAAGTAGCTGGCGGCGCGGCCCAGCGGCGCGACGACATCACGCACCTCGGCGGCGGCGCCCACGATCGGGTCGATGCGTTCGACGCCGGTGACGGCGGCGCCAGCGCCGGAGGTCAGGCCGCCGGCGAGCCGGCCGACCGTTGCGATGACGCCGGAGCCGTCCTTCTGGCCACCGCCGAACCGTCCGCGGGCGTCGCGCGCCTGGTCGCGCCGCGCGTCGGCCTTGGCGTCCTTGCGCGCCGCCTCCGCGGTGCGTGCCATCTGCTCGGCGGAGCGCGCGACCGCGCCAGCAGCGCGCGAGTCGGCAGCGCTGGACGTGTCCGCGCCTCGGCGCGGCGCGAATCTGCGGTCCTCTCCTCTTGCGAGGTTGCGGTAGCCCCAAGCTCGTTCCGAGCGCGGAACAGGCGTGGCGATCTTGCGTGGCGCCGTGGGTGAGTCAACCGACGGTGCGCGCGCGGCGCGGTCAGCCGAGCGCGACACGGGCGCCACGGGCTGGCGGCTGGAGGTGCCATGCCCATCGGGGCGGCGCTGCAGGACGTCGAGGATCTTTCCGGTGTTGTCCCGGATGTCGCCGAGCAGTTCGCTGTCTTCCTCGGCGGTGGTGTCGATCGGGGTGCCAACGAGCAGGCCGGAGGCGTCCGACTTGATGCGGTCGTTCATGTGATGTCCTTCGTGTACGAGGGGCGGCGCCGCGGCCCGCATCGGGGTGGGCGCGGTGCGCGCGTCGCATGTTCCGACCTGACACCTCGCCTGGTGGGGCCGCTTTCCGGCGCTGGCGGGGACGGATCACGACGGTCGGCTTTCTGGCTAGGTGGCCGCGCCAACTACGCGTGCCAGAAGGTGCCAGGGGTGGTGCCAGCACTCGAGCGTGAACTGAACCGCCCGGCACGCGCGGCGCGTTGGCGGCCGCAGCTGCGTCGGACCTCGGGCAGACGGTTGCTCGACTCGCGTTCGTTTCGCCAGCACCTCGGCTGACCGTTGGATGGCGGCCAGGTGTACGGCCGCTACCCGGATCGCGATGAGGCGCTGGGTGGGCGTGGCCCGCTGCCTTGTGCCTTCTGGGATGCCTTGCGGGCACGCTGCTCCGCCTTGCGGGCACTCTCTGCGGCTAGCTCTGCAGCCTTTCGAGCGCGATCGGCGGCAAGTTGCTCCAGTCGCAGGCGCCGCTTTTCCGCCCATCGCTGAAGCGCAAGCTCAGCCTCGACGTCTGCCGCGTCCGCCTCACGTTGCCTCGCCTCCTCGGCAGAGTTCGGGCTGCCCAAGTGCCCTCGACAGACCGCCTCGTAGTGGGCTCGCTCGAGGATGATGGCGCCGGTCGGAAGGCGTCGCGCCCTCCAGAACCCGTGCTTGTGCAACTCCTTGAGCTGCTTCGCCGGCTGACGGAAGCCGGTCAAGGCGGCGATCTCCTCGGTCGACAGGATCACGCTCGGGAACACGGCATCACGGCCGGTTGAGCCCTGGCCTGCTTCGTTCATCGCTTTCCTCTGTGAGCTGCTCTGCAGAGCGCTGACCGCGCCCCGGCGCATGGTTCCCCGGCAGTCTACGCATTGGCCCAGCGCTCGCGGCGTCGCGTTGACAGCTTCGGCCTCCCTCTGGCAAAGTGAACGCGCCTCGAAAGAGGTGGGGCGTGGAAACCCCAAGGAAAAGCGGAGGCCGCACCCGTCAGTCACGCGGCTTTTTTGCGTCCGTGCCATTCATTTTTGGATGGCCGAGAGGGCGGTTGTCACGGGGCAACCCGTGGCGGGGGAGCGAACCTCCTCGAAATACAAAACCCAGCGATGGGGAATACGCCCGCCTGGCTTTTCCCAGGTTTCCAACCTCTCGGCCATCTTGCCGTGCGCGCGTGGAAACGCTCCGGCAAGACGTTCTCAACGTCTCGAAAAGGAGCGTTCCATGCTCGACCGTCACACCCAGGCGCGCGCCGCCGCAATTTCCGCCACCGAACAGTCCGCCGAGCGCGAGCTCAAGGTCTACATCCAGCCCCATGGCCTCAACTACTGGGAGATCGAGGGCAGCCGAGCACAACTCGAAGCCGAAGGAATCGAGTTCCCTGCGGGCGTGACGTGGCCCGAAGGGGCCGGTCAATACTACTGGCGGTCCGGTAGTTTCCGCTTCCGCCTGACCCGCGCGCTCCCCGACGGCCTTAAGGGCCCCCGCAGGAACTACCCTGACCTCGACTGGTGGTGCGTGCGCTGCGACTACAACGACAGGCTCGACCCCGACCAACACGCCATCCTCCTGAAGAAGCGCGAACTCGCTGAAGCGATCCGCCTCGCGTCGCCCGATGGCCAGCGCGAAGCCGACCGCGCCTGGAAGGCGGCCCGAGACGTGGCGTTCCAGGAGTTCAAGGGCCGTATACCCGGGCTGGTGCGGCCGAAGCGAGGTCGAACGTCCCGCGTGGCCAGCGATCGGGGGCGCGCCGAAGGAAACGGGATCCCCGATCCCACCTCCGAGACGAGCGAGCCGACTGGAGGCGGGGAGTAAAGACCTCGGGCATTGCGGCCCTGGATGTCACCAGGCGCGCGATCGGTCCCTTCGTCGTCGCTGGCGCGGGAACTTTGGCGCTTCACGGCCGGAGCTGAGGCGCTGAACACCCAACATGGCGCGATGACGGCCGAGCTGCCGTCATCGCCACCTGGCTGGAAGCCGAGGCGTCCGGCGGGCGCCAGGTCGGCAAGACATCGTCGCAGTTTTGCGTTGATCTCCCCGACGTCTACGGTCGGACGCAGCCGGCATTCGCACTCCCGAAGCCCGCGCGCTGCATGCGTTCCTGGAGGTCGGGAAGGACTTCTCCAACTGGGTCAAGGATCGGATCGCGCAGTACGCTTTTCCGAGGGGCAGGACTACGTGGTGCACCTTTTCGCCAGTTACGGCGAAAAGGGTCAGGGCCGCCCGACCAAGCAATCCGCCAGCTTCAGCGCCTCTTCTCGGTCTCGACCCACCGAGCGTAGCCGGCGATGCTGATCAGCACCGAGCCGTCTGGCGCCTTTCGGTACTCCTTCCCGACGCGCCAGACGCCTTCGTCGATCTTCCGGCGGATCGCCTTCTCGGTGTAGCCAGTGATGTGCGCGGCCAGCGGGATCCGGACGTAGGGCGCAGGTGCTACCAGCAGGTGATCGAGCGTCGGATCAGCAGAGCGGTCTCGGTGCGGCAACGTCAACATGTTGGGAGGTGCGGGGTTGGGCGTTGTGGTCAGACCGATGGGCGCAGCACCTCTCGGTCAACCGCCTTGGCTCAAGGCCGCCGCAGCCTTGAGCACGGTTCGCGTTCGAAGTCGGCGCGAGAACTCTAACGTATCTCATATACCGTATACGGTATGAATCGATCGGCAGGCGGGGCCCATCCATAGGGCAACGTCAAGCGACCGCGCGTCGCAACACCGGCCCTGCCGAAGACCTACCGCGAAGCGCTGCAGGCGCTCGTGGCCGCGGAGACCGCGAAGGAAGCGCTGCAACTGCGCCTCGCCGAGCTGGCGGCTTCCGCCGTCCCCTCCACGCACCAGCGCCAGCCCGGCGCCACCGAAGGAGAACGCCATGCGTGACCTCGTCATCGCCGACACCGCCATCCGCACCGACTCGGCCGGCCGCTACTGCCTCAACGACCTCCACCGCGCTTCCGGCGCGGAGACGAAGCATCGCCCCAGCACCTGGCTGCAGAACCAGCAGACGCAGGCGCTGGTGTCCGAACTGGCCGCCGATGGGGCCTCACGGAATTCCGTGACCCCTCTCGCCACGGTCAACGACGGCCGCAACAACGGCACCTACGTCGCCAAGGAGCTGGTCTACGCCTACGCGATGTGGATCAGCCCGGCCTTCCATCTGAAGGTCATCCGCGCCTACGACGCGCTGGTCACGCAGCAGCCGCACCCCGGCGCGATCGACATCCGCGACCCGAAGCAGCTCGCCATCGTCGCGCTGCAGCTCGTCGAGGTGAACCGCGACCTTCAGGCCAAGGTCGACACCATGCAGGTCGCCGTCGACGCGCACCACCGCATCGCCAAGGCCAGCGCCGGCTCGCGCTGCGTGACCGACGCGGCGAAGGATCTGCAGGTGCGCCCGAAAGACCTCTTCTCCTGGCTGAGCGCGAACCGCTGGATCTACCGCCGCCCCGGCGGCTCGGGCTGGCTGGCGTATCAGGACCGCATCCAGGCCGGCCTGCTGGAGCACAAGGTCCACACGGTCGAGCGGCCGGACGGCACCGACAAGGTCGTCGAGAACCTCCTCGTGACGCCCAAGGGCCTGGCGAAGCTCGCCGTGGCCTTCAGAACCCCCAACGCCGCCTGAGAACGGAGACCACCATGGCACAACAAGCGAAGATCCACGTCATCAACGAGCGCCAGCTCGCCGCACTGAACGTGCGCCTCATGCGCGGCTGGTGCGCGATGCCCGAAGGCCAGCGCGGCAAGTTCATCGAGCGGGCGAAGTCCGAGCTGGCCAGCCGGTTCAGCGTGCGCTACGTCGAGTCGATCCCGGCCGACCGCTTCGCCGGCGCGCTCGAAGCTGCCGAGCAGATCGTCGACGCGGCCATCGCCGAGCTGCACACGTCGGCGACGCCCTACCGCCGCCCGCACCGCCAGCTCCCGCTGGTCGACCCCGCCGCCACGGTGCCGGCCGCGGCCCGGTCCCAGCACGTCGCCAACGACGTCGAGCCCGGCCGCCAGCAGCTGATCCCGCTGGCCCAGCACGAGATCGCCGGCTCCACCGTGCAGACCGTCGACGCCCGCGCGCTGCATGCGTTCCTGGAGGTCGGGAAGGTGTTCGGCGCGTGGATCAAGGAGCGCATCGACCAGTACGGGTTCTCCAACGAGGTCGACTACTTGATTTCCGAAACGGGAATCCAAGTTCCGCACCAAGGCGGAACCCGCCGCACGACACGCATCGACTACCACCTGACCCTCGACACGGCGAAAGAGCTGGCCATGGTCGAGCGCAACGCGAAGGGCCGGGAGGCGCGGCGCTACTTCATCGAGTGCGAGAAGCGCCTGAAGGAGCACGAGGCCGGCGGCGGGCGCCAGGTCGCCGCGCTGCCGGACTTCAGCAACCCCGCCGCCGCGGCGCGCGCGTGGGCGGAACAGTTCGAGGAGCGCCAGCGCCTGGCGCTGGAGAACAAGGCCCAGGCCGAGGCGCTGGACGAGGCTGCGCCGAAGGTCGACTTCCATGACACCGTCGCCGACACCAGCAACTGCGTGACGATCGAGGAGGCGGCGAGTGCCTCGAGAGCATGTCTACGGCCTGCAGCACGCACGCGCCGACGCTTGAAAAAGAAGAGAGGCACCCGGTGGTGCAGGGAATGAGCCCGCGTCGGATGCCTCTCCAGCCGCCAGCAAGCTGGACGACGTCAGTAGTCTCGCACAGGACGGCGGCGACCGCACCGTCTCGCGCATCACGAGCGTGAGGCATCGGGAAGTTCGGCACGCGGGTGGCGGTGAGTGCTGGCCTGACGTCGTCGGGCAGCACTCACGATGCACTAGCGCCCGGTGCGCGCCGCGCTGAAGCCTGAGTTGGCGCTGGAGAGCGGCGCGTCGGCGGTGTCGGCGCAATGGCTGGCGTTGATCTCCGGCCACGACGCTCCGAGCGCTTCGTGCTGCGCGGCGAATGCCCGGCCGACCCCGCGGGCGGTGCCGTGGCGATGCTGCTCTGCCCTGTGGCTGCGCTGCTGCCGAACGCCTGCAAGCCTGGCCGAGGATGCTCGGTGGCCAATGCACGCGGCACACCGTGTGTATAACTTTTGGTGTAACTCGTTGCAATTTTGAGACGGCTTCCCTCGTGAATTCGAGTGACCCCGGTCCCCATCCAAACCGAAACCCCGGCCGCGCAAGCGACCGAGGTTTTTCTTCGTCTGCGCGCGGCGAGTGTCAGCGCCGGTTCGACGCCACGATGCCGCCGACGATCAGCGCGAAGGCCAGCGCGTGGTACGGGTGCGGCGGCTCGCCCAGCAGCGCTGCCGACAACAGCGCGGTGAACAGCGGCGTCAGGTTGGCGAAGAAGCCGGCGATCGCCGGGCCGACCTCGGCGACGCCGCGGCCCCAGAGGCGGAAGGCCAGCACCGACGGCCCGACGGCGATGAAGACCAGCGCCGCGACGGCCATCGGCGACCACTGCACCGGCTGTGGCATCCAGATCGCCTCGCCGACGGCCGACAAGGTCGCCCAGCCGACGCCGAAGATCACCTGGACGAGCAGGAACTCGGCCCAGTTCCAGTCGGGCCGCTGCTCGCCGCGCATCGACGCCGCCGGCCGCGCCAGCTGCCAGCTGTAGCCGGCCCAGGCGAGGGCCGCGACCAGGATCCACAGGTCGCCGGCGACGAGCCGGATCGTGCCCAGGCTGGACAGGTCGCCGCGCAGCAGCACCACCATCACGCCGGCCAGCGACAGCACCGCGCCGGCCAGTTGCCCGCCCCGCGGGCGCTCGCGATAGAAGAGGGCGCCGACGAGCATCATCCACAGCGGGATGCTGGAGGCGATCAGCGTGACGTTGATCGGCGTCGAGGTGTGCAGCGCCAGGTACTGCAGCGCGTTGTAGGCGCCCACGCCGAGCAGCCCGAGGCCGGCCAGCGGCCGCCAGCGGGCGCGGATCTCGGCGCGGCGCTCGGGTGTGCCGATCGCGCGCCAGCCCAGCGGCAGCAGGATGGCCAGTGCCAGCCACCAGCGCAGGCAGTTCAGCAGCAGCGGCGGCATCACCGGCGCCAGCAGGCGGCCGAGCAACGTGTTGCCCGCCCACAGCATGGGCGGCACGGTCAGCAGTGCCGCGATCCGGGGTGTGAGCGTCATGCCGCGGGCCTCTCGGCGCCGCAGCTCCAGCATTGCTCGAACGGCCCCTCGACGATCTCGTGGCAGCGGGCGCAGGCCCAGGTGTGGTGCGGCGGGTGCCGCCACTCGTCGAGCAGCGTCTGCGCGCGGGCGTGCTCGTCGTCGGGCACCCAGACCTCCGGCAGGCTCTGGTCGGGCGGGATCTCGCCGGCGATGCCGCTGGCGAAGGCGCGCTGCACGCTGGCGGCGATGCCGGCGGCGCCGAGCTGGTCGGCCCAGAGGGTGGCCAGCACGAGGTTGGGGGCTTGGATCAGTCTTCTCATCGGGCGGGCGATCATGCCACCGCCGGTGTGGCGGTTCGGCATCGCTTAACCTGCGCGCTCGTCACGAGGAGAACACGATGCCGCGCGCGATCCAGATCTCCGCCTTCGGCGGCCCCGAGGTGCTGCGGTCCGTCGACCTGCCGGTCGGCGAACCCGGACCCGGCCAGGTGCGCATCCGCCACCACGCCTGCGGGCTCAACTTCATCGACGTCTACCAGCGCACGGGCCTCTACCAGAACCCGCTACCGCTGGTGCTGGGCATGGAAGGCGCCGGCATCGTCGAGGCCGTCGGCGACGGCGTGTCGCACCTGCAGCCGGGCGACCGCGCGGCCTACGCCGCCGGGACGCCGGGCGCCTACAGCGAGCTGCGCGTGATGCCGGCCACGCAGGTCGTGCAGCTGCCCGACGGCATCGACTTCGAGACCGGCGCGGCGATGATGCTCAAGGGCCTGACCGCGCAGTACCTGCTGAAGAAGACGCTGCCGGTCGAGGGCCTGCAGCCGGGCGACTGGGTGCTGTTCCATGCCGCCGCCGGCGGTGTCGGCCTGATCGCCTGCCAGTGGGCGCGTGCGCTGGGGTTGCGCCTGATCGGCACCGCCGGCGGCGCGGCCAAGTGCCAGCTGGCGCTCGAACACGGCGCGGCGGCGATGATCGACTACACGCGCGAGGACTTCGTCGCCCGCGTCAAGGACATCACCGGCGGGCGCGGCGTCAAGGTCGTCTACGACTCGGTCGGCCGCGACACCTTCGACGGCAGCCTGGCCTGCCTGCGGCCGTTCGGCCTGCTGGCCAGCTTCGGCAACTCGTCGGGGCCGGTGCCGCCGTTCGCGATCGGCACGCTGGGCCCCAAGGGCTCGCTGTACGTCACCCGCGCGACGCTTTTCACCCACATCGCGACGCGCGAGCGAACGCAGGAGATGGCCGACGAGCTCTTCGATGTCGTCGCCAGCGGCGAGGTCCGGATCCGCATCGACCAGCGCTGGGCGCTCGCCGACGTGGCCGAGGCGCACCGCGCGCTGGAAGCCCGGCGCACGACCGGCTCGACGGTGCTGCTTCCCTGAGCCTGCGCCGGCCGGCGCGGGGCGATTCGCCGTGCCCGGGTGGCGGTGCGGGTGCCTTACTTGCCGCCGCGGCGCACGCGCAGGATCTCGTCGAGCACGAGGCACACGGCGCCCAGCGTGATCGCCGCGTCGGCAACGTTGAAGCTGGGGAAGTAGCCGCCGCGGAACATCGGCTCGAGGAAGCCGAAGCGGAACTGCAGGAAGTCGATGACGTGGCCGTGCAGCAGCCGGTCGATGACGTTGCCGACCGCGCCGCCGAGGATCATCGTCACCGCGAAGCTGAACAGCCGCTGCGACGCATGGTTGGCGAGCATCCAGACGATGACCGCCGAGGCGGCGACGCCGACCCCGACGAAGAACCAGCGCTGCCAGCCGGCCGCGTCGGCCAGGAACGAGAACGCCGCACCGCTGTTGTGCACGCGCACGATGTTGAAGAAGCTCGTGACGACGCGGGCTTCGCCGTCCTGGAAGTAACCGAGGATCAGCGTCTTCGTGAACTGGTCCAGGACGACGACGATGAAGGCGAGGCCGAGCCAGAAGGGCAGGCGGTTGGACGTGCGCGAAGACGTGGCCATGAAGTCGTGATGCGGGTGGACCGCCGGGGCCGGCGGGCGGGCCGCTACTGTAGCGCGAGGCCGTCGCCGGCCCCCGCGCGGCGGCCTCAGTCGAGCAGGGCCTCCAGCTGGGCTGCCACCGCCCTCACGCGTTCGTGCAGCTCGCGCGCCCGCTCGGCCAGAGGCTCGGCCTGCGTCGCGCTGGCGGTGTCGTGCTCCAGCTCGCGCGCATGGGCCTGCAGCGCGCGCGCGCCGATTGCGCCGCAGGCGCCGTGCAGCGAGTGCGCCGCGCATTTCCAGGCCGCGAGCCGTTCGTCGCCGCCGGGGGCCACCAGCGCCGGCACGCCGAGCGCGTAGACCTCGGCGAAACGTCGCATCAACCGCTGCAGCACGTTGGGCCGCCCGCCGACCAGCCGCAGCGCGGCGTCGACGTCGATCTCGCCGAGCGCGCCCAGGCGTTCGGCGAACCCGGCGCCGGACGGCGGCCCCGCCGGCGCACTGGCGCCGTCCGGCGTCGCGGGCGGCAGCCAGCGCAGCAGCGTGGCGTACAGCGTCTGCGGGTCCACCGGCTTGGCGATGTGGTCGTTCATGCCCGCGGCCAGGCAGGCGGCGCGGTCTTCGCCGAAGGCGTTGGCCGTCATCGCCAGGATCGGCACGGCCAGCCCGGTGCGCCGCAGCTCGCGCGTGGCTTCCAGCCCGTCCATCTCCGGCATCTGCATGTCCATCAGCACCGCGGCGTAGTCGCGCGCCTGTCCCATGCGCAGCGCCTCGCGGCCGTCGACGGCCAGATCGACCTCCAGCCCCACCGCGCGCAGCAGTTCCAGCGCCACTTCCTGGTTGATCGGGTTGTCCTCGACCAGCAGCAGCGGCCGGCGACAACCGCGCGCGCGCAGCGCGGCCTCGGCCTGGCCGCTGCCGTGCGGCGGCGGCATCACGGCCTCGGAGGCCGCCCCGGAGTGCCGCAGCACACGCTGCAGCGTGTCGTGCAGCGTCGAGGCCGCCACCGGCTTGAGCAGCACCGACGCGAAGCCGGCGGCCTCGGCCCGCTCGCGCATGCCGTCGTCGTCAAAGGCCGTGACCAGCAGCGCCGGGGCCTTGGCCGCGGCTGGCAGGGCGCGCAGGCGTGCGAGGGTCTCGATGCCGTCGAGCGCCTCCATGCGCCAGTCCAGCAGCAGCAGGTCGTAGGTCTGGTCGGCGGCGCCGGCCGCCGCCGCCTGCTCGAGTGCGGCTTCGCCCGACAACACGGCATCGACCTGCATGCCCAGGTGCCGCAGCCGGTCGGCCAGCGCCTCGCGGGCCTCGGGCAGGTCGTCGGCCAGCAGCACGCGCAGGCCCGCCATCTTCGGCACCGGCGCGGGCTGCTCCCCTTCGAGCGCCAGCCAGGCGCTGAACCAGAAGCAGCTGCCGGCCCCGGGCGTGCTGTCGGCGCCGACCTCGCCGCCCATCATCGACGCCATGTGGCGCGTCAGCGCCAGGCCCAGGCCGGTGCCGCCGTGGCGCCGGCTCGTCGAGCTGTCGACCTGCTCGAACGCCTGGAACAGGGCGCCGAGGCGGTCGGGCGGGATGCCGACGCCAGTGTCGGTGACGGTGAAGCGCAGCAGCACGCGGCCCTCGGCGTGATCGGCCTGTCGAGCCTGCAGCCGTACCCAGCCCTTCTCGGTGAACTTCACCGCGTTGGACAGCAGGTTCAGCAGCGCCTGCAGCAGCCGCGTCGGGTCGCCGACCAGACGGTCGGGCACCGCGTCGGTGTCCAGCACCAGCTCCAGCCCCTTGCGCTGGGCCTCGGTCGCGACGGTCTGGAAGGCCCGCGCCAGCAGCGTGTCCAGCGAGAACGGGATCGCCTCGAGCTCCAGCCGCCCGGCCTCGATCTTGGACAGGTCCAGCACGTCGTTGAGGATCTGCAGCAGGTGCTGGGCCTGGCCGCGGATCTTCAGGAGCCGTTCGCGTTCGGTGTCCGCGTGCGCGTCGCGCAGCATCAGGTGCGCCAGGCCGATGATGGCGTTCATCGGCGTGCGGATCTCGTGGCTGATGTTGGCCAGGAAGGCGCTCTTGGAACGGCTGGCGGCTTCGGCGCGGTCGCGTTCGACGACGAGTTCGGCGTTGGCGCGCTGCAGCCCGGCCTCGGCGCGCTTTTGCGCCGAGATGTCGATCGCCATCACGTAGAAGCCGTCGACCTGGCCGTCGGCGCGCCGGTCGGGCACGTAGTGCACCAGCAGGTCCTGCGGCTCGCCGCCGCGGCTCGGCGCACTGCGTTCGTATTGCTGCAGCTCGCCACCGAATGCGGCGCGGATCAGGTCGGCCTGCGTCCGCACGAACTCGGGGCCCAGCAGCTCCGTCATCGACAGGCCGATGATCTGCTCCTGGCTCATGCCGAACCAGTCGCAGTAGCCGCGATTGGCGAAGCGGCAGCGCATCTGGCGGTCCCAGTAGGCGACGAGGCCGGGCAGGCTGTCGGCGATCATGCGCGCCGAACGTTCGGCTTCGGCCAGCCCGGCGATCGCGTGCTTGAGCTCGAGCGTGCGTTCCTCGACCAGCTGCTGCAGGTGCAGCCGGTGGCGACGCAGCTCCTCGGTGGTCTCGCGGCGCTCGGTGACGTCGTCCCAGGACGCGACGACGGCGATCAGCCGGCCGTCGTCGGGGTCGCGCACCGGCTCGGCGTTGACACGCAGCCAGCGCTGCCGGCCGTCGGGGGCGCGCACGCGAACCTCGGCGTCGCGGCACTCCCCGCTGGCGGTGATGACCTCGGTGAGGCGCTGCAGGCCCTCGGGCGACGGCTCGCCGCTCTCGTTCACCGGCTCCCAGCCCAGCTCGTCGAGCCGGCGCCCGCGCAGGGCCTGAACCGGCTGCAGCAGCAGCCGTTCGGCTGCCGGGTTGGCGTCGACGATGCTGCCGTCGGGGGCGCGCACGACGATGCCCTCGTTGAGCACCTCGAAGACCGAGCGGAAGCGGGCCTCGCTCTCGCGCAGGGCCTGTTCGCCGCGGCGCAGTGCCGTGAGGTCGCTGGCCACGCCGACCAGGCCGACGATGCGCCCGTCGCCGTCGCGCAGCGGCGCCTTCGTCACCGCCAGATGGAGCACGCCGTTCGGCGTCGGCATCGTCTGCTCGAAGGTCATGGCGTTGCCGTCGCGCAGCGTGAGCCGATCGTCGGCGGCGTAGGCGGCGGCGGTGTCGGGCGGAAAGACGTCGACGTCACGCTGTCCGATCAACTGCTCGCGGCTGAGCCCGCTGCGCTCGCAGGCGATGCGGTTGACGAACAGATAGCGGCCGTCGAGGTCCTTGGCGAAGATCGCCTCGCCCGCGTGCTCGGCGACGGTATCGAGCAGCTGCAGCGCGCGCATGCGCTCGCGTTCCTCGGCGCGTTCGCGTTCCGCATCGGCGAGCGCGCGGCGGTTGGACAGGCTGCGTCCGATGGCGTGGAGCGCCAGCAGCGTCACCGCCAGCAGCGCCAGACCGGCCAGCGCCGACTGCCGCGCCGGCGCGTCGATCGCCTGCTGGTCGACCTGCAGCGACAGCCACCAGTCGCCCGCGCCCAGCGGCAGCACGATGCCGGTCACGGCCTCGCCGCGGAAGTCGGTGGCGCGCTGCGGCTGCAGCGCCGAGGGGTCGCCGCGCAGCGCAGCCAGCGGCAGCGTCCCGGCTTCGGTGACGGCGACGGTCGCCGGCAGCCGCCCCTGCAACTCGGGCGTGAACCCGGCCCAGGGATGCATGACATCGCCTTGGCGCTGCCACAGCAGTGCCAGCGCCCCGTCGCGCGGCAGCGGCCAGCCTGTCAGGCCCGGCAGCAGCGTCTGCTGCGGGTCCTGGCGCAGCGCGACGGCGGCGCGCGCCGGCGTGCCGCTCAGCTTCAGCGGGAAGACGATGTCCAGCCGCAGCGCCTGTGCATCGGCGCCGCTGCGGTACATCGGGGTGTGCTGTGCCTGGCCGGTCGTGATGGCGCGCCGCACGGTGTCGCGCAGGGCGGCTGTCGGGGCTTCGTCGGGTGTCGCCGAGACGAGCAACTGGCCGTCGGCGTCCAGCAGCAGGACGTTGACGCTGCGGGTGCTGTCGCGCAGATGCTGCAGGCGTTGCTCGAGTTCGCGGCGTTCCGCGGCATCGGGCCCGGCGAGCGCGCGGCGGTGGAACTGGGCCAGCGAGGGGCTGGGCTCGAGCAGGCGGCCCAGGGCCAGCCGTTCGTTCAGCCAGTCGTCGATCTGTTCCGATCGAAGCCGGGCGACGGCCTTCAGCTCCGCCGCGGCGAGTTCCCGCCCGATGCGGAACTCGCGCAGGACCAGTACCGCGGTCGCGGCGGCCAGCACCAGGAATGCCAGCGCCGTCCGCCAGACGATGCCGCGGGCGCCGGGATGTCGGGACGAGCCGGTGGGCCGGCCGCTGCTGGTTTCCGCCATTCGACACCGCCTCCCTTGTGCGCTGATGCGCTTGGCGGCGACGCGTTTCTAGCACAGGGCCGGCGCGCCGGCACGGAGGCCCCCCGGAGACATCCCCCGGGGATCGGGCGTCAGGCCACGCGCCTGGCCTCGCCGTCGCCGTACAGGTTGCTCGTGCAGCGCCCGCACAGGCCCGGGTGCGCCGGGTCGTGGCCGACGTCGTCGCGCCAGTGCCAGCAGCGCTCGCACTTGGTGTCGGTCGACGGCGTTACCGTCACCTGCAGCTCGTCGGCGGCGGCCAGCAGCGCCTTGGAGGTGATGAGCACGAAACGCAGGTCCTCGCCGAGCGAGGCCAGCAGCTCGTGTTCCTCGGCCGGCGCGCCGATCGTCACGTTGGCCTGCAACGACGAGCCCACGGCGCCGGTGGTGCGCACGGCCTCGATCTCCTTGTTGACGCGTTCGCGCACGGCGCGGATGCGCGCCCACTTCGCCAGCAGCGCGGCGTCGGGCTCGGGGAAGTCGAGGTAGGTCTCGGTGAAGATCGACTCGGTCGTGCCGACGATCTTCCACGCTTCCTCGGCAGTGAAGCTGAGGAAGGGCGCCATCCAGCGCAGCATCGCCTGGGTGATCGTGACCAGCGCGGTCTGGGCGCTGCGGCGCGCCAGCGACTTGGGCGCCGTCGTGTACAGCCGGTCCTTCAGCGCGTCGAGGTAGAAGGCGCCCAGGTCCTCGCTGCAGAAGACCTGCAGCTTGGCGACCACCGGGTGGAACTCGTAGACCTCGTAGTGCTTCAGGATCTCGGCCTGCAGCTCGGCGGTGCGGGCCAGTGCCCAGCGGTCGATCTCCAGCAGCTCCTCGGGCGCCACGGCGTCGGCCTTGGCGTCGAAGTCCGAGGTGTTGGCGAGCAGGAAACGAAGCGTGTTGCGGATGCGGCGGTAGGCGTCGACGACGCGGGCGAGGATCTTGTCGTCGCCGGCGATGTCGCCCGAGTAGTCCGAGGCCGCGACCCACAGGCGGATGATCTCGGCGCCCAGCGTCGACGAGACCTTCTGCGGCTCGATGCCGTTGCCCAGGCTCTTGCTCATCTTGCGGCCCTGGCTGTCGACGGTGAACCCGTGCGTCAGCAGGCCGCGGTAGGGCGCGCGGCCGTACAAGGCGCAGGCCAGCAGCAGCGAGCTGTGGAACCAGCCGCGGTGCTGGTCGTGGCCTTCCAGGTACAGGTCGGCCTCGGGGCCTTGCTTGTGGAAGCCCTCGGGATGCTGGCCGCGCAGCACGTGCCAGAAGGTCGAGCCGGAGTCGAACCAGACCTCAAGGATGTCGCTGCTCTTGGTGTAGAGCGCGGCGTCCTCGGCGCCCAGGATCTGCTCGGCCGTCGTGCGGCTCCAGGCCTCGATGCCGCCGGCTTCGACGATGTCGGCCGCCTGGTCGAGGATCTCCATCGTGCGCGGGTGCAGGTCGCCGGTCTCCTTGTGCAGGAAGAAGGGCAGCGGCACGCCCCAGCTGCGCTGGCGGCTGATGCACCAGTCGGGGCGGTTGGCGATCATGTCGCGCAGCCGCGCCTTGCCGTTCTCGGGGTAGAAGCCGGTGGCCTCGATCGCGTCCAGCGCCATCTGGCGCAGCGTGCGCGGCGCCTTGTCCTTCGTGAAGACGCCTTCACCCTCGTCCATGCGGATGAACCACTGCGCCGCGGCGCGGTAGATCACCGGGCTCTTGTGGCGCCAGCAGTGCGGGTAGCTGTGGGTGATGGTCTCGGTGGCGAGCAGCCGGCCGGCGCGTTGCAGCGTGTCGAGGATGACCGGCACCGCCTTCCAGATGTTCTGGCCGCCGAAGAGCGGGAAGTCGGCGGCGTAGCAGCCGTTGCCCTGCACCGGGTTCAGGATCTCGTCGGTCTTCATCCCGTGCGCGACGCAGGAGTTGAAGTCGTCCAGACCGTAGGCCGGGCTGCTGTGCACGATGCCGGTGCCGTCGTCGGCGGTGGCGTAGTCGGCGAGATACACCGGGCTCAGGCGGTCGTAGCCCGGGTCGGTGTCGGCCAGCGGGTGGCGGAAGTTGAGGCCACCGAGCTTTTCGCCCTTGGTCGTCGCGACGACCGTGCCTTGCAGGCCGTAGCGCCCCAGGCACTTCTCGACCAGCGATTCGGCCAGCACCAGCAGGCCGCGCTCGGTGTCGACCAGCGCATAGTCCAGCGCCGGGTTCAGGTTCAGCGCCTGGTTGGCGGGGATCGTCCAGGCGGTCGTCGTCCAGATGACGATGAAGGCCGGCTTGGCGATAGCCGGCAGGCCGAAGGCGGCGGCCAGCTTGTCGGGCTCGGCCGCCGGGAAGGCGACGTCCAGCGTCTGGCTCTTCTTGTCGGCGTACTCGATCTCGAACTCGGCCAGCGAGCTGCCGCAGTCGAAGCACCAGTAGACCGGCTTCAGGCCGCGGTAGACGAAACCGCGTTCGATGACACGCTTGAAGGCGCGGATCTCGCCGGCCTCGTTGGCCGGGTCCATCGTCGCGTAGCGGTGCTCCCAGTCGCCGAGCACGCCCAGGCGCTTGAAGTCGGCCATCTGCAGCGCGATCTGCTCGGTCGCGTAGGCGCGGCTCTTGGCCTGCATGTCGTCGCGGCTCAGGTGGCGGCCGTGTTTCTTCTCGATCGCGTTCTCGATCGGCAGGCCGTGGCAGTCCCAGCCGGGCACGTACTGGGCGTCGAAGCCCTTGAGCTGGCGCGCCTTGACGATCATGTCCTTCAGGACCTTGTTGACCGCGTGGCCCATGTGGATGGCGCCGTTGGCGTACGGCGGGCCGTCGTGCAGCACGAACAGCGGCTTGCCGCAGCGCGCGTCGCGCAGGCGCTTGTAGAGGCCTTCGTCCTGCCACTGCTTGATCCACGCCGGTTCGCGCTTGGCGAGGTCGCCGCGCATCGGGAACGGGGTGTCGGGCAGGTTCAGCGTCGCGCGGTAGTCGGGCGCGGCGGCGTTCGTGGAGTCGGTCATGTCGGTCGGCACCGGGCGGTGCGGAGGCGGTGCATAAGCGGTCGTCGAGGCGCGCGTGCGGGCACGGCGCGAGACGGCGGGGGCGGTCAGGCGCGAAGGCGCTGCGTCCGCGTAATTCGGTCGCGCGTCGTCTGCCGCCGCGTGGAGGTGTTCCGCCACGACGGGTCGAGCCGAACGATGGACAATCGCATCAGCCGATTCTACCGAGGCGCTGCTTTGAAGCTCCGCATCCGTCCGCCGGCGCTGGCCCTGACACTGCTCGTCGCCGCCTCCGCTCGGGGCGAGGAGGCGCCGGAGCCCCCGGTGACACCCCGCGCCCCGGCGGCCGAAGCGGACGACGACGGCCCGCCGCCGCGGCGGTTTGAAGGTGTCGTCGGCGTGCTTGCCTCCTGGGGGAGTTCGCACCATGGCCGCGGCGGCCCCGACGCTTCGCTCGAACCCGGCTTCTACCTGCGCTGGGGGCGGCTCACCGTCAGCAACGCCGGCGCCTTCGCCACCCGCCGCGCCGACGACGTGACACGCGGCCTGGGGCTCGACCTGACGAGCGGCAGCCGGCTGCGCACCCATCTCTCGCTGCGCTACGACCGCGGCCGCGACGACGACGAACCGGCGCTCGAAGGCCTGGGCGACGTGCGGGCGACCGTGCGGGCCCGGCTGGGCGCGAGCTGGCGGCTCGACGACGGCTGGCGCCTGTCCGGCGGCTGGAGCCCCGACCTGCTGGGCCGTGGCGGCGGGTCCTTCGTCGACCTGGGCCTGTCGCGCGAGCGCCCGCTGGCGCCGCGCACACGCTGGAACGCGTCGCTGCGGCTGACGGCGGCCGACCGCCGCTACATGCAGAGCTACTACGGCATCGACGAGCAGCAGGCCGCCGCCAGCGGCTACCCGGTCTACTCGCCCGGCGCCGGGCTGCGCGACCTGCAGGGGGTGCTCGGGCTGCGCCACCAGCTGTCCGAGGACTGGGTGGCACTGGCCGGGGTGTCGCTGCGCCGGTTGCTCGGGCCGGCGGCCGACGGGCCCTCGGTCACCGGCAAGACCGGCTGGAGCCTGGGATTCGGCCTCGGCCGGCGCTTCTGAGTCAGCGCGGCTGGGCGGCGAACCAGGCGCGGGCGTCGGCCTCGTCCTGGGCGATGCCCTCGCGCAGCGCCTCCAGCGACGGGTAGCGGCGCTCGTCGTGCAGCTTGTGCAGCAGCTCGACCCGCAGCACGCGGCCGTAGCCGGCCTCCGGGCCCAGCGGCCATTCGAGGCAGTGCGTCTCCAGCAGCACACGCCCGGCGTTCTCCACCGTCGGCCGCGTGCCCAGGCTGGCGACACCCGGCAGCGCGCGTTCGGCCAGGCCGTACACGCGCACGACGAAGATGCCGCCGGCCGCCGGCCGCGGGTGCGGGAAACGCAGGTTCAGCGTGCGGAAACCCAGCTCGCGGCCGAGCTTGCGGCCGTGGATCGCGTGGCCGCTGATCGAATACGGCCGCCCCAGCAGCACCGCGGCGCGCTTCATGTCGCCGGCAGCGAGCGCGTCGCGCACCGCCGAACTCGACACCCGCAGGCCGTGCACCTCGTAGCTCAGCATGCGCGCGACGTCGAAGCCCAGCCGCGTGCCGGCCTCGTCGAGCATTGCGTAGGTGCCTTCGCGGCGCGCGCCGAAACGGAAGTCGTCGCCGACCAGCACGTAGCGTGCGTTCAGGTTCTTCTGCAGCACCTGCTCGACGAAGGCCTCGGGCGCCAGAGACGCCAGGCGCTCGTCGAAACGTGCGACGACGACGTGGTCGACGCCGCAGCGCTCCAGTTCGGCCAGCTTGTCGCGCAGCGTCGCGATGCGCGCCGGCGCGCGCGACGCGTCGCCGGCGCGGCGGGCGAAGAAGTCGCGTGGATGCGGCTCGAAGGTCATCACGCACGAGGCCAGGCCGCGATGCCGCGCCTCGTTGACCAGCATCGCGAGCATCGCCTGGTGGCCGCGGTGCACGCCGTCGAAGTTGCCGATCGTCAGCGCGCAGCCGGCCTCTCGCAGCCCGGGGTGGTCGAATCCTCTGAAAACGCGCATGGCCGCGGATTCTCGTTCAAGCGCCGGCGAAGATCGCCTCGGGCTCGACCCAGCACCAGCGCCCCGGCGCCAGGTCGGCCGGCAGCGTCAGTGCGCCGAAGGCGCTGCGGTGCAGCGCCTCGACGCGGTTGCCGGCGGCGGCGACCATGCGCTTGACCTGGTGGTACTTGCCTTCGGCCAGCACCAGGCGCAGCGTGTTCGGGCCGGTGCACTGCGCCTGCAGCGCACGCACCGGCTGCGGGTCGTCGTCGAGCACGACGCCGGCCAGCAGGCGCTGCACGACGGCCTCGTCGACGGGGTGCTTGGTCGTCGCCTCGTAGACCTTGGGCACATGGTGCTTGGGGCTGGTGAGGCGGTGGATCAGCTTGCCGTCGTCGGTGAACAGCAGCAGCCCGGTCGTGTCTTCGTCGAGCCGGCCCACCGGCTGCACGCCGCGCGTGCGCAGCGGCGGCGGCAGCAGGCTCATCACGCTGGGGTGGTGGCGGGGCTTCTGCGAGCACTCGTAGCCGGCGGGCTTGTGCAGCATCACCAGCGCCGGCTGGCGGAAGGGCCACTCGCGGCCGTCGACCTCGAAGACGAGGCCGGCGGTGTCGAAGTCGGCCGAGGGGTCGTCGACGACCTGGCCGCCGACACGCACCGCGCCGCAGTCGACCAGCCCGGCGCAGACGCGGCGTGTGCCGAAGCCCTGGGTGAAGAGGATTTGTTCGAGTTTCATCAGGGGGCGAATTCTCGCGCCGACGGCAGGCCGGGCCGGCCGGTGGCCGAAAGCAGCGCGTCGAGCACCGCGGCGGCCACCGCTTCGGCGGCCAGCACGTGCAGCAGCGTGGCCGGCGCCGCCGGGCCGCGGCCGGTGGACAGGCCGAACAGGGTGTCGCCGTCGCTGGCGGTGTGCACCGGGCGGATCGTGCGCGCCAGGCCGTCGTGGCCGGCGGTCGCCAGGCGCTGCGCCTGGGCCTTGGTGAGCGGCGCGTCGGTGGCGACGACACCGATCGTCGTCGCGCCGGCCAGCGGCGCGGCGGCGTGTTCGCCGGCGAGATAGCTGGCGACGGTGTCGCGCAAGCCGCGGCCGTCGTCGCGGCGCGCGCCGGCGACGATGCGGCCGCGCTCCGGGTCGACGACGTCGCCGACGGCGTTGACCGCGACGAGCGCCGCCACCGTCACGCCACCGGCGCGGCGCGAGGCGGTGCCGATGCCGCCCTTCATCGCGTGCTGCGGCCCGAAGAGCTTGCCGACGCTGGCGCCGGCTCCGGCGCCGACGCTGCCACGTGCGAAGGCGCCGCTGGTGGCCGCCTCGCAGGCGGCGTAACCCGCCGCCGCGTCGGGGCGCGCGGCCGGGCGCAGCCAGAGGTCGAACAGCACCGCCGCCGGCACGATCGGTACGACGGCCGGGCCGACAGCGACGCCGCGGCCGCGTTCCTCCAGCCAGCGCATCACGCCGCCGGCGGCGTCCAGGCCGTAGGCGCTGCCGCCGGCCAGCAGCAGCGCGTGCACGGCCTCGACGGTGTTCTCCGGGCGCAGCAGGTCGGTCTCGCGTGTGCCCGGCGCGGCGCCGCGCACGTCGGCGCCGGCGACCGAGCCTTCGGGGCAGAGCACGACGCTGCAGCCGCTCAGGCCGTCGGCCAGCGTGTGGTGGCCGACGGCGAGGCCGGCGACGTCGGTCAGGGCGTCGAGCGTGTCGAGGGGCGCGGGCATGGCGCGACTGTAGCGGCCGGCCCGCCGGCGCCCCGGCGCTTCAGACGAAGACGCCAGCCGTGTCTTCCATGCGTGCGGCGACTTCGCCGAGGTGGTGCAGCGTGTCGCCGAAGGCCAGCTCCAGCACCGTCAGGCGCTTGAAGTAGTGGCTGCCGGCGTATTCGTCGGTGACGCCGATGCCGCCGTGCATCTGGATGCACTGCTGGCCGACGAAACGCATCGCCTGGCCGAGCTGCACACGCGCCTGGGCGACGGCGCGGCGGCGTTCGGCCGCCGGCGCGCCGAGCTTCAGCGTCGCGTAGTAGCTCATCGAACGTGCGAGTTCGAGCTGCATCTTGGCGTCGGCGACGCGGTGGCGCAGCGCCTGGAAGCTGGCGATCGGCACGCCGAACTGGCGGCGCGTGTTCAGGTACTCGACGGTCATCGCCAGCAGCCGGTCCATCAGGCCGACGCCTTCGGCGGCGATGCCGGCCAGCGCGATGTCCACCGCATGTTCCAGGCGCTCGAGGCCGTCTTCGGCGATCAGCGCGGCCGGCGCGGCGTCGAAGCGCAGGTCGGCGGCGCGTGCGCCGTCCTGCGTCGGGTAGGGCGTGATCGCCGCGGCGCCGGCTTCGACGACGAACAGGCCGATGCCGGCACGTTCGCCGTCGCTGCCGGCGATGCGCGCCGGCACGATGAAGGCGTCGGCCTCGTCGCCGGCCGGCACGGCGATCTTGGTGCCGGTGACGACCCAGCCGTCGCCGCGGCGTTCGGCGCGGGTCGCCGGGCGATCCAGCGCCCAGCGTGCGGCGCGCTCCTGCTGTGCCAGAACGACGAGCGCCGAGCCATCGGCGATGCGCGGCAGCCACTCGCGCTGCAGCGCCTCGGGCGCGGCGGCCAGCAGCGCCGGCACGGCGAGCGCGGCGTTGGTCCACGGCGCGTGCACCAGGCCGCGGCCGAGCTCCTCGTTGACGAGCATCGCCTCGACCGGGCCCAGGCCCAGTCCTCCGTGGGCCTCGGGCACCGCCAGGCCGGCGAGCCCGAGTTCGGCCAGTTCGCCCCAGACGGCGCGCGAACGGCCGCCGGCCTTGGCCAGCGCGTGCCGGCGTTCGAAGGCGAAACCCTTGTCCACCCAGCGCCGAACGGCTTCGCGCAGCGCCTGCTGGTCGTCGGTGATATCGAAGTCCATGGAGTTCACCCCAGCACGGTTTGGGCGACGATGTTGCGCTGCACCTCGTTGGAGCCGCCGTAGATCGTCGTCTTGCGCAGGTTGAAGTAGCTGCCCATCAGCGGTGCCAGCGCGTCGTGCTGCCAGCCGGCCGCCGCGGTGTCGGCGGCCTCGTCGCGGCGCGCCACGGTGCCGGGGCCGCCGGCGAGCATCAGCAGTTCGGCCGCGCGCTGCTGGATCTCGCTGCCGCGGATCTTCAGCAGGCCGGCGATGTCCAGGCTCTGCTTGCCGCTCTTCTCGGCCGACAGCACGCGCAGCACCAGCATCTCCAGCGCGACGATGTCGACTTCCAGCAGCGCGATCTGGTCGCGCAGCCGGGCGTCGTCCCAGACGCCTTCGGCCTGGGCCAGCGCCTTCAGCCGTTCGAGTTCGCGCTTGGAGCGGTTGACCTCGGCGATGTTGGTGCGCTCGTGCGCCAGCAGCAGCTTGGCGTAGGACCAGCCCTTGTTCTCCTCGCCGATCAGGTTGGCCGCCGGCACCTCGACGTTGTCGAAGAAGACCTCGTTGACCTCGGGCTCGCCGTCGAGCATGACGATCGGCCGCACGCTGACGCCGGGGCTCTTCATGTCGATCAGCAGGAAGCTGATGCCGGCCTGCGGCTTGCCGTCGCTGGCGGTGCGCACCAGGCAGAAGATCCAGTCGCCGTGCTGGGCGAGCGTCGTCCAGGTCTTCTGGCCGTTGACGACGTAGTGGTCGCCGCGGCGCTCGGCGCGTGTCTTCAGCGACGCCAGGTCCGAGCCGGCGCCGGGCTCGCTGTAACCCTGGCTCCACCAGACCTCGCCGCTGGCGATGGCCGGCAGGAAGCGCCGCTGCTGCTCGGGCGTGCCGAAGGCCATGATGACCGGCGCGACCATCACCGGGCCGAAGGGCAGGATGCGCGGCGCGCCGGCGAGCGCACATTCCTCCTCGAACAGGTGCTTCTGCACCGCCGTCCAGCCCGGCCCGCCGAAGGCGCGCGGCCAGCCGGCGGCCAGCCAGCCCTTCTGGCCCAGGATCCGGGCCCAGCGCTGGTTGTCCTCGCGTGTCAGCGCCCGCGCGGCGCGCACCTTGTCGCGGATGTCCGCCGGCAGGTGCTCGCCGACCCAGGCGCGCACCTCCTGGCGGAAGGCCTGTTCTTCCTCGGTGAAATCGAGGTCCATCGTCGTCTCCTCGCGGCCGTGAACGGCCGGCTCTCGTGGCCGGCTCGTTGTAGCACGCGGGTTTCGGGCCGCCTTGTCCCTGCCGGGACAGCGCGGTCAGCGGGCCTCGAGGCGCAGCACGTCGCTGTCGCGCTGCATCTTGAAGCGCGACAGGAAGCTGTTGCCGAGCAGCACCATCGGCATCGCCTGCGGCACGACGACGGCCTGCACGTGGGTGATCTCGACCTCGCCGACACGCACCCGCGACAGCGTCACGCGGTGCGCGGTGGCGGTGCCGTTGGCGGTCTGCACCAGGCCGGGCTCGCCGTTGCGCCAGGCGATGCCCAGGCGTTCGGCGTCGGCCTGGCCGAGCGCGATCAGCGTCGCGCCGGTGTCGACCATGAAGTTCACCGGGCGGCCGTTGATCGCGCCCTGGGTGACGAAATGCCCGCCGGGGCCGGCGGGGATGACGATCTCGCGCGCGCCGGAGACGACACCGCCGCTGCCGGCCACACGCGAGGTGCCGCCGCCGGGGCGCAGCACCAGGCGCTGGCCGCCGACCTCGACGACCGCAGCGTCGGCGTCCAGCTGCAGCAGCTTGACGCCGCGCGCGCTCTCGCCGACGGCCAGCGTCACCGGCTGGCCGCCGATGACGAGCAGCGCCTTGCGCCCCATCTGGCCGGCCAGCGAGACGTCCTGCGCCGCGGCCGGCAGCACGGCCGCGGCCAGGAGCGTTGCCGCGATGCGCAGCGCCTGGCGACGGCCGGCGGCGTTCATCAGTCGCGGAAGTTGTTGAAGGTCAGCGGCAAGTCCGAGATTTCCTTCTTCAGCAGCGCGATCGCCGCCTGGAGGTCGTCCCGCTTCGCGCCCGAGACACGCACCGCGTCGCCCTGGATCGCGCCCTGCACCTTCAGCTTGCTGGCCTTGAGCGCCTGCTGGATCTTCTTCGCGTGTTCGGCGTCGATGCCGGCCTTGACCTTGACGGCGAGCTTGAGCTTGTCGCCGCCGAGCTTCTGCGGCTTGGCCGTGAGGTCGAGGAAACGCACGTCGACGTTGCGCTTGGCCAGGCGCGAGAGCAGCACGTCGCGCACCTGCTCGATCTGGAAGTCGCTGTCGGCGTAGAGCACGAGTTCGCGCTCCTTGGCCGATTTCTCGGTGAGTTCGACCTTCGCGCTCGACCCCTTGAAGTCGAAGCGGTTGCCGATTTCCTTGTTCGCCTGGTCGAGTGCATTGCGCAGTTCGACCAGATCGGGCTCGAGGACGGTATCAAAGCTGGGCATGGGAAAATTCTGCCATGTCCCCCGTCGCCTCCCCGCTGCAGATCGAGTCGCGCGTGTCGCTGCGCGAGCACAACAGCTTCGGTCTGCCCGCCGTCGCCCGCACCCTGGTGCGCGTGCGCAGCGAGGCCGACGTGCGCCGTGTCGTCGACCACCCCGAGTTCGGCCGTGCCCCCAAGCTGATCCTGGGCGGCGGCAGCAACCTCGTGCTGACACGCGACGTCGACGCCGTCGTGCTGAAGATCGAGATCGAGGGCCGGCGCTTGGTGGCCGAGACCGAGGACGCCTGGATCGTCGAGGCCGGGGCCGGCGAACGCTGGCACGACCTCGTCGCCTGGACGCTGGAGCAGGGCCTGCCCGGGCTGGAGAACCTGGCGCTGATCCCGGGCACGGTGGGCGCGGCGCCGGTGCAGAACATCGGCGCCTACGGCATCGAGCTGAAGGACCGCTTCCACTCGCTGGACGCCGTCGACCTCGTCACCGGCCGCAGCGTCACGCTGGATGCGGCGATGTGCCGCTTCGGCTACCGCGACAGCGTCTTCAAGCAGGCCCTGGCCGGCAAGAGCGTCGTCACCCGCGTGCGCCTGCGCCTGCCCAAGCCCTGGGTGCCGGCGTTGGGTTACCTGGACCTGGAACGCAAGATCGCCGAGACCGGGAACACGCACCCGGATGCACGCACGATCTTCGACTGGGTCTGCGCCATCCGCCGCGCCAAGCTGCCCGACCCGGCGGCCATCGGCAACGCCGGCAGCTTCTTCAAGAACCCGGTGGTCAGCGCCGAGCAGTGCCGCGACATCATCGACCGCGACCCGGAGATCGTGCACTACCCGCTGCCCGACGGCAGCGTCAAGCTGGCCGCCGGCTGGCTGATCGACGCCTGCGGCTGGAAGGGCAAGTCGGTGGGCCGGGCCGGGGTCTACGAGCGCCAGGCGCTGGTGCTCGTCAACCGCGGCGGCGCCAGCGGCGCCGAGGTCGTGACGCTGGCGCGTGCGATCCAGGAAAGCGTCTACGGCCGCTTCGGCATCCGCCTGGAGCCCGAGCCGGTCATCGTCTGAACGCCCGGCGCTCTACGCGAGCGCCGTGTCCAGCCCCATCATCAGCACGAAGCCGAGCATCAGCCCGGCGGTCGCCCAGCGCTCGTGGCCCTGGCGGTGCGACTCGGGGATGACCTCGTGGCTGACGACGAACAGCATCGCCCCGGCGGCGAACGCCAGCGCCCAGGGCAGCAGCATGGCGGCGCCGGCCACCGCCGCGGCGCCCGTCACGGCGGCCACCGGCTCGACGAGGCCGGAGGCCGCACCCAGCAGCGCGGCGCGGCCGCGGCTCATGCCGGCGGCGTGCAGCGCCAGCGCGACGACCAGGCCTTCGGCCACGTCCTGGAGCGCGATGCCACCGGCCAGCGCGGTGGCGCGCGCCGCCTCGGCGCCGACCGCGGCGACGCCTATCGCCAGGCCTTCGGGGATGTTGTGCAGCACGATCGCCAGCACGAACAGCAGCACCCGGCGCGGGCGGGCGTCGCGGCCCAGCGCGTGGGCGTGCGGCAGCAGGTGTTCCAGCAGCATCAGCACGGCGGCGCCGCCCAGCAGCGCCAGGCCGATGCCCGCGGCCCGCGGCCCGGGGGCGAGGCCGGCGGCCTGCGCCGCGTCCAGCGCCGGGTTCAGCAGCGAGAAGCAGGTGGCGGCCAGCATCACGCCGGCGCCGAAGCCGAGCAGCGTGTCCTGCGTGCGCTGGGCCGGCGCGCGGGCCAGCAGCAGCGGCATCGCGCCGAGCGCGGTGGCCAGCGCCGCGGCGGCACCCAGCGCACCGGCGTGGGCGACCGCCGGCGCCGTGGCCAACGCGTGCCAGACGTCGGCCAGCACGATGGCCGCGCCCGCGGCGCAGAGCACGACGCCCAGCCACTGCGCCGGCCGCAGCAGCCTGCGCGTGCCGGCCCTGTTCACGGCTCGGCCCGGTCCAGGGGCCGCAGCGTGAAGCGTGCCAGCCGTGCGGCAAGCGTCTGCAGCCGCACGGCTTGCTCGTCGTCGGCCACCAGCGGCCCCAGGCGCGCCAGCGGGCGGCTCGCGGCGTCCAGGCAGGTCAGGCGCCAGCACACCGGCAGCAGCGTGTCCTCGGCGCTGTCCAGCAGCAGCCGCAGCATGCGCTCGTGCACCGTGAAGGCGCGCTGGCCGTAGGCCGCCACCAGGCGCTCGCCCTGGTGGTGGAAGGCGCACAGCAGACGCGGCTCGTCGGGCTCGAGGCCGAGGCGGATGTGCATCGCGATGCGCTGCCAATGCCGCAGCGCGGCCTGGGTTTCGGCCGGGCACATCTCAGCGGCTCCGGCGTGGGATGGTGGGGAAAGCGGATGCGCTCATCGCGAGCTCCTCGGCGGGTGGGCACCGGGCCGGCCTGGACGCCGGCGGGCAGGGTTCGGGTTGGCGGCTTCGGTGACGCCATGAACCATGCTACATGAGAATAAGTCGCATTTGCAAAACAAGAGGCGGACGAATCCGTCGCCCGCGCGGCGTCGGCGGCCTGTCAGGCGCTGGCGTCGGCGTCCGCGGGCTGCGCCAGGCCGGCGGCGATGACCGCCTCGCGCGTGGCCGGCAGCAGCTCCTCGAAGCGCTGCACGTGGCGCGCGATCTCGTGCGCCGGCAGGTGGGTCGCACCTTCGTGCAGCGACTCGGCGGTCGAGGCCAGCGCGGCCAGCCCCAGGTTCAGCGCCGCGCCGCGGGCCGCATGCGCGCTGACCCGCAGCTCCAGCGGCTGGGCGTCGCGGATCGCCGCGCGCAGCCGCTGCACGAGCAGCGGCCCCTGGTCGAGGAAGCCGTGCACCATCGCCGCGAAACGTTCGCGCGGCATCGCCTGCAGCGCCAGCGCCATCGCCGCGGCGTCGAGCAGCGGCGGGCTGCCGTCGGCCTGGGGCTCGGCCTCGCCGGGCGACGGCTCGGGCCCGAAGTCGGCCGTGCCCGCGTTGCCGAACAGCCGGCGCAGCGAGGCCGCGAGCTTGGGCGGGCTCACCGGCTTGGTCAAAAAGTCGTTCATGCCGGCGACCAGGCAGCGGTCGCGGGTCTCGGTGAAGGCGTCGGCGGTCAGCGCGACGATGGGCACGGTGGCCGCGGCCGGATCGGGCAGCGCACGGATCGCGCGCGTGGCCGCGATGCCGTCCATCTCGGGCATGTGCAGGTCCATCAGCACGACGTCGAAGGGTTTGGCGCCGGCGGCGCGCATCGCGTCGACGGCTTCGTGGCCGTTGGTGGCGAACACCGCGCCATGCCCCAGGCGCTCGAGCAGCGCCGCCATGTACTGCCGGTTGACGAAGTGGTCCTCGGCGACGAGCACGTGCAGCGGACGAGGCGGCGGCGGCGCGTCGCCGGGCAGCGGGCGCGGCGACGCCCCGGCCGGCACGGCCTTCAGCGGCATGCGCAGGCGGAAGCTGCTGCCCTGGCCGGGCTGGCTGGTGACGGTGATGTCGCCGCCCATCAGCCGCGCCAGGTTGCGCGAGATCTCCAGCCCCAGCCCGGCGCCGCCGTGGCGCCGCGAGCGCGAGCTGTCGGCCTGCACGAAGCGGTGGAACAGCGTCGCCAGCGTCGCCTCGTCGATGCCCACGCCCTGGTCGCTGACGGTGAACACCAGCTCGGCCGCGCCGTCGCCGCCCTCGGCCTGCACGTCAAGCACGACGGCGCCCTGGTCGGAGAACTTGATCGCGTTGGACAGCAGGTTGAACAGCACCTGCTTGACGCGTGTGGCGTCGCACAGCACACGTTCGGGCAGCGCCGGGTCGGCGGCAATGTGCAGCGCCAGCGACTTGGCGTGGGCCTGCGGCCGCATCAGCGCCTCGACGTCGCGCAGCAGCGCGCGCAGCTCCACCGGCGCGGGCATCAGCACCATGCGCCCGGACTCGAGCTGCGACATGTCCAGGATGTCGTTGAGGATGGCCAGCAGATGGTCGGCCGACTCGGTGGCGGTGCGCAGATAGCTCACCTGCTGCTGGTTCAGCCCGGTCTCGCGCAGCAGCGACAGCATGCCCAGCAGGCCGTGGAACGGCGTGCGGATCTCGTGGCTCATGTTGGCGAGGAAGGCGCTCTTGGCCTCGCTCGCCGCCTCGGCGTCGCGCCGGGCCTGGCGCAGGTGCTCGGCGAGCTCCTCCAGCGCGGCGCGGCGGCGGTCGAGCTGGCGCATCTGGCGCAGCGCCAGCAGCGCGAAGGCCAGCGTCAGCGCCGACAGCGACACGGTCAGCCCGATGCCGACCATGTTGTGCTTCTGCACCGTGGCGTTGCGTGCCGCCACCTGTTCGCCGACGTGGTGCGCGGCACGCAGCGACAGGCCGTGGATCTCGGGGCCCATCGCGACCAGTTCGGACTCCAGCTCGCGCAGCGCCTCGCGAGTCGGGCCGCCGGCGGTGCCGGCGCCGAAGGCCGCGTCGGCGCGGCGGATGAAGCCGTCCATGCGGGCCAGCGTGGCGGCGAACTCGGTCTCGTCGGCCAGGATGCGGCCGATGCGCTCGTTGTGCAGCAGGCCGACGCGGCTGATCCAGATGTCGTAGCGCAGCTGCAGCGCCGCCGGGTCGAGCACGCGGCGCGGGTCGACCGAGCGGCCCCATTCGTCGCGCAGGCGCAGGTACTCGGTCTCGGCCTGGTAGACGAGCAGCACGGCATCGTCGTCGGCGACCTCGACCGCCTGGCGCAGCAGCGCGGCCTGGCGCACCTGCAGCCAGGCCACGGCCAGCAGAGCCAGGATCAGCCCGACGCCGAGCACGCCCAGCCACGTCGCGCGGCCGCGCCGCGCATGCGGCACGGTGGGTTCTAGCGAACCTCGATCGTGCGCAGCTGCCATGCCGAACGGCTGTAGTAGACGGGCGTGCGGAGCTCCTCGTCCGAGTCGAACGGGTAGATCACGAACAGCGGACCCTTGTCGCGCACCGCCATCGGGCGGTCGTCGAGCAGCCGGGCGACGATCAGGTCATGGCGCGCGGCGTCGTCGAACGGGATGTCGACCCAGTAGTCGTTCAGCGCGATCGCGCGCAGCCGGCTGCCGCGCGCCGCGGCGGCGGCGAGCACGTCGCGCAGCAGCGGGCCGGTGAAGCGGCGCGCCGTCGAGTACCAGGGCGTGCGGGTCACGAAGCTCGTCTGCGGCAGGCGCTCGAGCATCGGCATGTCGAAGTCGGCGCGGGTGCCGGCGTTCGGCGACAGCACGCGCCCGGTGAGCGTCAGCACCACCTCGCCGGCGGGCGCCTCGAGGGCCGCCGCGACGCCGCACCACGAGCCCAGCGCCAGCGCCGCACCGGCGGCAAGCACGCGGCGGCGCCCTCGGTCGTGCGAGGTCGCGGCAGACGAGGCGGCGACGGCGGAGCGTTCGGGCACGTCCGGATTCTAGGGGGATCGTCCGCCCGGAACCCCCTCTTCGAAGGATCAGCGGCGCACTTCGTTGCGCTCGCCCGGCGCCGGCGTCAGGCCGTAGGGCTGCACCAGCTCCCAGACGTGCGGCGGCACCATGTTCTTCATCTTCGCCGGCTGCTCGCGGCGCAGGTGCAGCACGGTCTCGACGGCCTTCATCTCCAGCCGCGCGCGTGCGAATTCCAGCCCGCGCGGGCCGACCTTGGGCATCAGCCAGCCGACGATGGGCCGCAGCCAGGCCGGCATGCGGCGCAGCGGCAGGCCGCCGGCGGCGCGTTCGGTGTTGGCGAGGAAACCCTTGACCGGGCCTTCGCGCTTGCCGGCGCTGCCGGGTTCGGCCAGCGTCACCTCGTCGCCGAGCAGGCCGAGGATCTTCTCGCCGCGTTCGTTGCGCACCAGCAGCCACTGCTCGCCTTCGCCGCCCATGTAGCCGACGGTGATGTCGGCCAGCACGTTGCTGTAGTCGACGCAGGTGCGGCAGGTCAGCGGGAAGAAGTCGGTCGGCAGCTGCGACAGCGGCAGCTGCAGAAAGGGCACGCGGCGCTGGCGGCCGTCGTCGAAGCGGATCTCGACGTGGTAGTCGGCGCGGAACTCGAGGTAGGTGATCGACTCCGGCTTCGGCGTCAGCAGGCCGAGGAAACGGTGGAAGTTCTCGGTCGTCGTGTTGTCCGAACACGGCGTGCCGATGACGTAGAGCTGCTCCAGCCCCAGCTCCTGCTCCAGCGCCCGCAAGGCGTAGACCTGGCACGGGATGCCGATCACCGCCAGCCGCTTGTGGCCGGCGGCCACCGCCGGCTCCAGCAGCGACAGCAGCGGCGCGTAGCCCATGCGCATGCCGCGGCAGCGCGCCAGGTCGCCGGGTTTCGTCACCAGCGTGGGCACCGGGCGCCAGCGGTCCTCGGGGTCGGGGGCCATCGTCAGCACGGCGTCGACGGCGCCGGTCTCCAGCAGGCGCTCGGCCAGCCGCGTCGTGATGCCGGTCCATTGCGCGCCCTCGGACGGGCGCTTCAGCGCCGCGCGCCACATGCGGCGGAACGGGCCGAAGTACCGCTCGTCGGCCCGCGCCGGGTCGCGCGGACGGCCGTGCACGCGGGTCTCCATCGCGGCGTAGTCGGGCTGGATGAACTGGCAGGCGCGGCCGCAGCGGCGCGGGTCGGCGCTGCGCGAGACGCCGCAGTCGGTGCACAGCGTGCGGGTGGGGGCGGCGTCGTGGGGAATGGGGGACTTCAAGGCAGGGGCGCTCGTTCGCGGGACCGCCCGATCATCGCCCAAGCCGGGCCCGGCCGACCCGACCTGACGCAGACCCCCCGCAGCGGCGGGCACCGTCACCGGGAGCGCTCGGCCCGCAGGTGCTCGATCTTGGCCGCGTACAGCGCCTGCGCCTGCGGCGTCGGACTGGTCTCGCGCGCGACCTCGAGGTGCCGCAGCGCCTGGCGCTGGCGGCCCAGCAGCAACTCGGTGCGCGCGAGCCAGTAGTGGAACTCGTGGTAGCCGGCGTCGCGCGCCACCTCGCGTGCGAACAGCTCTCGGGCGCCTTCGAGGTCGCCGCGGCGCAGGGCCTCGATGCCGGCGTCGAACCAGCGGAACGGCGGCGCTTCCTCGAGCGCCTGCAGCCGCGCCTGCAGCGTGCCGGCCTCGGTTTTGCGGCCCTGCTGCCCGAGCAGCTGCGCGAGGTTGGCCAGCGCGCTGCGGTTGGCCGGTTCGCGCTCGAGCAGCGTGCGCCAGACCGACTCCGCGGCGTCGGCCAGGCCGCGGCGGCGGTAGACCACGGCCAGCGTGTTGTGGCCGGCCGAGAAGTGCGGGTCCTGGTTCAGCGCCTCGCGGGCGTGCCAGTAGGCGTCGTCGAGCCGGCCTTCGGCCAGCGCCTCGGCGGCGCGGTTGTTCATGAACATCGCCAGCACGGTGGCCTGGGAGATGCTGCGCCAGCGCAGGCCCGCGACCTGCTCGCCGGGCAGGAAGTCGACGACGAGCGCGCTGTCGGTGCTGCGCAGCACCTGGCCCGCGGCGGCGGCCGGCCAGCCCAGCGACACGTTGACGTGGCCGTTGAGGGTCAGCAGGTCGCCGCTGCGGTTCCAGCTCTCGTCGACGGCGACGCTGCGGAACTGCACCGGCAGGCCGGCCTCGCGCGCAAAGGCCGCGGTCATCGCCACCAGCGACAGGCAGTTGCCCGAGCGCGCCGCGAAGGTCTCGGCGGCGGTGCGTGTCACCCCTTCGTAGTCCAGCGCCAGCGAGCGGCGGCTGTACAGCAGCTCGACCAGCGCCCGGCGCGGGTCCTCGCTGTGGCGCAGCCCGGCGCCGTCGAGGTGGGCCCGCATCGCGTCGTCGACGGCCAGCACCGCGGCCGCGTCGGGCAGGCGCGCCGGCGGCGCGAAGGCGGCGTCGCGGGTCGGCAGCGGCGTGCGCGCCGGCAGCGCATCGACCGTCGTGCAGCCGACGACGGCGGTGCAGGCCAGGAGGAGCAGGGCGAGGGTAGGGCGCATCGTGACGCTCCCGCCGCGGCAGCGCGGCCGCGGTGATCCTACGCCGCCGTCGGCCGGCGCGTGTTCACGCGGCCGCGGGGTCGCCGGCCTCGATCTGGCCGTTCAGGCGGGCTGCGGCGGCCCGCAGCTCGGGGTTGGCGGAGGCTGCCGCGCGGTCAAGCAGGCCGCGCGCGTAGTCGGCGTCGTGCTGCAGGCGTTCGACGTGCAGGAACACGCCTTCGTTGGCGAACAGCCATTTGAGGTCGATGACGTCGACCAGCTCCAGCGAGCTCCCGGAGCCTTGGGTTTCGGCATTCATCGCACACTCCCGCCTCGTGGGCTGTTCGTTCGACGCACGGCACCGGTCGGGCGCCGCCTGCACGATAGCGCCGCGGCCTGCCCGCCGGGCCGGCAATCGCTGGAGTCGGCTCTCCAATTCCGTCTGGTGAACTTTCCGCGGTTTCCGTGGGCCTGGACGTTGTCCGGACTCCACAGCGTCGCCGCCGGACGGCGCGTTAAGCTGCGGCCGCCGCCGGCCAGCCGCCGCGGCATCCGCCGAGAACGATCACGAATCCCATGGCCGACACCCCGACTCCTCCCGACCCCGACAAGACCTCCGACCGCCGCCACCGCGAGCGTGTCGAACAGCTGCTCGCCCGCCCGCCGGTGCGTGCGGCCGGCACGCTGGCACTGGCCGACCGGCGCCTGGACTACGCCGTCAGCGCCGAGTTCATCCCGGTGGCCGGCGAAGGTTTCGACGGCGCGCTGGCCGAACCGCAGGCCGCGGTGATGACCACCGCCTACCAGCTGCAGGGCGCCGCCGCCGGCTCCCGCCCGGTGTGTTTCGCCTTCAACGGCGGGCCGGGTTCGGCGTCGATCTGGCTGCACCTGGGCGCGCTGGGGCCGAAGCGGCTGGTCGTGCCGTCCGACGGCAGCATGCCGGCGGCGCCCTACACCGTCAGCGACAACCCGCTGAGCTGGTTCGAGCACTTCGACCTGGTCTTCGTCGACCCGCCGCACACCGGCTGGTCGACGACCGCCAGCGAGGCCGCACGCAAGAAGCTGCTGTCGGTCGACGGCGACGTGAAGGCCCTGGCCGAGGTCGTGCGCACCTGGCTGACGCGGCACCGCCGCTGGGGTTCGCCGGTCTACCTGGCCGGCGAGAGCTACGGCACGACACGCGGTGCGGCGCTGGCCGACAAGCTGCTGGACGGCGGCGTCGCACTCGCCGGCCTGGTGCTGGTGTCCTGCGCGATGGACCTGCAAAGCCTGTCCTTCGACCCGGGCAACGACCTGCCGTACGCGCTGTTCCTGCCGGCCTATGCCGTCGTCTCGCAGTACCACGGCCTGCTGAAGGGGCCGCTGGGGGCGTCGCGCGAAGCGGCGCAGGCCGCGGCCGAAGCCTTCGTCGACGAGGACTACGCCGCCGCGCTGCTGGCCGGCGCGCGGCTGTCGGACAAGCGCCGCGCCGCCGTCGCCCGCCGCGTCGCCGAACTCACCGGCCTGCCGCGCGCGCTGGTCGAGGAGAAGAACCTGCGCATCGCCGACCAGGACTACTTCTTCGAGGCGATGCGCGCCCAGGGCCGCCAGGTCGGCCGGCTCGACGCCCGCGTGACCGGCCCGATGGCCGCGCGCCGCACGCGCGACTGGGAGTTCGACCCCGGCATCGAGGCCATCGCCGCGCCGTACACGATGGCCGCGATGGCCTATTTCGGCGAGCTCGGCCTGACGACCGAGCAGCGTTACGAGACCCTGTCGCACGAGGCCCACCTGGCCTGGAACTGGAACCGCGGCGAGGCCCAGGGCAACGCCTACGCCAGCACCAGCCGCGACCTCGCGCGTGCGCTGCGCCGCAACCCGCAGCTCAAGGTCTTCGTCGCCAGCGGCCGCTACGACCTGGGCACGCCGTACAGCGCCAGCGACTGGTCGCTGGCCCAGCTCGACGCCCCGTCCGAGGTGCTGGCACGCATCGAGCATCACTACTACGATGCCGGACACATGATGTATACCCGGGAAGAGGACTTGACCAAACTCAAGGCCGACATCGCCCACTGGCTTGGATGATCGACTCATGCACATCGGAATCCTGACCGGCGGGGGCGACTGCCCCGGCCTCAACGCCGTCATCCGCGCGGTGACGCTGTCGCTGATCAACGAGTGCGGTGCCCGGGTCACCGGCATCGAACGCGGTTTCCTCGGCCTGCTGACACGTTCGTCGCGGCCGCTGGACACCGCCGCCGTCGCCGGCATCCTGGCCGAAGGCGGCACGATCCTCGGCACGCACAACAAGTGCGACCCGTTCCACTACTTCGGCGCCGGCGGGGCCGACTGCTCCGCCCAGGCGATGGACTACGTGCGCGAGCTCGGCCTGGACGCGCTGGTGGCCATCGGCGGCGACGGCACGATGGCCATCGCGCACAAGTTCGAGGCGCTGGGGCTGCCGGTCGTCGGCGTGCCCAAGACCATCGACAACGACCTGTTCTGCACCGAACGCACCTTCGGCTTCGACAGCGCGGTGGCCGTCGTCGCCGAGGCGCTGGACCGCCTGGCGACCACCGGCCGCAGCCACGGCCGGGTGATGATCGCCGAGACGATGGGCCGCTACGCCGGCTGGATCGCGCTCGAAGGCGGCATGGCCGGCGGCGCCGAGGTCATCCTGATCCCCGAGATCCCGTTCAGCGTCGAGGCCGTGGCCCAGCGCTGCCGCGAGCGTGCCGCGCACGGGCTGTCGACGATCATCTCGATCGCCGAAGGCGCCGCACCCGAAGGCGGCGGGCTGACCGTGCAGCGCACGATCGCCGACAGCCCCGACCCGCTGCGCCTGGGCGGCGTCGGCAACTGGTTGCAGCAGCAGCTGGAGCCGCGGGTCGACTGCGAGGTGCGCACGACGCTGCTGGGCCACATCCAGCGCGGCGGTTCGCCGACGCCGTTCGACCGCGTGCTGGCCACGCGTTTCGGCTACCACGCGGCGCAGCTCGTCGAAGCCGGGCAGTACGGCCGCATGGTCGCGCTGCAGGGCGACGCCGTCGTCAGCGTGCCGATCTCCGAGGTGGCCGGCAAGAACCGCCTCGTGCCGCGCGACCACGAGCTCGTGCGCGCCGCACGCGGCATCGGCGTCTCGCTCGGCGAGCAGTAACTACAGCAGCCGGTGCAGGTCGGGCGCCAGGCGCCCGACCGCCGAACGCAGCGCCGCGTCGTCGCGGCCGAAGTCGAAGTCCTGGAACTCGAAACCCGGGCCGACCGTCGCGCCGCAATAGGCGTAGTCGCCCACCGGCTCGGCGGTCTGCCACCAGTCGGCCGGCACGACGTGGCGCCGGCGGTCGGTGTCGAGCACGACGTGTTCGAGCGTCTGCAGGTCCGGCGACAGCAGCCACAGCGTCAGCGGCCCGCCTTCCAGCAGGTGCCAGACCTCGCAGGAGCGCACGCGGTGCCAGGCCGAGTGTTCGCCGTGCACGAGCAGGAAGTCGATCGTCGTGATGCCGCGGCGTTCGCCACGCGCCGTGGCGACGGTCTGCTGCGAGCGGTAGAGCTCGGCGTAGTGGCCGCCCTCGGGGTGCGGCTGCAGCTTCAGCTGGTCGATCAGCGCCTGGGCGCGTTCCGGCAGATCGTTCACTGGAGCACCCTTCGGCCTGCGGCCGGTCCCGCCACGCGGGAATGAGCGCCGGACAAGTCCTGAGCGCTCATGCATCCCTCACGTCGGCCACCGGCTGCTGGCCGAAGTCGGCGCGCTCCAGGTAGCGCAGCAGCTTGGCGGCGGCGGTCTCCGGGCTGTCGAGCATGCCGCCTTCGTGCAGGCCGACGAAACGTCCGCGGTCGGTGAAACGTGCCGGGTCGGCGCTGCGCAGCTGCACCTGCATGTCGGTGTCGATGACACCCGGCGCCAGCGACACGACCCGCGCGCCGTTGGGCCGTGCCGCCTCTTCGAGCGCGATCGCGCGCGCCAGGTGGTCCATGCCGGCCTTGGCGGCGCAGTACGAGGCGCTGCCGGCCATTGCGCGGCGGCCCAGGCCCGAGGACACGAACAGCAGCTTGCGTGGCACGTTCCAGGCCGCGGTGCTGCGCAGGAAGGCCGAGGCCAGCAGCATCGGCGCCTCCAGGCCGACACGCAGCGCGTTGGACAGGTCGGCCGCGCCGACCTCGCCCAGCGGCGCCAGCTCGGAGATCACGCCGGCGTTGTTGACCAGCGTCACCGAGGCGAGCACGCCCGGGTCCTGCGCGTCGAGCCAGGCCGACAGCCGGCGTGCGGCCGGTGCCGGGTCGGCGAGGTCGACGGTCCAGGCGATCAGCGCCGGGTGTTCGAGCGGCGGCGCCCGCCGGGCCAGCGTCAGCACGCGGTCGCCGCGTTCGAGCAGCTGCTGCACCAGCGCCAGGCCCAGCCCGCGCGAGCCACCGGTGACGAGGGTGAGGGAGGTCTTCATCGCTTCGAGCATACTGGCGCCGCCCATGAATCGTGTCCTGAAAAGCCCGTTCCTCGTCGCGCTGCTGGCCGGCGTCGTCGTTCTCGTCATCGCCTTCGTGCCCGCGTTCTGGCAGGTGCTGCGCGGCAGCAGCACGGCGCCGGTGTCCGCGCCCGAGGCGCCGTGGAGCATCGCCGCCCGCGGCGACAGCGTTTCCGCTTTCGGCCTGCAGCTGCCCGGCAGCACGCTGGCCGACGCCGAGCGCCGCTGGGGCGAAGGCCTGCAGCTCGCGGTGATGGCCGAAACCGGCCAGCCCGGGGCGCTGGAAGGTTATGTCGAGCGTTTCGACAGCGGCGGTGTCGGCGGCCGGCTGCTGCTGGCCACGGCGCTGGACGACGCCGAGCTGCTGCGCCTGCAGCAGACCGCCGCCGAGCGTCAACCCGCCGGCGGCACGCTGTGGCGCTACCCGCTGCGCGCCAGCGAGCGCCAGGCGCTGGGCGCCGCGCCGCTGGTCGGCCTGAGCTTCATCCCGGCGGCCAACCTCGATGCGCAGACGCTGCGCCAGCGTTTCGGCGAGCCCGACGAGATCATCGCCCCGGGCGGCCGGCTCGAGCACTGGCTGTACCCGGCGCGGGGCCTGGCGATCGCCGTCGACGCCGAAGGCCGCGAGCTGCTGCAGGTCGTCGCGCCGGCCGACTTCGAGCGCCGGCTGCGCGCTCCGCTCAAGGCAGCGGCTTCGCCTGCAGCATCGGCCCCACGCTGAAGAACGCGCCGCCGGCGACGTGGTGGATCGTGCGCAGGGCCTCGTGCTCGGGCGCGAACTCCCAGCGCCCGGCGCGGAACACGCGCGCATCGGCCTGCGCCGCGACGACCTCGGCGAGGAACAGGTCGTAGGCCTGCTCGAGGTGCGGCTCGCGCAGCAGCCGGCATTCGAGCCAGCCGACGCAGCCTTCGACCAGCGGCGCGCCGGTCGCGCGGCCGGCGAAGGCGCCCAGGCCATGACGCCCGAACTTGTCGACACCGTCGTGGCCGCTGGTGTTGCCCACCGTCAGCGTGGCGTCGGCCAGCGCGACGCAGGGGATGCTGAGCGCGAACTCGCCGGCGGCGTCGAGCAGCGTGCGCGTGAACGTGCTCTTGTCGAGCACGACGGCGACCTTGGGCGGGTCGAAGTCCAGCGGCATCGCCCAGGCCGCGGCCATCACGTTGCGCCGTCCGCCGTGGGCCGCGCTGACGAGCACCGTCGGGCCGTGGTTCAGCAAGCGGTAGGCGTGTTTCAGATCGACGTCTTGTCTCATCGTCTCGGGCTTCAGAAGTCGGCCGCGCGCTCAAAGGCGAGGCGTTCGCCGGTGACGGGATGCGGGAAGGCCAGGCGCTCGGCGTGCAGCAGCAACCGCGGCGCCGCGGCCGCGAGTTCGGGCGGTGCGTAGAGGTCGTCGCCGAGCATCGGGTGGCCGATCGTCGCCAGGTGCAGGCGCAGCTGGTGCGAGCGCCCGGTGACGGGCTCGAGTTCGACCCGCGTGCGCCCGGCCGCGCGGTCGCGTGCCAGCACGCGCCAGCGGGTCAGCGAAGGTTTGCCGTGCTCGTGGCAGACCTTCTGCCGTGGCCGGTTGGGCCAGTCGCAGATCAGCGGCGCGTCGACCTCGCCGGTGTCCTCGGCGATCAGCCCGGCGACGACGGCGACGTAACGTTTGTCGACGCGGCGCTCGGCGAACGCGATCGACAGCGTGCGCTGCGCCGCCGCGCCGCGGCCGTAGACCATCAGCCCCGAGGTCGCCATGTCCAGCCGGTGCACGGTCAGCGCGTCGGGCCAGCAGGCCTGGGCGCGTGCGACCAGGCAGTCCTGCTTGTCGGGGCCGCGCCCGGGCACGGCCAGCAGCCCGGCGGGTTTGGCCAGCACCAGGCAATGCTCGTCGGCGTACAGGCAGTCGGGTGGCAACATCGGCCGCGAGCATAACGAGCGCCGTGGCGTGCACGCCGCAGCCGGGGGCGCCTGGGTTGACGCCTCCAGATCGCGCGGCGCACAGTGCGCGGCTGCCATCCACTCGCCACACAGGAGGCCGCCATGGAACATCGGGACCTTGCCGTTCACGGCCTTCGCCGCGCCGCGCGCTGACGCGCGAGTTCCGGATCTCCCGCCCGGCCACGCCGGGCTGCTGAAGTCCTCCGCCCGCCGGCCCCCGGCGCGCCGACAGGCCCTCCCCATCGAGCCCCGCCTGGCCTCATGCGCCGGCGGACCGGTCACGCGCGGCCGCCGGCCGCGCCACGGGACTTCAGTTCATCATGTCTCTTGTTTCCCCGTACGAGCGGCTGCAGGCCATCGGCCTGACGCCGCAGCTTCTTTCCTCCCTGCCGTTTCCGCTGCCCGAAGGTGATGCCGCGCTGATGCGCGTCGCCGAGGTGCACCGCGACGGCCTCGTGCTGCACGACGGCGAGGCCACCGCGCCGGCACGCGCCCGCCCGGCGCTGCTGCAGGCGCTGGCCGCCGACGCCGACGCGCTGGCCGTCGGCGACTGGGTGCGTGCCGAACGCAACACCTTCGGCGAATGGTGGGTCGACGCACGCGTGCCGCCGCGCACGCAGCTCGCGCGCCGCCTGCACGACGGCCGCGAGAAGGTCGAGCGTGTGGTGCTGGCGAGCAACGTCGACACCGCGCTGCTGGTCATGGGCCTGGACCACGACTTCAACCTGCGTCGGCTGGAGCGTTACCTGGCGCTGGTGCGCCTGGCCGGCGTCGGCGCCGTGGTCGTGCTCAGCAAGGCCGACCTCTGCGTCGACCTGGCCCGGCGGCTGCGCGACGCGCGCACGCTGGTGCCGGCCGGCGTCGAGGTGCTGGCGCTGGACTCGCTGCACGACGACGTCTCATCGCAGCTCGCGCCCTGGCTCGCGCCGGGGCAGACGCTGGTGCTGCTGGGTTCCAGCGGCGCCGGCAAGAGCACGCTGGCCAACGCCTTGTGCGGCGAGACGGTGGCGGCCACCGGCGGCACGCGCCGCGGCGACGGCCGCGGCCGCCACACGACGACGGCGCGCACGCTGCACCCGCTGCCCGACGGCGCCTGCATCGTCGACACGCCGGGGCTGCGTTCGCTGCGCCTGGACGGCGGCGCGGGCGACGTCGCCGGCGCCTTCGACGACATCACGGCACTGGCCGCGCAGTGCCGCTTCCGCGACTGCCGCCACGAGGGCGAACCCGGCTGCGCGGTGCGCGGCACGGTCGCACCCGAGCGGCTGAAGAGCTTCGGCAAGCTGGTGCGCGAGGCACAGCGCGACTCGATGAGCGCGCTGCAGCGGCGCGAGCAGGTCGCGCAGTGGAAGGCGCGCAGCCGCATCGGCCGGGCGAACATCCGTGCCAAACGCGGCTGATCGCCTTGCACCGGGGCGGCACCGGGCGCACAGTGGGCCGTCACCACCGCCCGGAGCCGCCCATGTCCGAAGCCGGCAGCATCGCCGTGCTGCACACGCCGCATCGCCCGGCGCTGACGCTCGCCGACCTGCGCGGGCTGGTGCAGCTGGGTGTCGATGCCGGCATCGGCGTCGCCGGGATCGCCGAGCAGCTGCACGGCACGATCCTGGCGCGGCGCGCGCCGCTGGGCGTGCCGCACGAGGACGGCACTCGCGGGCTCACCGGCTTCGTCTACCGCAACGTGCGCGGCGGCATGCGCCTCGTCGGCCGCGGCGTCGACGGCGTGCTCAAGCGCCTGGAGGCCGAGCCGCCCGAGGCCACCGCGGCCTCGCGCGAAGCGGTGCTGGCGGCGGTCAACGGCTTGTGGGGCGACCACCTCGCCGCCTCCGGCAACCCGCTGGCGATCCCGATGAGCCTGCGCCATGCCGGCCACCGCCTGGCGCCGGGCCGCGACGCGCTGGCGGCGGCCTTCCCCGACGCCGGCGACCGGGTCGTCGTGCTGGTGCACGGGCTGTGCATGAACGACCTGCAGTGGCAGCGCCAGGGCCATCACCACGGATGGGCGCTGGCGCGGGCGCTGGGCTGCCCGGTGCTGAGCCTGCACTACAACACCGGCCTGCACGTGTCGCACAACGGCGCACGTTTCGCGGCGCTGCTGGAGCGCCTGGTGCGCGACTGGCCGGTGCCGCTGTCGCGGCTGGTGATCGTCGGCCACAGCATGGGCGGGCTGGTCGCACGCAGCGCGATCGTGCACGCCGAGCAGCACGGCCTGGTCTGGCGCTCGCGGCTGCAGGCGCTGGCCTGCCTGGGCACGCCGCACCACGGCGCGCTGCTCGAACGCGCCGGGCATCTGGTCGACTCGGTGCTCGGCGCCAGCCCGTATCTGGCGCCGTTCGCGCGCCTGCTGGGCGTGCGCAGCGCCGGCATCAACGACCTGCGCTGGGGCCACGTGCGCGACGAGGACTGGTGCGGCCACGGCCCCGACGGCCCGGCCCGCGACCACCGTGTGCCGACGCCGCTGCCCGCCGGCGTGCCGGTCTACCTGGTGGCGGCGACGACGGTCGCCCAGCCGCGCGGCCTGCGCCACGCGCTCGTCGGCGACGGTCTGGTGACGGTGGCCAGCGCCTGGGGCGAGCACCGCGACCCGGCGCGTGCGCTGGCCGTGCCGGCAAGCCGCAAGCGCCTCGTCACCCAGGCCGGCCACTGGGACCTGCTGGACCGCGCCGAGGTCACCGAGGCGCTGTGCGGCTGGCTGGCCTGAGCTTCAGCGGGCCGGCGCGGCGACGAGTTCGTCACGATCGGCCAGCGCCGGGAACAGCCTGAACCAGGCCGCGGCGACGAGCAGCGTGCCGACACCGCCCAGCACCACCGAGCCCACCGGCCCGAGCAGCGCCGCCGTCGCGCCCGACTCGAACTCGCCCAACTGGTTGGACGCGCCGATGAAGATCGAGTTGACGGCGCTGACGCGCCCGCGCATCTCGTCGGGCGTCTCCAGCTGCACCAGGGTCTGGCGGATGACGACGCTGACCATGTCGGCGGCACCGCCCACGCCCAGCGCCAGCATCGACAGCGTGAACGAGGTCGACAGCCCGAAGACGAGCTGCGCGACGCCGTAGACCGCCACCGCGCCGAGCAGCACACGCCCGGTGCGCCGGCGCACCGGCCAGCGTGTCAGCAGGATGGACATCGCCAGCGCGCCGACCGCCGGCGCGCTGCGCAGCAGCCCCAGCCCCCAGGGGCCGACGTGCAGGATGTCCTTGGCGAACATCGGCAGCAGCGCCGTCGCCCCGCCCAGCAGCACCGCGAACAGGTCCAGCGAGATCGCGCCCAGCACCGGCTTCTTCTGCCAGACGAAACGCACGCCGGCGAGCAGCGTCTCGCGCGTCACCGGCGCGGCCGGCGGCGGCGCGTGTTCGTAGCGCACCGCCAGCGCCAGCGCCGTGCCCAGGCCGAACAGCGCGGCGCAGGCGGCGTAGACCGCGGCCGCCCCGGCGACGTAGACCACGCCGCCGATCGCCGGCCCGGCGATGATCGCCGCCTGCATGCCGGCCGACGAGAAGGCCAGCGCGCGCGGCAGCATCGCCTGCGGCACCAGCGACGGCGTCAGCGCCTGCTGCGCCGGCATCTGGAAGGCGCGCACCGCGCCGAGCGCGACCGAGATCGCCAGCAGCAGCTCGCGGTTCGCCCAGCCCCCGGCGCTGGCCGCCCACAGCAGCGCCGCGACGGCGGCCGAGGTGCCCAGGCAGGCGGCGACGATGCGCGCGCGGTGCCAGCGGTCGATCAGCTGGCCGGCCGGCAGCGCCAGCAGCATCGCCGGGGCGAACTGCAGCAGGCCGACGAGCCCCAGGTCCCAGGCCGAGCCGGTCAGGTCGTACATCTGCCAGCCGACCGCGACCATGGCCATCTGCGCGGCGGCGGTGCCCGCCAGGCGCGCGAACCAGAACAGGACGAAGCCGCGGTGGGCGAGCAGCGATTCGGAGGCGGGGCTCAAGACGGTCAGACGGCAGGGGAAGGGCGGCGCGGCGCAGGACCATAGCACCGGCGGCCCGCCGTCAGTCCGCCATCAGTCCGCCGGCACGGCGCCCAGGCGCCCGAGCGCGAGCTGCAGCGCGCGCGCGTCGCTGCTTGCCCGGTGCCGCTGCAGGCCGAGCTCGCCGACGACGCCGCGTCGCGTGTCGCCGAGGCGGGCCAGCGTGGCCTCGTCGAGCAGCCGGGCCACGGTTTCCAGCCGGAACGACGGCGGCACGCCGGCCTCCTCGAACAGCGCGCCCAGCCAGGCGTAGTCGTGCGCCCAGCCGTCGCAGTAGACGGTGCGGCCGGCGAGGTCGACGTTGAGCATCGCCGCGACCTCGGCCGCCGGGCGGCCGCAGCGCTCCAGCGTCTCGCGCGCGATGCCGTGCACGCCGGCGGCGCGTTCGTCCCAGTGCGTCCAGCCGGCGGCCGGGCGGATCAGCGTGCAGCGCGCGCGGCCGTCGGGCAGCACGTAGCCGACCTCGATCGGGTAGCTGGCGCGGCCGAAGCCCGAGGCCTCGACGTCGAGCACGCAGGGCAGCGTGGCGACGGCAGGCGGGGCGGGGGCGGGCGTCATGCGCGGGCACAGGCAAGGATCGGGCCGGCCTGAGGTTAGGATCGCGTCATGCCCAAGATCCTCGTCCTCAACGGCCCGAACCTGAACCTGCTCGGCCAGCGCGAGCCGGAGGTCTACGGCCGCACGACGCTGGCCGACGTCGAGGCGCTGTGCCGCGACGCCGGCGCGCGGCTGGGTGTCGAGGTCGAGTGCCGCCAGAGCAACCACGAGGGCGTGCTGATCGACGCGCTGCACGAGGCCGGCCGCGCGGTGAAGGCCGGCGCGCTGCTCGGCGTGGTGTTCAACCCGGGCGCCTACACCCACACCTCGGTGGCGCTGTTCGACGCGATCAAGGGCGCGGAGCTGCCGGTGATCGAGGTCCACATCTCGAACGTGCACGCCCGCGAGGCCTTCCGCCACCACAGCTACGTCTCGCCGGCGGCCGCCGGCATCGTCGTCGGCTTCGGCGTCGACGGCTACCGCCTCGCGATCGAAGGCCTGGTGCGCCAGCGCCGCGGCTGACGCCCCGCGCCGCCATTTCCGCCGTCGCCCGCCCGCCGTCCCCGGCGGCCATGGGCGCCCCCGGCCAGCAGGGATGATGCCCTTGGCCGACAATCCGTTTCCGCAAGAAGACCGGCCCGCCCATGTCCCGACCGATTTCCCTGACGCCCGAGCGCCTGCGTGGCATGCGCCGCGGCATCGAGAAGGAAAGCCTGCGCGCCGACCGCCACGGCGCGCTGGCGATGACGCCGCACCCGCAAGCGCTGGGTTCGGCGCTGACGCATCCGCACATCACCACCGACTTCAGCGAGTCGCAGCTGGAGCTGATCACCGGCGTGCACGCCGGCGTCGAGGACTGCCTCGACGAACTGCGCCGCGTGCACCAGTTCGTCTACCGCGAGATCGGCGACGACGTGCTCTGGGTCGCCAGCATGCCGTGCCGGCTGCCGGCCGACGAGAACATCCCGATCGGCCGCTACGGCTCGTCCAACGTCGGCCGTGCCAAGAGCGTCTACCGCATGGGCCTGGGCCACCGCTACGGCCGGCGCATGCAGACCATCTCCGGCATCCACTACAACTGGTCGCTGCCCGGGCTGGACGACGACGACTACTTCGCGCTGATCCGCAACTTCCGCCGCCACTCCTTCCTGCTGCTGCTGCTGTTCGGCGCCTCGCCGGCGCTGGGCGCGTGTTTCGTCGAGGGCCGCGAGCACGGCCTCGAGCCGCTGGGACCGGGCTCGCTGCACCTGCCGCACGCGACCTCGCTGCGCATGGGGCGGCTGGGCTACCAGAGCGACGCCCAGGCCTCGATCTCGGCCAGCTACAACAGCCTGGAGAGTTACGCCGCGTCGCTGCACGAGGCGCTGACGCGGCCGTACCCGGCCTACGAGGCGGTCGGCGTGCGCAACCCCGGCGGCGAGTACAACCAGCTGTCGACGACGCTGCTGCAGATCGAGAACGAGTTCTACGGCACGATCCGCCCCAAGCGCACGATCCAGGCGGGCGAGCGCCCGCTGCACGCGCTGCGCGCGCGCGGCGTCGAGTACGTCGAGGTGCGCTGCATGGACCTCGACCCGTTCGAGCCGCTGGGCATCGGCGCGCCGACGATGCGCTTCATCGACGTCTTCCTGCTGCACTGCCTGACCAGCGCCAGCCCCGAGGACACGCCGGCCGAGATCGCCGAGCTCAAGCGCAACCAGAACCTGGTGGCCACCGCCGGCCGCCAGCCCGGGCTGCGGCTGGAGCGCGGCGGCCGTTCGGTGGCGCTGGCCGACTGGGCCGCCGAGATCGTCGCCGGCTGCCTGCCGCTGGCGCAGCAGGTCGACGCGGTGCTCGGCGGCGACGCCTACGCGCGCGCCGTCGCCCAGGCCGACGAGCGCCTGCGCTGGCTGCAGACGACGCCGTCGGCGCGGGTGCTCGCCGCCGCGCGTTCGGATTTCGGCGGTTCGTTCTGCGACTTCGTGCTCGCCCAGTCCGAGCAGGCCAAGGGCGCGCTGCGGGCGCTGCCGTTCGCCGCCGAGACCGAGGCCGCGTTCCGCGCCGAGGCCCTGGCGTCGCTGGAGGAGCAGCGCCGCATCGAGGCCGCCGACACGCTGTCCTTCGAGGACTACCGCGTCGACTACCTGTCGCCTGGGCGGCTGACCGTCGGCGGCTGAAGCGCCGGCCGCGCGCTCAGGCGCGGCGCAGCGCCTCGTAGGTGGCGAAGCCGCCCAGCGTCATCAGCACCGAGCCGATGACGTGTACCGCCACCGTCGCGCCGGCCCAGGCCAGCCGGCCCTGCTGCAGCAGCACGACGACCTCGGCCGAGAAGGTCGAGAAGGTCGTCAGCCCGCCGAGGAAGCCGGTGATCGCGAACAGCCGCCACTCCGGCGGCAGCGTGACGTGGTGCGCGAACAGCGCCAGCGCCACGCCGATCAGGTAGCCGCCCAGCAGGTTGGCCGCCAGCGTGCCCGGCGGCAGCGTCGGGAACAAGCCGTTGAGCGCCAGCCCCAGCCACCAGCGCAGCAGCGCGCCGAGCGCGGCGCCGAGCGCGATCGAGAGCATCGAGCCGATCATCGGCGAGGCAGGGCGGGCGCGGGCATGGCGGCGCATTATCGGCGTGCCCGGGGGCGTCAAGCTGCCGCCGCAGGCGCTTCGGTACCATCGCCGCCGAATCAACTCTTATCGTTCCCGAGAGGAATCCACCATGGCAATGGACGTCGTCGACTTCGAGATCAAGGGCTCGGAGATGCAGTTCGTCGAGATCGAGCTCGATCCCGGCGAAGCGGCGGTCGGCGAAGCGGGCAGCATGATGTTCATGGATGCCGGCATCACGATGGACACGGTGTTCGGCGACGGCCGCCAGAACGCCGGCGGCGGGCTGTTCGGCAAGCTGCTGTCGGCGGGCAAGCGCCTGGTCACCGGCGAGTCGCTGTTCACCACCGTCTACACCAACCAGGGCGCCGGCAAGCAGCGGGTGGCGTTCGCCGCGCCGTACCCGGGCAAGATCCTGCCGATGGACCTGTCCAAGATGGGCGGCACGCTGATCTGCCAGAAGGACGCCTTCCTCTGCGCCGCGCGCGGCGTGTCGCTGGGCATCGCGCTGCAGCAGAAGCTGTCGACCGGCTTCTTCGGCGGCGAAGGTTTCATCATGCAGCGCCTGGACGGTGACGGCCTGGCCTTCGTGCACGCCGGCGGCACCGTGGTTCGCCGCGAGCTGCAGGCCGGCCAGACGCTGCTCGTCGACACCGGCTGCGTCGTCGCCTACACGCCGGGCGTGGACTTCGAGATCCAGTACGTCGGCAAGATCAAGACCGCGCTGTTCGGTGGCGAAGGCCTGTTCCTGGCCAAGATGACCGGCCCGGGCACGGTCTGGCTGCAGAGCCTGCCGTTCTCGCGCCTGGCCTCGCGCATCTTCGCCGCGGCGCCGCAGCGCGGCGGCTCGCGCGAGGAAGGCTCGGTGCTGCCGTTCGCCGCCGCCGGCGGCGTGCTCGGCGGCATCTTCGGCGGCGACGAGGAGTAAACGCCGTGCAGCCGCGCCCGTCCACCGACTCCCGGGCCGCCCGATGACGCGGCTGCTCGACGCCTTCTGGCGGGCGGCAGCCTACTGCCTGCATCCGCGCGTCATCCTCTGGTCGCTGCTGCCGCTGCTGATCGCCGGCGGCGCCGCCGGGTTCGCCGGCTGGGCGTTCTGGGAGCCGGCGGTCGACGCGGTGCGTGCGACGCTGGAGCAGTGGGCACTGGTGTCGGCGGCGCTGAGCTGGCTGGACTCGATGGGCGGCCAGGGCCTGCATGCGCTGGTGGCGCCGCTGGTCGTCGTCGCGCTGGCGGTGCCGGCGCTGATCGTCGTCACGCTGCTGCTGGTGGCGCTGCTGGTGACGCCGGCGATCGTCGACTTGGTCGCGGCGCGGCGTTTCCCGGCGCTGGAGCGCCGCCGCGGCGGGCGCTGGTGGCAGGGGCTGGGCTGGTCGCTGTGGGCGACGCTGGTCGCCGTCGTCGCGCTGCTGGCGAGCCTGCCGCTGTGGCTGCTGCCGCCGCTGGCGCTGGTGCTGCCGCCGCTGATCTGGGGCTGGCTGACCTACCGCGTCTACACCTTCGACGTGCTGGCCGCGCACGCCGACGCCGACGAGCGCCGCCGCATCATGGCCGGGCAGCGCTGGCCGCTGCTGGCCATCGGCGTCGTCTGCGGCTACCTCGGCGCGGCGCCAACGCTGCTGTGGGCGGTCAGCGCCGCGACGCTGATCCTGGCGCCGGTGCTGATCGTCGCCTCGGTCTGGCTGTACACGCTGGTCTTCGCGTTCGCGTCGGCCTGGTTCGCGCACTTCGCGCTCGACGCGCTGGACCGGCTGCGGCGCGAGTCCGCCGCCCTCGACCTGCCGGTGGCCGAGCCGCCGGTGCCCGTCAACCCCGCCCCGCTGCCACCGCCATGAACATCGGCACCGTCATCATCGGCGACGAGATCCTCTCGGGAAAACGCCGCGACCAGCACCTGGCCAGGCTGATCGAGATGCTGGCCGCACGCGGCCTGGCGCTCGCCTGGGCGCGCTACGTCGGCGACGACCGCGCGCGCATCAGCGAGACGCTGGCCCAGGCTTTCGCCAGCGGCGACCTGGTGTTCTCGTTCGGCGGCATCGGCGCGACGCCCGACGACCACACGCGCCAGGCCGCCGCCGACGCGCTCGGCGTGCCGCTGTCGCTGCACCCCGACGCGCGCGACCTGATCCTCGCGCGCATCCGCGAGATGGCCGCCGAGCAGGGTGAGCCCTACGAGCCCGACCGCCCCGACAACGCCCGCCGGCTGAACATGGGCGTGTTCCCGGCCGGTGCGGCGATCATTCCCAATCCGTACAACAAGATTCCCGGCTTCTCGGTCGGCCACGTGCACTTCGTGCCCGGCTTCCCGGTGATGGCCTGGCCGATGGTCGAGTCGGTGCTCGACGGGCGTTATGCCCATCTGCACCAGGATGTGGCGCTGCGCGAGCGTTCGGTGCTCGTCTTCGGGTCGATGGAGTCGACGCTGACGCCGCTGATGGAAGAGATCGAGACCCGCTTCGCGCCGGTCAAGGTCTTCAGCCTGCCGAGCGTCGACCACCCTCTGCACGGGCGCCACATCGAGCTGGGCGTCAAGGGCCGCGGCGAGATCGTCGACGCCGCCTTCGAGGCCCTGCGCGCCGGCGCCGTGGCCCATGGTGCACGCCTTGGCGACGAAATGGTGCGTTGATGCACCAAGGTGTGCACCTTGGTGGTGCGCTCGGCGATTCCGTGGCGGTGCACCGTCGGTGACCCCGTCGTGGCGCGCCCCTCGGCCTGCTTCAGGCCTGCGCCGGCCCCCTGGTGGCTGGCACACCTTCTGCTACATTGGTGCGCGCCTTTCGGGGTAAGTACCGAGAGGTCGCCCCGATCAGACCAAACCCTTTCCACGAGCCCCCGCTAGGAGATCTGAATGGCAAAGACCGTTGCCGACGTGATGAAGCTGGTGAAGGAGAACGAAGTCAAGTTCGTCGACTTCCGCTTCACCGACACCCGCGGCAAGGAACAGCACGTCTCGGTGCCCGTTTCCGCTTTCGACGAAGACAAGTTCACCGCCGGTCATGCCTTCGACGGCTCCTCGATCGCCGGCTGGAAGGGCATCGAAGCGTCCGACATGCTGCTGATGCCCGATCCCAGCAGCGCCAACATCGACCCGTTCTACGAAGAGCCGACGCTGATCCTGACCTGCGACGTGCTCGAGCCGGGTGACGGCAAGCCCTACGACCGCGACCCGCGTTCGCTGGCCAAGCGTGCCGAGGCCTACCTGAAGAGCAGCGGCCTGGGCGACACCGCCTTCTTCGGTGCGGAACCCGAGTTCTTCATCTTCGACCAGGTCCACTGGCACGTCGGCATGGACGGCAGCCACGTGAAGATCACGTCGGAAGAAGCCCCGTGGTCGACGAGCAAGGAACTCGACGGCGGCAACATGGGTCACCGTCCGGCGGTCAAGGGCGGCTACTTCCCGGTGCCCCCGGTCGACAGCTTCCAGGACATGCGCTCGGAGATGTGCCTGATCCTCGAGTCGCTGGGCATCCCGGTCGAAGTCCACCACCACGAAGTGGCGGCCCCGGGCCAGAACGAGATCGGCACCAAGTTCAGCACGCTCGTCGAGCGCGCCGACTGGCTGCAGCTGCAGAAGTACGTGATCCACAACGTCGCGCACGCCTACGGCAAGACCGCGACCTTCATGCCCAAGCCCGTCGTCGGCGACAACGGCTCCGGCATGCACGTGCACCAGTCGGTCTGGAAGGACGGCAAGAACCTGTTCGCCGGCGACGGCTACGGCGGCCTGTCCGAGTTCGCGCTGTACTACATCGGCGGCATCATCAAGCATGCCCGTGCGCTGAACGCGATCACGAACCCGGGCACCAACAGCTACAAGCGTCTGGTGCCGGGCTTCGAAGCGCCGGTCAAGCTGGCCTACTCGGCCCGCAACCGCTCGGCCTCGATCCGCATCCCGTTCGTCAGCAACCCGAAGGGCCGCCGCATCGAAGCGCGTTTCCCGGATCCGCTGATGAACCCGTACTTGGGCTTCGCCGCGCTGCTGATGGCCGGCCTGGACGGCGTCGAGAACAAGATCCACCCGGGCGAAGCCGCCACCAAGGATCTGTACCACCTGCCGCCGGAAGAGGACGCGAAGATCCCGACCGTCTGCCACAGCCTCGACCAGGCCCTCGAGTACCTCGACAAGGACCGCGCCTTCCTGACCAAGGGCGGCGTGTTCACCGATTCGTACATCGACGCCTACATCGACCTGAAGATGCAGGAAGTCACGCGCTTCCGCATGACGACCCATCCGGTCGAGTTCGACATGTACTACAGCATCTAAAGTCCGGCGGCGCTCGCGCGTCACGGTCTGCGGAAGGGACGGCTTGCCGTCCCTTCTTCGTTTGGGCGCGCCACAATCCATCGCACGGAGGTAATGCCCATGTTCCGTCGGCCAGGTGCCGGCCTCGCGCTGCTGCTGACGTCGGCGGCCGCGTTCGCGCAAGGCGACAGCGGCCCCGTCTACCGCTGCCCCGGCAATCCCGAGAGCTACACCAACATGCTGACGCCGCAGCAGGCCAAGGACCGTGGCTGCCGCACGATCGACGGCTCGCCGATCACGATCGTGCAGACCCGCCGGCCCGCGCCCGCGGCGGCGGCGTCCACCGCCCGGCCGGCCGACAGCCGCGTCGACCCCGCCGAGCAGCGCGCCCGCGACAGCGACGCGCGCCGCATCCTGCAGGAGGAACTGCAGCGCGAGGAGCAGCGCCTGGCCGAGCTGCGCAAGGAATACAACGACGGCCAGCCCGAGCGCCGCGGCGACGAGCGCAACTACCAGAAGTACCTGGACCGCACCGCGTCGCTGAAGGCCCAGATCGAGCGCAAGGAAGAAGACCTCGCGGCGATCCGGCGCGAGCTCAACAAGGTCTCGCTGCCGTGAGCGGCGAGCACGAGGCGCTCGAAGGCTTCGATGCCTTCGACTACCTGGCGACGATGGTTGGCATCGGCGCGGCCGACGGCCGCTGCCTGTTCGTCAACTCGACGCTGGAGAACCTGATCGGCCAGTCGCGGCGCACGCTGCGCCGCGGCAGCGTCTTCGACTGGCTCGTCGACCCGACGCGGCTGCGCGAGACGCTGGAGTCGGTGGTGCGCGGCGAGGTCTCCTGCGGCCGCTTCGACGCCGTGCTCAAGCGTCCGGCCTCGCTGGGGCCGGCGGCCGAGCTGCCGGTGCACGTCATCGTCGGCCAGATGGACCATGCCGAGCGCGTGCTGATCGAGCTGATCGAGGTCGAGCAGCAGACCCGGCTGGACCGCGAGGAGCGTGCCCACGGGCTGGCGCAGGCCAACAAGGAACTGGTGCGCAACCTGGCGCACGAGATCAAGAACCCGCTGGGCGGCATCCGCGGCGCGGCGCAGCTGCTGGCGATGGACGTGCAGTCCAGGGAGCTGACCGAGTACACCCAGGTCATCATCCACGAGGCCGACCGGCTGCAGGCGCTCGTCGACCGGCTGCTCGCGCCGCACCGCCGGCCGCACGTCGTCGGCGACGTCAACATCCACGAGATCTGCGAGCGCGTGCGCTCGCTGGTGATGGCCGAGTACCCGCGCGGGCTGACCGTCGAGCGCGACTACGACACCTCGATCCCCGAGTTCCGCGGCGACCGCGAGCAACTGATCCAGGCGGTGCTGAACATCGCCCACAACGCGACGCAGGCGCTGGCCGAGCGCATCGCCGCCGGCGACGCCGAGATCGTGCTGCGCACCCGCGTCGCGCGCCAGGTCACCTTCGGGCGCAAGCGCTTCCGGCTGGCACTCGAATTGCATATCCAGGACAACGGGCCGGGTGTGCCCGAGGACATCCGCGATCGCATCTTCCACCCGCTGGTGTCGGGACGCGAGAACGGCTCCGGCCTCGGGCTGACCTTGGCGCAGACCTTCGTGCAGCAGCATCAGGGCACGATCGAATGCGACAGCGTTCCGGGCCGGACCGTGTTCAAGCTGCTGATTCCTCTGCCCTGAGTCCGACTCGATGATCCTTGCCCGTCTCACGCATGTCACGTGGTCAAGCTGCCGCCGCGGATCCGGCTCCGCCGGTCCGCTGGCGGCGCCCCCCTCGGGGGGGGCGCCGAAGGCGCTACGGGGGGTCTATGAAACCGATCTGGATCGTGGACGACGACCAGTCGATCCGCTTCGTGCTGGAGAAGGCGCTGGTGCGCGAGCAGTTCGCCGTGCGCAGCTTCTGCGGCGCACGCGACGTGCTCGCCGCGCTCGACGACGACGAGCCGCAGGTCCTGGTCAGCGACATCCGCATGCCCGGCGGCTCGGGCATCGACCTGCTGTCCAAGGTGAAGGCGCGGCTGCCCGGGCTGCCGGTCATCATCATGACCGCCTACTCCGACCTGGACAGCGCCGTGTCGGCCTTCCAGGGCGGCGCCTTCGAGTACCTGCCCAAGCCCTTCGACCTGACCAAGGCCGTCGAGCTGATCCGCCGCGCCGTCGACGAGAGCCTGCGCGACGAGGTCCGCGAGACGGTGGACAAGGCCGTGCCCGAGATGCTGGGCCAGGCGCCGGCGATGCAGGACGTGTTCCGCGCCATCGGCCGGCTCAGCCAGAGCAACGTCACGGTGCTGATCACCGGCGAGAGCGGCTCGGGCAAGGAACTGGTGGCGCGCGCGCTGCACAAGCACAGCCCGCGCGGCCAGGGTCCGTTCGTCGCGATCAACACCGCGGCCATCCCCAAGGACCTGCTGGAAAGCGAGCTCTTCGGCCACGAACGCGGCGCCTTCACCGGCGCGCAGACCATGCGCCGCGGCCGCTTCGAGCAGGCCGACGGCGGCACGCTGTTCCTCGACGAGATCGGCGACATGCCGTTCGACCTGCAGACGCGGCTCTTGCGCGTGCTCTCGGACGGCCAGTTCTACCGCGTCGGCGGCCACCAGCCGCTGAAGACCAACGTGCGCGTGATCGCCGCGACGCACCAGAACCTCGAGCAGCGCGTCAAGGACGGCGTCTTCCGCGAAGACCTCTACCACCGCCTGAACGTCATCCGGCTGCGCCTGCCGGCGCTGCGCGAGCGCCGCGAGGACATCCCGATGCTCACCCGCTTCTTCCTGCAGAAGAGCGCGCGTGAACTCGGCGTCGAGGCCAAGCGCATCACCGACTCGGCGGTGGCGCGGCTGCAGGGGTTCGACTTCCCCGGCAACGTGCGTCAGCTCGAGAACGTCTGCCACTGGCTGACGGTGATGGCGCCGGCGCAGGTCGTCGAGGCCAAGGACCTGCCGCCGGAGCTGCTGGCCGGCCCCGATCTGCGGTCCGCGGTGGTGGCGGCGGTGGCTCCGGACGGGGCCGTGCCGGCGGCACCGGTGCCCACGGCCGCGCCGCCGGTCGTCGAGGCCACGACGCCGGGCTGGCTGGCCGACCTGGAGCGCGAGGCGCGCCGCCGGCTCGAGTCCGGCGAACCCGAGGTCTGGGACGTGCTGACGCGCCAGTTCGAGGGCCGGCTGATCCAGACCGCGCTGGACCTCACGCGCGGCCGCCGCATCGAGGCGGCGCAGAAGCTGGGCATCGGCCGCAACACGATCACCCGCAAGATCCAGGAACTCGGCCTGGAGGACTGAATGAGGACGTAGC
>NZ_AEWG01000147.1 GCF_000190375.1 Rubrivivax benzoatilyticus JA2 = ATCC BAA-35
GTCGGCGGCCCAGGGCAGCGGCAGCGGCGGCGGGATGCCCCGGCAGGGCTCCTCGACCAGCTCGACGCCGTGCTGCGCCAACGCCGCCAGCCGGGCCGGCGCGTCGGCCGGGGCCAGCGCGCCGTTGGCGTCCAGCCGCAGCGCCACGGTGCCGGGGCCGGCTGCGGCGTCGGCTGCGGCGCGCACTGCGGCCAGCCGCCGGTCTTCGTCGGTGTTGCCGCGGCCGGGGATCGTGATCTTCAGCTTCAGCACGCGGTGGCCTCGCGCCGCGGCGGCCGCGGCGACGGCTGGCGCACGTTCGTCGTCGGGCAGCAGCACGCTGACCGGCACCGGCTGCAATGCATGCCCGCCGGCCAGCCATTCGGCGGCGCTGCGGCCTTCGGCCTGCGACGCGGCGTCCAGCAGCGCGCATTCCAGCGCGAAGCGGGCCGACGGCGTGCGCGCCAGCCGGGCCGCATGCGGCGCCAGCGCGGCGTCCAGCCGAGCCGCCGGCGTGCCGGCGGCCGGCAGCGCCAGCTCGCTGCCGGCGAGTGCGGCCAGCGTGT
>NZ_AEWG01000146.1 GCF_000190375.1 Rubrivivax benzoatilyticus JA2 = ATCC BAA-35
CAGCGCGCCGGCCGTCAGCGCGACGCGCAGCGCGACACGCGGCCGCGCCGTGCCGCGCACGACGACCGTGCCGCAGCCGACGCGCTGCGGGGCGCCCAGCGTCAGCCGCAGCGGGGCGGCGCTCACCTTGGCACCCTCCGGCTTGCGGCCGGTTCTGCCAGACGGGCCAGAGCCCCGGCGCTCATGCCGCCAGCCTCGCCAGCGCCGCCGCCACGGCCTGCGGCGCCTCCAGCAGCAGGTTGTGGCCGGCGCCGGCCACACGCTCGTGCGTGACCTGCGGTGGCCGTGCCAGCCCGGCGGCCAGCGTGTCGAAGCGTGGGTCCTCGGCGCCGGTCAGCCAGTGCAGCCGCTGCCCGGTCGTGGCGACCGCGGCACGGTAGTCGGGCATGCACGCCAGCCCCGCGACCTCGAAGGCCCAGGTCAGCCCTTCGGCGTCGTGCGCCAGCCGGGCGGCACGCTGGGCCGCCTGCGCCTCGGCCGGCAGCGCCTGCTGGCTGGCGAACAGCGGCATCGCCTCCCAGGCGTCGACGAAGGCCGCGAGCCCGTCGCGCCGCAGCGCGGCGGCACGCGCCGCGTCCTGCGCCGCACGTTCGGCGCGTTCGGCCTCGCCGGCCAGGCCGACATGGCCGCCGACGAGCAGCACCGCGCGCACCC
>NZ_AEWG01000145.1 GCF_000190375.1 Rubrivivax benzoatilyticus JA2 = ATCC BAA-35
GCGGCGGTGCCGACAGATCCAGCGCGACGGTGGTGCTGCCGCCGCGCGGGCCGAGCAGCACCTCGCGCTGGCGCACCGACTGCACGACGGTGTCGCCGTCGACGGCCGCCCCGACGCGGAAGGCCTTGGGCGCCTTGCCGTCGACGGCGATCAGGGCGACGCCGTCGAGCTCGGCACTGCGCGAGGCGACGACACCGAGCAGCTCGAAACGCGAACTCTCGGGTGACTCGGCGGGCACGCCGGCATCGCTGCCGAGCACGCGCGACGGGTCGCCGCGCATCGCGCCGGCGGCGGCCACGACGCTCGCCTGCGGCGGCGTCGCCGGCGCCGGCTTCACCAGCTGCAAGGCCCAGTAGACGGCGCTCGCGGCCGCCACGGCCCAGACACCGAACGCCCACCAACGTGTCGTCATGCGCCGATTATGATTGACCGCACCCTCTGCCAGGCTTCGCCTTCCGCCCCTCATGATGCCCCTCTCCCGCTCGCGCCGCCGAGGCTTCACGCTGATCGAGCTGATGGTCGTGCTGGTGATCCTCGGCGTGCTGGCGGCGCTCATCGTGCCCAACGTTCTCAACCGTGCCGATGACGCCCGCGTGACCGCCGCCCGCACCGACATCCACAACCTGATGCAGTCGCTCAAGCTCTACAAGCTCGACAACCTGCGTTACCCGAGCACCGAGCAGGGCCTGGACGCGCTGGTGCGCAAGCCGGCCACGAACCCGGTGCCGCCGAACTGGAAGCCCTACCTCGACAAGCTGCCCAACGACCCCTGGGGCCACCCGTACCAGTACCTGAACCCGGGCGTGAAGGGCGAGATCGACGTCTTCAGCTACGGCGCCGACGGGCAGGCCGGCGGCGAAGGCAACGATGCCGACGTCGGCTCCTGGCAGTAGCAGGCGCCTGCACCGTCGCCGGCGCGGCTTCACGCTGATCGAGGTGATGGTCGTGATGGCCATCGTCGCCATCGGCATCGGCCTGGCCACGCTGGCGATGCGCGACCCGGCCGGCACCCGGCTCGAGGTCGACGCCGCGCGCCTGGCCACGCTGCTGGAGACGGCGCGCACCGAGGCGCGCACCGGCCGCCTGGCGGTGGCCTGGATCCCGACGAACGACCCGCAGCGCGATCCCTTCGTCTTCGCCGGGCTGCCGACGGGCCAGGCGCTGCCGACACGCTGGCTCGACGCCGAGGTCAGCGCCCAGGTCGTCGGCGGCAACCAGGTGGTGCTCGGGCCCGAGGCCATCCTGCCGCCGCAGCGCATCGTGCTGCGGCTGGACGACCGCCGGCTGGAGGTCGCCAGCGACGGCCTGTCGGCCTTCGCCGTCGTGCCGCCGGCCGAGGCGCCATGAGACGCTCGCGCGGCTTCACGCTGATCGAGGTGCTGGTCGCGGTGGCCATCGTCGCCGTCGCGCTGGCCGCGGGGCTGCGTGCCGGCGGCGCGCTGACCGACAACGCGCAGCGCCTGGCCGACGTCAGCGCCGCGCAGTGGTGCGCCGAGAACCGCCTCGCCGCGCTGCGCCTGGCGCGTCAGCTGCCCGGCGTCGGCGACGCCGACTTCGAGTGCGAGCAGCTCGGCCGCCGCTACCGCGGCGTGGTGCAGACGCGGCCGACGCCGAACCCGAACTTCCGCCGCGTCGATGCCCGCGTCAGCGACGACGAGGGCCGCCCGCTGCTGACGCTGTCGACCGTCGTCTCGCGCTACTGACGTGAGCTCCCCCGCCCGCCGCACGCGCGGCTTCACGCTCGTCGAGGTGCTGGTCGCGCTGGCGATCATGGCCGTGCTCGCCGGCCTGGCCTGGCGCGGCATCGACGGCATGGTGCGCACGCGCGACGCCACCACCCAGGCGGTGGACCGCACGGCGCGGCTGAACACCATCCTGTCGCAGTGGCAGCAGGACCTGCAGTCGCTGCAGGACACCGGCGCCGCGCCGGTGCTGCAGTTCGACGGCCGCCACCTGCGCCTGACGCGGCGCGTCGACGGCGGCGTGGCGGTCGTCGTCTGGACGCTGGCCGACGGCGTCTGGCAGCGCTGGGCGAGCCCGGCGACGACACGGCTGCAGCCGCTGCAGCAAGCCTGGCTGCGCAGCCAGCAGCTGCTGGGCACCGAGCCGCAGCAGGTGCGGCTGCTCGACGGCGTCGCCGACTGGCAGCTCTACTACTACCGCGGCAACGCCTGGTCCAACGCCCAGTCCAGCGCCGGCACCGGCGACGGCAACGGCGGCGAGGACCTGCCCGACGCCGTGCGCCTGGTGCTCGACACCGCCGCCGGCCGCCTCACGCGCGACCTGGTGCTGCTGCCCGGAGGCGGCTCGTGAGGCGCGCGCCCCGGCGCCAGCGTGGCGCGGCGCTGCTGCTGGCGATGCTGATCCTGACGCTGGTGGCGACGCTGGCCGCCGGCATGGCCTGGCAGCAGACGCGCGCGGTGCAGATCGAGGCCGCCGAACGCGGCGCGGTGCAGGCCGGCTGGATCCTCGACGCCTCGCTCGACTGGGCGCGCCTGATCCTGCGCGAGGACGCCCGCACCGGCAGCATCGACCACCTCGGCGAGCCCTGGGCGACACCGCTGGCCGAGGCCCGGCTGTCGAGCTTCCTCGCCGCCGACCGCGACAACACCGACGCCGCCGCCCCGGAGGCCTTCATCTCGGGGGCGATCTCGGACGCCCAGGCGAAGTACAACCTGCGCAACGTCGTCGACTCGGAGGGCAAGATTTCGCCGCAGGAGCTGAAGGCGCTGCAGCGCCTGTGCGAGGCCGCCGGCACGCCCACCGACACCGCGTCGCGGCTGGCGCAGGGGCTGGCCGCGGCCTGGGCGGCGCGCAGCGGCACCGAGGCCGCCGACGCGCCGCTGGCGCCGTCGCGCCCGGCCGACCTCGCCTGGCTGGGCCTGGACGCGGCCACCATCGCCCGGCTGCAGCCGTACGTGACGCTGCTGCCGACGCCGACGCCGGTCAACGCCAACACCGCGCCGCGCGAGGTGCTGGTGGCGGCCATCGACGGCCTGGACCTGGGCAGCGCCGAGCGCCTGGTGCAGACGCGCCAGCGCAGCCCCTTCGACTCGCTGGCCGCGGTGCAGGCGCTGCTGCCGCAGGGCGCACGCGCCGACGACGAGAGCCGGATCTCGGTGCGCAGCTCGTTCTTCGAGGTGCGCGGCCGGCTGCGCCTGGACGAGCGCATCGTCGAGGAGGAGTCGCTGGTCGAGCGCCGCGGCGCCGACCGCGGCCGCGACGTCGTGACGCTGCGCCGCGAGCGCCGCCCGCTTCACATCGGGACACAGTGAGCCCGCCACAATAGACCCTCATGGCCGTCCTCGTGCTCCAGATCCCCGCCCGGCAGCGCCTGGCATCGCGCTCGGCGGACGAGCCGGCGCCCGCACGCGCGCCCGCCGAGATCGACTACGTCTTCAGCCCCGACGGCCTGGCCGTCGGCTCCTCGGGCCGCGCCGCCCCGGCGCTGCTGCCGCGCGCGGACAGCGTCGTCGTGCTGCTCGCCGACGGCGACGTCGCCTGGCAGCGCATCACGCTGCCCAAGGCGCCGCCGGCGCGGCTGCGCGCCGCGCTCGCCGGCCTGCTCGAGGAAGCGCTGCTCGACGACGAGGACGCGCTGCACTTCGCGCTGCCGCCGCAGGCCACCGCCGGCGCCGAGGCCTGGGTCGCCGTGGTGCACCGCGGCTGGCTGGCCGGCGTCGTGGCCGATCTCGAGGCCGCCGGCGTCGCCGTCGACCGCGTCGTGCCGGCCGTCGTGCCCGGCACGCCGGGCGGCCACTTCGCGCTGCCCGAGGGCGCCGCCGACGACGCCGCCCCCTGGCTGACGCTGGTGCGCGAGGACGGCATCACCCGGCTGCGCACTGACGGCACGCTGGCGCGCGCGCTGCTGCCGGCCGACGTGCAGGCCCTGCGCTGGACCGCGACCCCGGCGGCGGCGGCCGCCGCCGAACGTTTTCTCGGCCAGCCGGTGGCCGTGATCGCCGAGGCCGCGCGTGCGCTGGACGCGGCGCGCTCGGCGTGGAACCTGCGCCAGTTCGAGCTGGCGCCGCGGCGCCGCGGCCTGCGCGTGCTGCGCGACACCGTCCAGCGCCTGCTGGCGCCCGAGTGGCGCCCGGTGCGCTGGGGCCTGGGCGCGCTGGTCGCGGTGCAGCTCGTCGGCCTGAACGCGATGGCCTGGCAGCAGCGCCGCGCCATCGACGAACGGCAGGCCGCGATGACCGCGCTGCTGCAGCAGAGCTTCCCCGGCGTGCGCGCCGTGATCGACGCGCCGCTGCAGATGCGCCGCGAGACCGAGCGCCTGCGTGCGGCCGCCGGCCGGGCCGGCGACGGCGACCTCGAGGCCCTGATCGGCGCCGCCGCCGCCGCCTGGCCCGAAGGCCAGGGCCCGGCGCAGACGCTGCGCTACGAACCCGGCCGGCTGACGCTGGGCGCCACCGGCTGGAGCCCGCCGGAGATCGCCGCCTTCCGCGACCGGCTGCGCCCCGCGGGTTATGCCGCCGAACTCGCCGACGGCCGCATCACCGTCAGCCGCGGCAACGGAGCGGCCGCATGAAACACCCTCAGGACGTGGCCCGCCGGGCCCCGCTGAACGCCTGGTGGACGCGGCTGGCGCCGCGCGAGCGCCTGCTCGTCGCCACGGCCGCCGCCGTCGTCGTGCTCTACCTCGTCTTCGCCGTGGCGGTGCAACCGGCCTGGCGCACCTTGTCGGCCGCGCCGGCCAAGCTGGAGGCGCTGGACGTCGAGCTGCAGGCCATGGGCCGGCTGGCCGCCGAGGCCCGCGAGCTGCGCAACGCGCCGCCGGTCAACGCCGAGCAGGCCGCCGCCGCGCTGCGCGCCGCCAGCCAGCGCCTGGGGCCGCGCGGCCGCCTGGCGCTGCAGGGCGAGCGTGCGGTGCTGACGCTGGACAACGCCGACGCCGCCGAGCTGCAGGCCTGGCTGGCCGAGGTGCGCTCCGGCGCCCGCGCCCGCCCGGTCGAGGCGACGCTGACACGCGGCGCGGGCGGCTACAGCGGCAGCATCGTCGTCGCGCTCGGGGACGCCGGATGAGCCCGC
>NZ_AEWG01000144.1 GCF_000190375.1 Rubrivivax benzoatilyticus JA2 = ATCC BAA-35
TTGAAGTCTTGCGACTTCTTGGCACTCGCCTTCAAACGCCCACGCTTATCGGCTGTATGTTGTTAAAGAACTTCGCTGCTTTCGCAGCGTCGCTGTTTGTTCAGCGAAGACCGAGATTCTGACATTCTTTTTAAACCCTGTCAAGCACTCGGCTTTTCCGCTTTTCGCTGAAACTCTTTTCAGAGTTTCTCCGGCACCGCTTCTTTCGAAGCACCACCGTCGATCAGCGGAGCCTGTGACTGTAGCACGGCTCCAAAACCGATTGCAAGCGGTTCAACGAAAAAAGTTTGCAGGACACCGTCGACCACCTCGCTGCTGCCTGCCCGCACACCGGCACACCTCAGCCCGCGCACCCAGGGACCGGCCGATCCGGACGAGTGCCGGAAGCTCCGCCCGCTGCCGGCCTTGTCAGTGGGCGAGCCCGCCCGAGAACAGGCGCGCCGCCTCCAGCGCCGGATCCTCGGCGCTCAGCACCGCCTCGACCGCCGCGGCCAGGCGGCGGGTGTCGGCACGCAGCACTCGCTGCTTGATCGACGCGATGCGCGCCGGGTGCATGGAGAAGCTGCGCAGCCCCATGGCCAGCAGCAAGTCGGTGAACGCCGCGTCGCCGGCCATCTCGCCGCAGACACTGACACCCTTGCCTCGAGCGTTGGCCTTGGCAATGGTGTCCGCGATCAGGCGCAACACCGCAGGATGCCAGGGATCGAAGAGATGGGAGACGGCATCATCGGACCGGTCGATCGCCAGCGTGTACTGGATCAGGTCGTTGGTGCCGATCGAGACGAAGTCGAAGTGATCGAGGAAGCGGCCGATCATCAGCGCCGCAGCAGGCACCTCGATCATCGCGCCGATCTCGACTTCGCCGTGAGCACAGCCTGCGTCGTCGAGTTGCTGCCGGGCACGCTCGAGCGCCTCCAGCGTCATCCGGATCTCGCCGACATGCGCGACCATCGGCACCAGGATGCGCACCTTGCCGAAGGCACTCGCGCGCAGGATGGCGCGCAGCTGCTGGCGGAACATGTCCGGCTCGGCCAGACTCCAGCGGATCGCGCGCAGGCCCAGCGCCGGGTTCAGCGCATGCTCGTGTCGCAGCTCCTGCAGGCTCATGCGATCCAGCGGCTTGTCGGCGCCGATGTCGACGGTGCGGATCGTCACCGGCAGCCCCTGCATCGACACCACCGCGTCGCGGTAGGCCTGGAACTGCTCGTCTTCGCCGGGCAGGTCGCCACCGCGGTTCATGAACAGAAACTCGCTGCGGAACAGGCCGACGCCGACCGCACCGGCCTCCAGCGCCCCGGCCGAATCGCCCGGCATCTCGATATTGGCCAGCAGTTCGACCGGCTGCCCGTCCAGCGTCACCGCCGGCGTGTGGCGCAGGCGGTTCAGGCGAGCGCGCTCGAGTTCGCTCTGGCGCTGGCGGAAGCGGTACTCCTCCAGCACGATCGGCGACGGGTTGACGATGACGACACCGGCGTCGCCGTCGATGACCAGCCAGTCGTCCTGCCGGATCAGGCGGCTCGCTTCGCGCGCACCGACGACGGCCGGGATGTCCAGGCTGCGCGCGACGATGGCCGTGTGCGAGGTGCGCCCGCCGACGTCGGTGACGAAGCCGGTGAAGACGCTGCGCTTGAACTGGATCATGTCGGCCGGTGCGACGTCGTTGGCGACCAGCACCAGCGGGTCCTCGCCGCCGAAGTCGCGCATGCGCATCACGTCCGGCTCCGCAGAGGGACTGTGGCCCGGCTTGCTGCGGGCAAGGCAGCGCAACAGCCTCTCGGCCAGCTGCTCGACGTCGGCCTTGCGTTCACGCAGGTACTCGTCGTCCATCTCGTCGAACTGGCGAGCGAGCACCTCAAGCTGCGCCGACAGCGCCCACTCGGCGTTGTAGTGGCGCTCGACGATCCACTGCCGGGTCGCCGAGGTCATGGTCTCGTCGTGCAGCAGCATCTGGTGCACGTCGAGCAGCGCCGACAGCTCGGCCGGCGCATCCTGCGGCAGGTCGCGCTTGAGCGCCGTCAGCTCCGCGGACACGATGTCGCGCGCCTGGCGCAGCCGGCCGATCTCCTGCTCGACTCGTTCGGCCGCGACGAAATAGTGCGCGACGTCGACGCGGCTGGAAGCCACCAGCACCGCGCGGCCGATCGCGACGCCGCGCGAGACGGGAGTGCCGAAGACCTGGATGCTCATGCGTTCGGCTCCCGTCGGCGCGTCACTGGCCTTCGCCGAACTTGGCGTCGATCAGGCCGCGCAGCGCTTCCATCGCGGCCTGCTCGTCCTCGCCGTCGGTCTCGATCTCGACCTCGGTGCCCATTCCGGCGGCCAGCATCATCACTCCCATGATGCTCTTGGCGTTGACCCGCCGGCCGTTGCGGCTCATGAAGACTTCGCTGCGGAAGGTGCCCGCCAGCTTGGTCAGCTTGGCCGAGGCGCGGGCGTGAAGGCCGAGCTTATTGCTGATGGTGATGCGGGTCTTGATCATGAGGGCCCGGGGAGACTGCCTGATTCTGCCGGCGCGCGCCGCCGATCTGCATGACACCTTGCGTACCACCGGCCACGGCGCGCGCGACCAGTTCATCCAGCGGAAGGTGGGCGTAGCACAGGGTGCGCCACAGCATCGGCACGTTGACCCCGGCGACGACTCGTGCGGACACGCCGTCGGCCAGTTCGAGCGCCGCGTTGCAGGGCGTCGCGCCGAAGACGTCGACCAGGATCAGCGCCTCCTGGGCGCCGAGTTCGGCCAGCAGCGCACGCGCGCGCTCGACCACCTGCTCGGGTTGCATGCCGGGCTCGACGTCCAGCGCCGCCAGGCCGCGGCCGCAGTCCGGGTAGACATGCGCGGCCACCGCGCGCAGCGAAGACGCGAGCGGGGCGTGGGCGATGACGAGCAGGGCGGCCATGGCAGCAGGAGCGCGGATTATCGGCAGCTTTCGCTCCGTCTTGCGCACCGTACTCGCATCAGGGCCTGGGCGCACGGCGCGGGCCCAGAATCGGCGCCATGGATCAGCTGAAACCGGGTGCGCTCGCGGGGCTGCGCGTGCTCGATCTCTCGCGCGTGCTCGCCGGCCCCTGGTGCACGCAGACACTGGCCGACCTCGGTGCCGACGTCGTCAAGGTGGAACGCCCGCGCTCGGCACGCCACCCCGGCGGCGACGACACACGCGGCTGGGGCCCGCCGTTCCTGAAGGACGCCGCCGGCCACGACAGCGCCGAGGCCGCGTACTTCGTCGGCACCAACCGCAACAAACGTTCGGTGACGATCGACATCGCGCACCCCGACGGTCAGGCACTGGTGCGCCGGCTGGCCGACACCGCCGACGTGATGATCGAGAACTTCAAGGTCGGCGACATGGCGCGTTACGGCCTGGACGCCCAGGCGATGCGCGCGACGCGCCCGCGCCTCGTCTACTGCTCGATCACCGGCTACGGCCAGAGCGGGCCGTACCAGGATCGCGCCGGCTACGACTACGCGATCCAGGGCCTGGGCGGGCTGATGAGCGTGACCGGCGAGCGCGACGGCCTGCCCGGCGCCGGGCCGCAGAAGGTCGGCGTGGCGGTCGCCGATCTGTTCACCGGCATGTACGCGACGGTCGCCATCCTCGCCGCGCTGCGTCACCGCGACGCCACCGGCGAAGGCCAGGCGATCGACATGGCGCTGCTGGACACGCAGGTCGCGATGCTCGCCAACCTGGGCGCCAACTACCTGGCGACGAAGACGCCGCCGCGGCGCGTCGGCAACGCCCACGCCAACATCGTGCCCTACCAGGTGTTCGAGGTCGCCGACGGGCACCTGATCCTGGCGGTGGGCAACGACAGCCAGTTCAGGCGCTTCTGCGAGATCGCCGGCTGCGCCGAGCTGGCCACCGACGAACGCTTCGCGACGAACGCCGCGCGCGTGCGCAACCGCCAGACCTTGATCCCGCTGCTGGAGCCACTGCTGCACGCCCGCCCGCGTGCCGACTGGCTGGCCGCCCTCGACGCCGCCGGCGTGCCCTGCGGCCCGATCAACGACCTCGGCGAGGTCTTCGCCGACGAGCAGGTGCGTGCGCGCGGCATGGTGACGCAGGCGGAGCACCCGCTGCTCGGCACGATCGATCTCGTCGCCAGCCCGATGAAGCTGTCGGCGACACCGCCGACGCTGCGCCGCGCGCCGCCGCTGCTCGGCGAACACACCGACGAGGTGCTGCGCGAGATCGGCCTGACCGAGGCCGAGATCGCCGACCTGCACGCCCGCGGCGTGGTCTGACGCGGCCGGCTAGAGCGAGAAGACCTTGCGCAGGATCGCGCTGCCGGTACCGACCGGGTCGGCGCGGATCTTCTTCTCCTCCTCGCCGATCATCAGGTACAGGCCGTCTAGCGCCTTGGCGGTGACGTACTGCTGGACGTTGGCGTCCTCCTGCCGGATCAGGCCGAAACGCGAGGCCTTGCCGGCGACCGCGTTGTAGCGGTTCGCCAGCTTCACCTTCTCGGTCGCCTTGGTGACGATGGGCAGGAACTTCACGCCCAGCGGCTCGCGCGTCTTGCGTGCGAAGAAGTCGGTCACCGAGGTGTCGCCGCCGCGCACGATGTCCAGCGCGTCCTCGACGCTGATCGACTTGGCGGCGCTGACGAGCAGCGTGCGCGCCTCGGGCACCGCCGCCTCGGCGGCACGGTTCATCGCCGTCACCAGCTCGTCGACGCGTTTGCCCTGGCCGGTGGCGCGCAGCAGCCCGGCGGCATCCTCCAGTGCGCCCGGCAGCGGAATGCGCACCTTCGGGTTGCCGAGAAAGCCGTCGGTGCGCCCCAGCAAGCCGACGGCGGCGACGGCGCCACGTTCCAGCGCCGCACGCACGCCGGCGGCGGCATCGGTCTCGGTCAGCGCGGCGGCGCGGCCGGCGAGCGGCCAGACGCTCGACGCGGCGGCCAAGGTCCACGCGAATTGCCTGCGATCCATCGCAACTCCATCAAGACGGGAGACGCGATCGTGCGCGCGGGCGCGCACGCTGGCAACCGATCAGCCTTCGGTGACGCCCGCCGCGTGCGCCTGCTGGTCGGCGTGGTAGCTCGAGCGCACCATCGCGCCGACGGCGGCGTGGCTGAAGCCCATCGCCGCGGCCTCGCGCTCGAACATCTTGAAGGTGTCCGGGTGCACGTAGCGACGCACCGGCAGGTGGTGGCCGCTGGGCGCGAGGTACTGGCCGATGGTCAGCATCTCGATGCCGTGGGCGCGCATGTCGCGCATCACCTCGAGGATCTCCTCGTCGGTCTCGCCCAGGCCGACCATCAGCCCGCTCTTCGTCGGCACGGCCGGCACTTCTTCCTTGAAGCGCTTGAGCAGGTTCAGGCTGAAGGCGTAGTCGGCGCCCGGCCGCGCTTCCTTGTACAGACGCGGCACGGTCTCCAGGTTGTGGTTCATGACGTCCGGCGGCGCGGTCTTCAGGATCGCCAGCGCCTTGTCCAGGCGGCCGCGGAAGTCGGGCACCAGGACCTCGATGCGCGTCGCCGGCGACGCCTCGCGGATCGCGGTGATGCAGTCGACGAAGTGCTGGGCGCCGCCGTCGCGCAGGTCGTCGCGGTCGACGCTGGTGACGACGACGTACTTCAGCTTCAGCGCGGCGACGGTCTGGGCCAGCTTCTTCGGCTCCTCGGCGTCCAGCGGGTCCGGGCGGCCGTGGCCGACGTCGCAGAACGGGCAGCGCCGCGTGCACTTGTCGCCCATGATCATGAAGGTCGCCGTGCCCTTGCCGAAGCACTCGCCGATGTTCGGGCACGAGGCTTCCTCGCAGACCGTGTGCAGCTTCTGCTCGCGCAGCACGTTCTTGATCTCGTAGAAGCGCGAGGACGCCGAGCCGGCCTTCACGCGGATCCACTCCGGCTTCTTCAGCACCTCGGCCGGCACCACCTTGATCGGGATGCGCGAGGTCTTGGCCTGCGACTTCTGCTTGGCGGTCGGGTCGTAGGCCGGGGTCTGGGGATCGGTCATGGCGCGGAGCGGGCGGGCGTGGGAGCCCGAAGATTATCCGCCGCGGCCTTTCGCCGCCCGGCCGTCAGGGTCGGCGCCGGGCTCAGGCCGGCGCGAGCCGCCGCGCCAGCGCCTGGCCGAAGGCGCGCGCCGCGTCCTCCCAGCCGACCTCGATGCCCAGCGAGCGCAGGTCCACCGTCTTCAGCCCCTTGTAGCCGCAGGGGTCGATGCGCTCGAAGGGCTGCAGGTCCATCGCGACGTTCAGCGCCGCGCCGTGGTACGTGCAGTGGCCGCTGACCTTGATGCCGAGCGCGGCGATCTTGCCCAGGCCGGCGAACGGATCGTCGTCGCGAGGCACCAGGCGGGCGTGACCGAAGGGGTCGTCCAGGCGCACGTAGATGCCCGGCGCGCCGCGCACGCGGTGGCCGGTGACGCCGACGGCACCGAGCACGTCGAGCACCGCCTCCTCGAGGCGGAAGACGTATTCCTTGACGAAGTAGCCGGCACGCCGCAGGTCGACGAGCGGGTAGGCGACGACCTGGCCGGGGCCGTGGTACGTCACCTGGCCGCCACGGTTGGTGCGCACGACCGGGATCTCGCCGGCCGCCAGCACGTGGGCCTCGCGCCCGGCGATGCCCTGCGTGAAGACCGGAGGGTGCTCGACGAGCCAGATCTCGTCTTCGGTGCCGGCCGTGCGCACCTCGGTGAAGCCGCGCATCGCGGCCTCGGTCTCGGCGTAGTCGCGCCGGCCCTGCAGCAGCAGCCGCATCGCCGTCAGAGCACGACCTTGACCATCGGGTGCGTGCTCAGCGTGCGGTAGAGCTCGTCGAGCTGCTCGCGGCTCGTCGCCGTGACGGTGATCGTCAGCCCCATGTAGTTGCCGCCCTTGCTCGGGCGGCGCTCGACGCGCTGGCGGTCGAACTCGGGGTCGAAACGCAGCGCCACCGCGACGATGGCTTCCTCGAAGCCCTCGACGTGCGCGCCCATCACCTTGATCGGGAAGGCGCTCGGGTACTCGATGAGGCTTTGTTCGGGCGGGATGTCGGCCATCTTGACTTCAGATCGACTGCAGGCGCTTGGCCTGCTGGTAAGCCTCGTACAGGCGGGCGTAGACCGGGCCCGGCTTGCCGCGCAGCGCGCCGTGGCCGACCGGCACGCCGTCCAGGCGCGTGACCGGCAGCACTTCCTTGGTGGCCGAGCTCAGCAGCACCTCGTCGGCCGACAGCAGCTCGGCCTCGGACACCGGTCGCAGGCTGTAGGGGATGTCGCAGTCCTCGCACAGCTCGCGCAGCAGCTCGAAGCGGATGCCCTCGAGCACGTACTCGCTCTTGGGCGCGCCGATCAGCGCGCCTTCCTGGACGATCCAGACGTTGCTCGCCGAGGCCTCGGTGAGGAAACCGTCGCGCAGCATGATGGTCTCGACGGCGCCGTGGTCGGCCGACATCTGGCGCGCGAGCACGTTGCCCAGCAGGCTGGTGCTCTTGATGTCGCCGCGCTCCCAGCGGAAGTCGCGCGCGGTGATGCAGGCCACGCCGTGGTGGCGCTGCTCGGCCGTCGCGTGCTTCAGCGGGTTGACCATCATGAAGACCGTCGGCTCCAGGCCGTCGGGCATCACGTGGTCACGCGGGGCGACGCCGCGCGTGACCTGGATGTAGACCACCTGGTCATCGACGCCGCGCGTCTCGGCCAGCGTCTGCACCAGGCAGCGGCAGCGCTCCAGCCACTCGTCGCGCGTGTGCGGGTTCGGGATGCGGATCTTCGCCAGGCTGCGCTCCAGCCGCGCCAGGTGCTCGTCGAAGCGGAACAGCCGCCGGCCGTAGACCGGCACGACCTCGTAGATCCCGTCGCCGAAGATGAAGCCGCGGTCCAGGACCGGGATCTTCGCCTCGGCGAGCGGGGTGTAGTGGCCGTTCAGGTAGCAGAGCGTGTCGGGCAGGGCGATCGCCATGACGGTCTCGGTGTGGACGCCGCGTGAAGGCCCCAGATTACTTGATCCAGAGCCGCACGGCATCCCAGGCGCGGCCGAAGATGCCGGCCAGGCCCACCGGCTCGAGCACCTGCAGCGGGATCTCGGCCACCGGCGTGCCGCCGGCGGTCGTCACCTTCAGCGTGCCGACGCGCTGGCCCTGCTGCAGCGGCGCGACCAGCGGGTCGGTGCGCTGGATCGAGGTCTTCAGCTTGTCGCCTTCGCCGCGCGGCACGGCGACGAAGATCGCGCCCGGCGCGCCCAGGCGGGCTTCGGACTTGTTGCCCTTCCAGACCGGCACCGTGGCCACCGCCTTGCCGGCGTCGAACAGCCGGATCGCGTCCCAGGCGGCGTAGCCCCAGTTCAGCAGCTTCTGGCTCTCGTTGGCGCGGGCCTGCATCGAGGCCGTGCCCATCACCACCGACAGCAGCCGGCGCTTGCCGTTGGGCATGTCGCGCTGGGCGCTGGCCACGAGGCAGTAGCCGGCGGCTTCGGTGTAGCCGGTCTTCATGCCGTCGACGCTCGGGTCGCGGCCCAGCAGCAGGTTGCGGTTGTCCTGGCGGATGTTGTTGAACGCGAAGGCCCGCTCCGAGTAGATCGGATAGAACTGCGGGTGGTCCTGGATGATGCGCGTGGCGATGTAGGCGATCTCACGCGGCGTCGTCTTGTGGCCGGCCTCGGTCAGCCCCGAGGGGTTGCGGAACTGGGTGTTCTTCAGCCCCCAGGCCTGGGCCTGCTTGTTCATCATCGCGACGAAGTTCTCGACCGTGCCGCCGACCGCCTCGGCCAGCGCGACCGTCGCGTCGTTGCCGCTCTGCACGATCATGCCGCGCAGCAGTTCGTCGACGCGCGGCTGCATCCGGGTGTCGATGAACATCAGCGAGCCGCCGTACTTGCGCTCGTCCCAGGCGCGGGTGGACACCGGCACGCGCTGGTCCAGCGCCAGCTTGCCGTCGCGCACGGCGTTGAACACCAGGTAGGCGCTCATCAGCTTGGTCAGCGAGGCCGGGTCGGCCGGCGTGTCGGCGTCGCGTTCGGCGAGCACCTGGTTGGCGCTGACGTCGATCAGGATGTACTGGCGCGCGGCGACCTCGGGCGGCACCGGGGCCTGGGCGTGGGCGCCAGCCACGAAGAAGGCCAGCGCCAGGGACAGGAGTCGTTTCATCGGGAAGGAATGGGGTGGGTCAGCGGTGCCAGGCACCGACGACGATCTGCTTGAGCAGCGTGAGCTGCCCGTGGAAGAAGTGGCCGGCGCCAGGCACCACCGTCAGCGGCAACGACTGGGGACGCGCCCAGTCGAGCACCGCCGCCAGCGGCACGACCTCGTCGGCCTCGCCGTGGATCACGACGCTGTCCTGAGGCACCGGCGCGGCGCGAAAGTTCCGCACCGCCGGCGCGACCAGCACCTGGCGCTCGACCGGCGTGCCGGCGTCGGCCAGGCGCGCAGCCAGCTGCGTGGCGATCGCGCCGCCGAAGGAGAAGCCGCCGACGGCCAGCGGCAGCGACGGGTCACGGAAGGCGGTGGCGACGGCCAGCGCGTCGTCGAGCTCGCCGACGCCGGCATCCCATTCACCGCCGGAGCCGCCGACGCCTCGGAAGTTGAAGCGCACCGCGCGATAGCCCAGCTGGACGAACGCCCGCGCCAGCGTCTGCACGACCTTGTTGTCCATCGTGCCGCCGTGCAGCGGATGCGGGTGGCAGAGCACGGCCACGCCGCGCAGGCCGGCTGCGGGAGCGTCGATCGCGACGTCCAGCGCGCCGGCCGGGCCGGGGATCGCCCGGCGCTCGGTGGCCGAGTTCATCGGCCGACGTCGGGGGGCAGCATCAGGCGCTCGACGGGCCGCCCGTTTTTCAGGTGCGACTCGACGATCTCGTCGATGTCCTCGCGGTCGACGTAGGTGTACCAGGTGCCTTCGGGGTAGACCACGGCCACCGGGCCGCCGGCGCAGCGGTCCAGGCAGCCGGCCTTGTTGACGCGCACGCCGCCGGCGCCGGCCAGGCCTTCGGCCTTGACACGCGCCTTGCAGTGATCGAACGCCTCCTGCGCGCCATGGCGGGCGCAGCTCGACTCTCCGGCGGGCCGCTCGTTGAGGCAGAAGAAGATGTGATGCCGGAAATAGCTCATGGCGGGATTGTAGGCACCGCCCCCGGCACGGCCGGCGCGCGGGGCCTCAGTCGCGGCTGGCCAGACGACCCAGCAGCCAGCCGCCCGCGGCATACGGCCAGAGCCAGCCGATCCACTGCGCCAGCCCGTGGAAACGCACGAAACGCCCCTGCTCCCAGCTCTGCAGGCTGTCGGCGAAATACGGGTCGGCAGGCGCCTGCGCGACCAGCGTCACCAGCACCGTGAGCACCACCAGCCCCAGGCCGCAGGCGACGCGGCGCCCCACCGGCGCGAGCAGCAGCGCGCCGCCGGCCGCGGCCAGCAAGGCCGGGCCCACCATCGGCGTCAGCCAGGCCAGTGCATGTTGCGGGCCGAAGTTCAGCAACGTCGACAGCGTCATCGTCGCCGCAGCCAGCGCCAGCGCGCCGGCGGCCAGCACCACGCGCCGCCAGCCCGGCGCGACGACCGAGTAGGCCACCAGACAGGGCGCCAGCAGGCCCAGCGCCGTGACCGCGCCTTCGGCCGGCGGCCACAGGCGCTCGCCGGGCGTCGGCACCGCGGCCAGCATCTCGTAGACCGGGTCGGCCCAGGGCACTTCGTCGAGCCAGTCGAGCGCATAGCCGCGCAGGCGTTCGCCGAACTGGCCCAGGCCCAGCGGCACCGGCGCCGGGAACAGCAGCCCCAGCGGCCACAGCGCCAGCAACGCCAGCGCCCCCGCGCTGCGCGGCACGAACCAGCGCTGGCGCAGCCCGTGCCAGCGGTCGATCAGCCCGGCGGCATGCAGCGCCGCACCGGCCAGCGCGCCGACGGCGCCGCCGGCCGAATTGAGCGCGAAGTCCTTCAGCGACGGGTGGCGCGTCGGCAGGAACTGCTGCGTGACCTCCGCGCCGTAGGACAGCGCCGCAGGCAGCACCAGGCCCAGCGCCAGCGACGGCAGCGGCGCCCAACCGCTGCGCCGTGCGGCGATCAGCAGCAGCGCGCCCAGCGGCACGTAGCCGACGAAGTTGGACCAGTCGTCGAACGGCGTCACCCAGCGCGGCCAGGGCAGCGCCAGAAGCGCCGTCAGCTCCTGCCCCGGCGGCCAACGCCAGCCCTCGAACGGGAACAGGCTGGCGTAGACGATCAGCGCCGCGAACGCCGCCGCCAGCGGCGTGGCCGAGCTGCGGTGACGGTCGCTCGTCACGCGTGCGAAGCGCCCGCTAGAAGGGCTTGACGACGACCAGCACGACGATCGCCACGAACAGGATCACCGTGACTTCGTTGAAGACGCGGAACCACTTGTGCGAACGCTTGTTGGCCGAGTTCTCGAAGTCCTTCAGCACGCGGCGGCAGAACTCCTGGTAGACGAGGATGCCCGCCACCAGCGTCAGCTTGGCGTGCAGCCAGCCGGCGCCGGCGCCGATGCCGAAGTGCAGCCACAGCAGCAGCCCCAGCACGAAGGCCGGGACCATCAGGATCATCATGAAGCGGTACAGCTTGCGCGCCATCAGCAGCAGGCGCTCGCGCTCGGCGTGGCTGTCCGGCGGCACCATCGCCAGGTTGACGAACAGACGCGGCAGGTAGAACAGCCCGGCGAACCAGCTCGCCACGAAGATGATGTGGAAGGCCTTGACCCAGAGGTAGCTCATCGGGCCATTATGGCGGGCGCCACGAGGCTGAAAAAAGGAGGCCCCGGCGCGGAGCCGGGGCCAGCAAGCCTTATCGCTGTCATCACGGTAAGGCACCTGCTCAGGGAGGAAAAGCAGGGAATGACCACCGCGCGTGCGGCTATCATTCATCGGTCACTTTAGCAGAGTGACCGGCGAAGAGCCAACCGAAATCCGTCGGGCCTTCGCAGGCGTGTGACACGCTCCAGAACCCCCAGGACAGCTCGTGCGTACCCTTCCCCCGTTCCCCGCGAGCCGGCCGCGCCGGCTGCGCCGCGATGCCTTCACCCGCGCCCTCGTGCGCGAAAACCGGCTGGCGCCGGAAGACTTCATCTACCCGGTGTTCGTGCTCGAGGGCACGGGTCAGGTCCAGGACGTGCCGAGCATGCCCGGCGTGCAGCGCATGAGCCAGGACATGCTGTTCGGCGTCGCCGAGCAGTGCGTCGAACTCGGCATCCCGGTGCTGGCGCTGTTCCCGAACATCGACGCGTCGCTGAAGACGCCCGACGGCCGCGAAGCGACCAATCCCGACGGCCTGATCCCGCGCACCGTGCGCGCGCTGAAGGAGCGCTTCCCCGAGCTCGGCGTGATGACCGACGTCGCGCTGGACCCGTACACCAGCCACGGCCAGGACGGCCTGCTCGACGAGACCGGCTACATCATCAACGACGCCACCGTCGAGGTGCTGACCGCCCAGGCGCTGACGCACGCCGCGGCCGGCGTCGACATCGTCGCGCCCAGCGACATGATGGACGGGCGCATCGGCGCGATCCGCAACGCGCTGGAAGCCGGCGGCCACATCCACACGCGCATCATGGCCTACAGCGCCAAGTACGCGAGCGCCTTCTACGGCCCGTTCCGCGACGCCGTCGGCACGCGCGGCACGCTGGGCAAGAGCGACAAGAAGGTCTACCAGATGGACCCGGGCAACTCCGACGAGGCCCTGCGCGAAGTGGCGCTGGACATCGCCGAAGGCGCCGACATGGTGATGGTCAAGCCCGGCCTGCCGTATCTGGACATCGTGCGCCGCGTGAAGGACGAGTTCGGCATGCCGACCTTCGCCTATCAGGTCAGCGGCGAGTACGCGATGATCAAGGCCGCCGCCGCCAACGGCTGGCTGGACCACGACGCCGTGATGATGGAAGCGCTGCTCGCCTTCAAGCGTGCCGGCGCCGACGGCATCCTGACCTACTTCGCGCTCGACGCCGCGCGGCTGCTGCGCCAGCGCTGATCCCGCCCGCATGCGGGTCTTCCACGTCGGCGCGCCGGGCTTCCGCGAACTCGACGCGCTGCCGCAGGCGCTGCCGGCCGAGGGCTTCCTCTGGATCGGCAGCGCACGCCGCGTCTTCGAGCTCGGCCAGGCCGATCTCCAGGCGGCGCTGCAGCGCTGGGGCCTCGGGGCGCTGGTCGACCTGCACGTCTCGGACCTGCTGAACCACCAGCTGCCGAGCCACTACGACTACACCTCCTGGTACGACCTGCTGGTCTTCCGGCGGCTGGCCGCCGCCGCCGGCAGCGAGGACCTGTTCGTCGACGACGAACACGGCACGATGGCCAGCGCCGAACGCGCGCTGCGTGCGATCGACACCAGCCCGGTCGGCTTCGCCGTCTTCGACCGCGTGCTGATCACCGTGCACCCGACCGACTGCGCCGTGCGCGAGCACTTCGCCACGCGCCTGGCCGGCGCCGGCACGCGCCTGCCGGCCAGCCCGGCGGACCTGATGCTGCGCATGGTCAACCACATGGTCGACAGCTACCTCGACCTGCGCCGGCTGCTGACGCGCCAGCTCGGCTACCTGCAGCAGCGCCTGCTCGACCCGAAGAGCCGCTTCGGCGACTGGAGCGTGCTGCTGCAGTCGCGCACCGCGCTGCACACGCTGGAGGACACCTGCGAGGACCAGCGCAGCGCGGTGCAGGAGTGGGTCGACGCGCTCGACGAATGGCCCGAACCCGCCGAAGCCGCGGCCCAGCGCGAGCGCGAGCTGCTGCGCGTGCGCTCGCGCGACGTGCTCGAACACGTCGAACGTGTGCTCTCGCACGTGCGCCGGCTCGAGCACTCGGCCGAGACCGCGGTGCAGATGCACTTCTCGGCGGTGGCGCACCGCACCAACGACATCATGCGCACGCTGACGGTGCTGACCGCCGTCTTCCTGCCGCTGAACCTGATCACCGGCTTCTTCGGCATGAACTTCGACATGCTGCCGCTGGTGCACTCGAGCAACGGCATCTGGGTCGCGATCTGGCTGATGCTGGCCGTCGGCGTCGGGCTGGCGGTGTTCTTCTGGCGCAAGCGCTACCTCGGCGAACAGCGCCGCTGAATCCCGTTCTCCGATGAGCCGCCCGACACGCCGCCAGCTGGCGGTCCTGCTGCTGCTGACCCTGATCTGGGGCCTGAACTGGCCGGTGATGAAACTCGGCGTCAGCGGCTTCCCGCCGTTGTCCTTCCGCGCCGTGTCGATGCTCGCCGGGCTGCCGCTGTTCGGCCTGGCGCTGCTGGCGCTGCGCGTGCCGCTGGCGCTGCCGCGCGAGCACTGGGGCGAGCTGCTGCGGCTGACGGTGTCCAACATGCTGGTCTGGCACGTCGTCGTGATCCTCGCGATCCCGTCGCTGAGCTCGGGGCGCGCGGCGATCCTCGGCTACTCGATGCCGGTGTTCGCGGCGCTGTGGGGCCGCTGGCTGTTCGGCGACCGGCTGGGCTGGCGCCAGCTCGCCGGCGTCGCCGCCGCCGGGCTGGGTGTCGTGCTGCTGCTGGCGCACGAGGCCGGCCGCCTGGCCGGCGCGCCCTGGGCGGCCGCGGCGATGCTGCTGGCCGCGGCGACCTGGGCCTACGGCACGCATCGCCTGCGGCGCAGCACGATCCCGGTGCCGCTGCTCGCGGTGGCGTTCTGGATGACGGTCGTGACGACCGCCGTGATGAGCGTGCTGGCACTGGCCTTCGAGTCGCACAGCTGGACCCTGCCGTCGGCGCCGGTGGCCTGGGCCATCGCCTACAACGCCGTCGGCGTGTTCTGCTTCGCGCAGGCGGCCTGGTTCTACCTGGCGCGCACGCTGCCGCCGGTGGCCAGCTCGATCAGCGTGATGATGATCCCGGTGCTGGGCACCTTCTCCGGCGCGCTGGTGCTCGGCGAGACGCTGCACTGGCAGGACTTCGCGGCGATGCTGCTGATCGTCGCGGCGATCGCCTCGGTGCTGATGCGGCCGAAGGCCGGCTGATCAGCCGCGCGCGTAGGGGTCGGCGAAACCCAGCGCCGCGAGCAGCTCGGTCTCGCGCGCTTCCATCGCCTCGGCCTCGCCGTCGTCCTCGTGGTCCCAGCCCTGGGCGTGCAGCGTGCCGTGCACCAGCAGGTGGGCGTAGTGCGCCTCCAGCGTGACGCCCTGCTCGGCGGCTTCGCGCTCGACGACCGGCGCACAGAGGACCAGGTCGGCGACGACCTCGGGCTCGTGCTCGTAGTCGAAGGTCAGCACGTTGGTCGCGTAGTCCTTGCCGCGGTAATCGCGGTTGAGCGTGCGGCCCTCGTCCTCGTCGACGATGCGCACCGCGATGCGGCCGTTGGATTCGAGCGCCGTGCGCACGAAGCGCGCGACGCGGTGGCGCGCCAGCGCGCCGCGGTGGCGGGCGTCGGCGAACTGCAGCGACAGTTGGAGTTCAGGCTTCACGCGGCTCCCGGGCGGCGTCGTAGGCCTCGACGATGCGCGCCACCAGCGGGTGGCGCACGACGTCGGCGGCGGTGAAATCGGTGAACGCGATGCCCGGCACGCGCTTGAGGATGTGCCGCGCCTCGACCAGGCCGCTGGCCATGCCCTTGGGCAGGTCGACCTGGCTGACGTCGCCGGTGACGACGCACTTGCTGCCGAAGCCGATGCGCGTGAGGAACATCTTCATCTGCTCGCGCGTCGTGTTCTGGGCCTCGTCGAGGATCACGAACGCGTGGTTGAGCGTGCGCCCGCGCATGAAGGCCAGCGGCGCGATCTCGATCTGGCCGCGCTCGAAGGCCTTGGTGACGCGGTCGAAACCCATCAGGTCGTAGAGCGCGTCGTACAGCGGGCGCAGGTAGGGGTCGACCTTCTGCGCCAGGTCGCCGGGCAGGAAACCCAGGCGCTCGCCGGCCTCGACGGCCGGGCGCGTCAGCACGATGCGCTGCACGCCGTGGCGCTCGAGCGCGTCGACGGCGCAGGCCACGGCGAGAAAGGTCTTGCCGGTGCCGGCCGGGCCGATGCCGAAGGTGATGTCGTGCGACAGGATCTGGCGCAGGTACTGCACCTGGTTGGGCGTGCGGCCGACGAGGTCGGCATGGCGCGTGTGCAGCACGATGCGCTCGGCGCCGCCGTCAGCCGGCGTGCCGGGCGCGGGCGGCGGCATCGCGCCGGCTTCGGCCAGCGCGAGCTGCAGCCGGCGTTCGCCGATCGGCGCTTCGGCCAGCGCGTACAGCCGGTCGAGCAGCGCGACGGCGCGTTCGACCGCGGCGCGTGCGCCGTCGATGCGGAAGCTGTCGTCGCGGCGCGCGAGCGTCACGCCGAGGCCGGCCTCGATGGCGCGCAGATGCGCGTCGAGCGGGCCGCAGAGATGGGCGAGCCGACGGTGGTCGGCCGGGGCGAGCGTGTGGCGGCGGATCAAGCGGCGAGGATGCGGGGGGACGGCAGGAAGCGCCATTGTCGCAGCGCCGCCGGGCCGGCGGCATGCCTCAGAATCGGTCGACATGTCGTCGCCCGCCGCCCTGCTCCGCCGCCTGTCGTCGCTGCTGCTCCTGCTGATGTTCGCGCTGGCGGCGCTGCCGGCGGCGGCGCAGACGCTGCGCATCACCTCGGCGCTGGTGGCCCCCGGCGACACGCCAGGATTCCCCGGCGACGCCGACGCGCGCCCGGTCACGCTGCCCGACGACTGGTCGCGCACGCGCCCCAACGAGGCCGGGCCGGTCTGGTACCGCGTCGGCTTCCGCGCGCTGCAGCGGCCCGGCGACGACGAGCTGAGCGCGCTGTACATCGAACGCGCCTGCACCAACCTCGAGGTCCACCTCAACGGCCAGCTCGTCTTCAGCGGCGGGCGCATGCGCGAGCCGGCGACCAACAACTGCGGCCAGCCGCAGCTGGTGACGCTGCCCTCGGCGCTGATCGCGCCGGAGCTGAACACGCTGGACATCAAGGTCACCGGCCAGCCGCTGGCGCGCGTGGGCTCACGCTGGCGCGCCGGCGGGCTGTCGGCGCTGGAGCTGGGGCCGCAGTCGCTGCTGCTGCACCGCCAGGCGCGCCAGCACACCTTCGCCGTGGCGCTGCCGCAGGCGCTGTCGGCGACGCTGCTGCTGATGGGCAGCTTCATGTTCGTGCTCGGCACGATCAACCGGCGCGAGTCGCACCTGGCCTACTTCGGCGCACTGTCGGTGCTGTGGTCGGCGCTGGAGGCCCGGCTGTGGCTGCGCACGGTGCCGGTGGACCCGGCGGTGGCGGAGTTCCTGCTGTCCTCGCTGCTGGCCTTCATCACGCTGGCGGCGGTGCAGTTCCTGCTGCGCTACGCCCGGCACCGCAGCCGCCTCGCCGACCGCCTGCTGCCGCTGCAGTGCGTGGCGATGCCGGCCTCGCTGGTGCTCGCCGGCGCGGCGCATCTGCACACGCTGACGATGCTGTGGTCGCTGCTGCTCGGCCTGCAGGTGGGCGCCGCGGCCCTGCTCTACCTGCGCGCGCAATGGCGCGCGCACTCGCGCTCGTCGTGGGTGATGGCGGCGACGCTGGGCACGCTGGCGCTGGCCGCGCTGGTGGAGTTCGTCTCGCAGCAGATCGGCGGCAGCCCGCTGCCGGCGCAGGCCGCGCGGCTGGTGGCGCCGCTGATGTTCGTCGTCGTCGGCCTGCGCCTGGTGCAGCAGCACGGGCGTGCGCTGCAGGAGGCCGAACTCGGCCGCGCCCACCTGGAGGAGCGCGTGCGCGAGGCCACTGCCGAGATCGAGCGCAACTTCCGCCAGCTCGCCGAGCTGCGCGTCGAGCAGATCACCGAGCGCGAACGCAAGCGCATCGCCGCCGACCTGCACGACGACCTGGGCGCCAAGCTGCTGACCATCGTGCACACCAGCGACGACCAGCGCATCTCGACGCTGGCGCGCGAGGCGCTGGAGGAGATGCGGCTGTCGGTGCGCGGCCTCACCGGCCGTGCGGTGCGCCTGGCCGACGCGCTCGGCGACTGGCGCGCCGAGGTCGTCAACCGGCTCGCGCAGGCCGGCATCCAGGCCGAGTGGGACGCCCCCGAGGACCTGACGCAGATGCTGTCGGCACGCGCCTTCGTGCAGACCACGCGCATCCTGCGCGAGGCGACGAGCAACATCATCAAGCACAGCGGCGGCTCGCACGCCTCGGTGACCTGCACCGTGGCCGACGGCGACTTCAAGGTCGTTGTCCAGGACGACGGCGACGGCATCAAGATCGAGAACGACGGCCGGCTGGACCGCGGCCACGGCATGGCGACGATGAAGAACCGCGCCAAGCAGCTGCAGGGGCAGTGCCTGGTGGAATCCGCTCCCGGCCGCGGGACCGTGATACGGCTCACGATCCCGCTGGACCGGGCGCTGGAGGGCGCCGCCTAGTGCGGCGCCGCGGCACCGGCTGCTGTTAGGATCAGTTTTCGGCCCCCACGAGCCCCAGCCCCATGAAGAACGTCCTGCTGCTCGAAGACCTCCCCGAAATCCGCGCCTGGATGCGCAAGCTGGTGCTCCAGGTGTTTCCGTCCGCGCAGATCTCGGAGAGTGCCCGCGTCCAGGACGCGATCTCGCTGGCCGCGGCCGTCAAGTTCGAGCTGGCGCTGATCGACCTCGGCCTGCCCGACGGCAGCGGCGTCGACGTCGTCACCAAGCTGCGCGACGTGCAGCCCGACGCGCAGTCGGTCGTCGTCACGATCCACGACGACGACGAGCACCTGTTCCCGGCGCTGCAGGCCGGCGCCTTCGGCTACATCCTGAAGGAGCAGCCGCGCGAGCTGATCGTCGAGCAGCTGCAGCGCATCAGCCAGGGCGAACCGCCGCTGTCGCCGTCGATCGCGCGGCGCATGATGGCCCACTTCACGCAGAAGGCGAAGCCGCAGACCTCGCTGCTGCCGCACGTGCAGCTGACCGACCGCGAGAGCGAGGTGCTGCTGCGCGTGGCCAAGGGCTACACGCTGCCCGAGATCGGCGTGCAGCTGGGCCTGTCGCGCCACACGATCGCCGACTACGTCAAGCAGATCTACCGCAAGCTCAACGTGAGCTCGCGCGCCGAGGCGGCGCTGGAAGCGCAGCGCCTGGGCCTGTTCCGCTGATCCCCCGCCGGGCTCGCGGCCCGGCGCGGCGACAATCGCGGCCATGATCGGACGACTCTCCGGCACGCTGGCCGAAAAGACCCCCCCGCAGCTGCTCGTCGACGTCGGCGGCGTCGGCTACGAAGTCGACGTGCCGATGAGCACGTTCTATCACCTGCCCGCGCTCGGCGAGCGTGTCGTGCTGCTGACCGAGTTCGTCGTGCGCGAGGACGCGCAGCAGCTCTTCGGCTTCCTCACCGCGAGCGAACGCGCGACCTTCCGGCTGCTGGTCAAGATCAGCGGCGTCGGCCCGCGCATGGCGCTGGCGCTGCTGTCGGGGCTGTCGGTGGCCGAGCTGTCGCAGGCCGTCGCGGCGCAGGACGGCGCCCGCCTCGTCAAGGTGCCCGGCATCGGCAAGAAGACCGCCGAGCGCGTGCTGCTGGAGCTGAAGGGCAAGCTCGCGCCCGATCTGGGGCTGCCGTCGGCCGCCGGCGGCGCCGGCGATGCCCACGCCGACATCGTGCAGGCGCTGATGGCGCTGGGCTACAACGAGCGCGAGGCCCAGGCCGCGGCCAAGGCGCTGCCGAAGGACGTCGGCGTCAGCGAAGGCATCAAGGTGGCGCTCAAGGCACTGAACCGTTAGCCCCCGAGCTCGCTTTCGCTCGCTACCCCCCGAGGGGGCCGTCCGCCAACGGACCGGCGGAGCCGGCCCGTGGCGGGAAGCTGGGTCGCGCGGGGATCAGCGGACCTCGCTCGCCGGACTCAGTGACCGCTGTGCTTCATCGCCGGCATCGCGGCGTTCATCGCCTTCACGGGCACCTGCAGCTCGACGCTCTCGCGCTTCTGGTCGGCGCCTTCGAAGATCAGCGTCACCGGCACCGTGGAACCCACGTCCAGCGCCTGCTTCAGGTCCATCAGCATCACGTGGTAGCCACCGGGCTTGAGCTCGACGGTCTGGCCGGCCGGCAGCGCCAGGCCGTTGGCCAGCGCGCGCATCTTCATCACGTTGCCGTCCATCGCCATCTCGTGCACCTCGACGACGCCGGCCACCGGCGACGAGGCGCCGACCAGGCGGCCGCCCTGGGCCGAGCTGATCTGGGCGAACAGGCCGGTCGCCTTCTGCTGGGCCACGGTGCCGCGGATCCAGGCGTCCTTGACGGTGGTCTGGGCCGAGGCGGCCGCGGCGGCCAGGCTCAACAGCGCGCCGATCACGGCAGCGGTGCTACGGTTCATCGCGAAACACTCCTTGGGTCGTCGCCGGCGGCCGACACGGGCGCCGGGGCAGGCAGTCTAGCTCGCCATAATCCGGCCCCATGGCGATCAAGACCGACGACTTCGGCTCACTCCCGGCCCCGCGCGTGGTCAGCGCCGCCCCCGCGTCGCCCAACGAGGAGGCGATCGAGCGTGCGCTGCGGCCCAAGGTGCTGGACGAGTACGTCGGCCAGGCGCGTGCGCGCGAGCAGCTGGAGATCTTCATCCACGCCGCCCGCGGCCGCGCCGAGGCGCTGGACCACGTGCTGCTGTTCGGCCCGCCGGGGCTGGGCAAGACGACGCTGGCGCACATCGTCGCCGCGGAACTGGGCGTCAACCTGCGCCAGACCTCGGGCCCGGTGCTGGAGAAGCCGCGCGACCTGGCGGCGATCCTGACCAATCTCGAGAAGAACGACGTGCTGTTCATCGACGAGATCCACCGCCTGTCGCCGGTCGTCGAGGAGATCCTCTACCCGGCGCTGGAGGACTATCAGATCGACATCATGATCGGCGACGGCCCGGCGGCACGTTCGATCAAGCTCGACCTGCAGCCGTTCACGCTGGTCGGCGCGACGACCCGCGCCGGCATGCTGACCAACCCGCTGCGCGACCGTTTCGGCATCGTCGCGCGGCTGGAGTTCTACAACGCCGACGAGCTGACGCGCATCGTCACGCGCTCGGCCGGGCTGCTGGGTGTCGAGGTCGACCCGGCCGGCGCGCTGGAAGTCGCGCGGCGCTCGCGCGGCACGCCGCGCATCGCCAACCGGCTGCTGCGCCGGGTGCGCGACTACGCCCAGGTCAAGGGCGACGGCCGCATCGACGCGCCGATCGCCGACAAGGCGCTGGCGCTGCTGGACGTCGACCCGCTGGGCTTCGACGTCATGGACCGCAAGCTGCTGGAAGCCGTGATCCACCGCTTCGACGGCGGCCCGGTCGGCCTGGACAACGTCGCCGCCGCGATCGGCGAGGAGTCGGGCACGATCGAGGACGTCATCGAGCCCTACCTGATCCAGCAGGGCTACCTGCAGCGCACGCCGCGCGGCCGTGTCGCCACGCTCGCGGCCTACCGCCACCTGGGCCTGTCGCCGCCCCAGCGGGCCGGCGGCGACCTGTTCGGCACCGGCTGAACAGGCCGGCCGGGCCGGCTGCGTGAAGGCTGTCACACCGCACCGCTCGGTCTTACAGCCGGTCACCACCTCCCCGGCATACTTTCTCAACCCGCGTCCGACGTGGCCGAAGACCCGTCGGAGCGGATGGCCAGGGCACGGGCCGGTCCGTGCCTCCCGCCCGACGCAGTCGACCCGCCCGAGACCCCGATGACGCCACGTTTCCGCCCCGCGCCTGCCGGCTTCACGCTGATCGAACTGATGATCGCGCTGGCGGTGCTCGCCATCCTGACGGCGGTCGCGCTGCCGTCCTACAACAGCTACATCCGGCGCGCCAAGGTGCCCGCCGGGCTCGACGCGCTGTCGGCCTTCGCCACGCGCATGGAGCAGCGCTACCAGGACGTCGGCAACTACGGCACCGACGACTGCGCCATCGCGAACCCGACCAACATCGCGAACTTCGCCGTCAGCTGCGAGCTGACCGACGGCGGCCAGGGCTTCACCGCCACGGCCACCGGCAGCGGCCCGGTGTCGGACTACGTCTTCACGATCGACGAAAGCGGCGCGCGCACGACGACCTACAAGAGCAACTCCCTGAACTGCTGGAGCACCAAGGGCACGGTATGCGACACCTGAGGCAGCGCGGCCTGACGCTGATCGAGCTGATGGTCGCACTGGCCATCGGGGTGCTGCTGCTGTTCGCGGCGGCACCGCAGTTCGGCGACATGGTGGCCAACTCGCGCCTGCGCGAGGCCGGCAACGTGCTCTACACCCAGGCGCTGTTCGCGCAGAGCGAGGCGCTCAAGCGCAACGGCACGGTACGGCTGTCCATCGACGGCGGCACGATCGAGGTCATCGACCGCAGCAGCGGCGCCGAGACGACGCTGCGCACCATCGAGCTGGGCGGCGGCGTCACGGCCAGCGCGGCGGCGACCCTCGACTTCGGCAGCAGCGGCATGCTCGGCGCCGATGCCTCGGTCAACCTGTCGATGCCGGGCCAGACCTGTTCGTCGGACCTGCGCTGCCCCGGGCTGCGGGTCGAAGGCGGTGGAGCGATAAGACTATGCGGCGACCGCACCGGAACCTGCTGACGGCCCCCCGCACACGCGCACGCCGGCGGCTGGCCGGCTTCGGCCTGTTCGACGCGCTGATCGCGCTGGTCATCCTGTCGGTCGGCCTGCTCGGGCTGACGCGGCTGCAGGCGCGCTCGCTGAGCTATGGCACCGAGGCCGACCAGCGCGTGCGCGCGGTGCAGCTCGGCAGCGAGCTGCTGGGCACGGCGATGATCGACGCGGCCAACGCCGCCTGCTACACGCTGCCGGCCAGCGGCACCTGCGGCAGCGATTCGGCCAGCGACTACGCCGAGGATTTCGAGACCCGCGTCGGCCAGGCGCTGCCCGACGGCACGGTCTCGGTCAGCTACAACGCCGGCACGCGCCGGATGACGCTCGTCATCACCTGGACCGCCAAGGGCCAGCGCGAAGACGGCGCCCAGACCGAGGACGACGACGAGAGCACCCGCCGGATGGAGGCCAGCACCTATGTCTGAGCACGCCCGCCGTGCCCAGCGCGGCTTGTCGATCATCGAGGTGCTGGTCGGCATGGTCATCGCGCTGATCATCAGCCTGGCCGCCGCCGGCAGCGCCAAGATGTTCGGCGCCGCGCAGCGCCAGGGCATCAGCGTCGGCGGCGTGAGCGTCGGCGCGGCGACGGCGATCTCGGCGATCAAGAACGAGGCCTCGTCGGCCGGCCTGGGCTTCTTCGGCACGCGCGACGACCAGAACCGCTCGCTGTTCTCCTGCCACCGCATGAACCTGACGCTGGGCGGCACGGTGCGCTCCGACGCCGCGTCGTTCGTGCCGGTGCGCATCGGCACCTCTGGGGCCAACAACAGCCTCGACGTCGTCTACGCGACGAGCATCGACGGCGGCGCCGACGTGCTGCTGTCGGGCAGTGCCGACGCCTCCAGCGCGCAGACGATGTCGCGCCTGCCGGTGGCCAACGGCCAGCTGGTGATGCTGGTGCCGGGCACCGCATCCGGCTCGTCGCAGCCCTGCCTGGTGCGCACCGTGACGAGCTCCGTCGCCGCCACCGACGACACGCCGCAGACGATCAACTTCGGCGCCACCGGCGTCTACAACCAGGGCACGTTCTCCAACACGCCGAGCTTCGACGAGGAGGACAAGGACCGCGTCGTGCTGCTCGGCACGCTGCGCTGGAGCCGCTTTGCCGTGAACGGCACGACGCTGGTGCGCACCGAGCCGCTGACCGGCACCTCGGCGACGCTGCTGCGCAACGTGCTGTCCTTCCGCGTCCAGTACGGCGTCTCGACCAATGACGTGCTCAACGACCTGAGCTGGCAGGACGCCACCGGCACCCCCTGGGGCAACGTCTCCGGCGACGACGTCAACCGCATCCGGGCGCTGCGCATCGGCCTGGTGACACGCTCGCTGCAGCGCGAACGCCCCGACGCCTCCGGCACCTGCCAGGCCAGCACCGAGAAGCCTCGCGACCCGCTGGACGCGGCCGTCGAGGTCGAGCCCGACGTCGCCGCGCCCGACGACTGGCGCTGCTACCGCTACCGCAGCGAGCTGGTGGTCGTGCCGCTGCGCAACCTGGTGTGGTGACGACGATGAGGCTGCGAACCCTGAAGCGGCGGGCCGAACGCGGGGTGACGATGCTGCTGGTGCTGATCCTGCTGACCGTGATGCTGCTCGGCGGCCTGGCGCTGGCGCGCATGGTCGAGGTGGGCACGCTGTCCGGCGGCAACGTCGCCTACCGCGAAGCGGCGCTGCAGGCCAGCGAGGTCGGCGTCAACACCGCCTTTGCCGCCGTCAACGCGCTGACCAACGAGAACAGCGCGGCGGGCTCTTGGTACTCGCCGGTCGAGCTGGCCAAGGACAACAACGGCCTGCCCAGCACGGTCAACTGGTCCAACAACGCGATCCCGGCGATCACGGTGGGCACGATGACGGTGCAGTACGTCGCCGAGCGCGCCTGCACGGTGGCCAACGTGACGTATCCGTTGCGCCAGTGCCTGGTCAAGCAGATCCCGCAGCCCAAGAGCCAGAAGGCCGGCCCCGAACCGCCGGACCCGCCGCATTCCAAGCAGTTCCGCATCACCGTGCGCGTGACGAACCAGAAGGGCACCGAGACCTTCGTCCAGGCCCTTGTCACCAGGGAAGGCAGCTGAGCCATGAAGACCGCATTCCAGATCGGCGCGTGCTCGTTCGCACTGGCCGCGTTGCTCACCGGGCCCGCCTCGTCGGCGACGAACATCGCCGACCTGCCGCTGAAGACCTCGGTGCTGGCCAAGCCCAACGTCATCTTCGCGATGGACGACTCGGGCTCGATGGACTGGGAGGTGCTGCTCGACACCAGCTCGGGCCTGTTCTGGTGGAACGGCAGCACCGGCTGGAACTCGAGCACCGGCAAGCCGGTGAGCACCAACAACTCCTACGTGCCGTACGCCTACCTGATGCCGGTCGGCACGGCCAGCGGCGGGCAGATCTACGGCACCAACAGCAGCTACGGCCAGGCCTTGCCGCCGACGCTGCAGTTCGCCTGGCTGCGCTCCAAGCACTTCAACCCGATCTACTACGACAGCAACACGACCTACAAGCCCTGGGCGCCGGCCTACGTCTCGGGGGCGACGAAGAGCTTCTCGAACGCCAGCGCGTCGGCGGCGCTGTCGCATCCGCTGTACTCGACGGGACCGAAGCTGGCGCTGAACACGCAGTGGGACAGCGGCAACTCGAAGTTCAGCAACAACGGCTACATGTTCTACATGCAGGCCGGCATGAAGGTCCCGGTGGGCGCGTACGTCCCGGCCGAGCGAAGCAACCGCGACGTCTGCAGCGGCTCGACCTGGCGCACGCTGACCGCCGAGCTGACGGTGCCGTCGGGGTCGACCTGCTGGGCGGCGATCCCGTACTACCCGGCGACCTTCTGGCACGCGGAGGACTGCACCGTCGACGGCACGAGTTGCATCACCGGTCCCGACGGCACGACCAAGCTGAAGCGGTACGAGATCAAGAGCGGCAACACCTTCCCGTCCGGGCGGACCTATGACGCGGAGATGCAGAACTTCGCCAACTGGTTCAGCTACTACCGCAAGCGCAAGCTGATGCTCGGCGGCTCGATGGGCCAGGTGCTCGAGAACCTGACCGGGCTGCGGCTGGGCGTCGTGCCGTTCAACGCCAACAACACGGTGACGATGTACGACACCGACGGCACCTCGGCCAGCAGCAACGCGATGCGCGTGATGGGCCAGTTCTACGGCAACGCGATGTCGGCCGAGGGCACGCCGACGCACGCGACGGTGAAGTACATCGGCGGTGAGTACAACACCAACACCAGCATCATCCAGTACGCCTGCCAGCGCAACAACACCTTCGTCGTCACCGACGGCTTCTCGAACACGACCAGCATCTCGGTGCCGACCTACGACTCGAGCACCTACGGCGGCTCGGCGCCGTACACGACGATCCCCACCGGCTCGCTGGCCGACCTGGCGCTGTACCAGTACACCAAGCGGCTGCGCACCGACCTCACCGCCGGCCGCGTGCCGGCCAGCACCTCGACCGAGGCCAACGCCGACCGCAACCCCGACCTGCACATCAACACCTACGCGATCTCGCTGGGCGTGCGCGGCTCGCTGTGGCCGAACACCGAAGACCCCTTCGTGACCGCCCCGACCTGGACGACGCCGACGGCCGACAACCCGTCGATGATCGACGACCAGTGGCACGCGACGATCAACGGCCGCGGCAAGATGTTCCTGGCGACGAGCCCGACCGAGACCGCCACCAGCATCAAGGCCATCCTGGACGACATCATCAGCCAGGTCGGCGCGCAGAGCGCGGTCGCGGTCAGCACCGTCAACCTGACGCGCGGCGACGGTTTCGCCTACCTCGGCACCTACAACCCCTCGGGCTGGTCCGGCGACCTGACGGCCAACGCGATCGACCGTTCCACCGGCGACATCAGCGCCACGCCGACCTGGTCGGCCGCCACGCTGCTGGCGGCGCGCAACTACACGACGCGCCAGATCGCGACCGACGGCGGCAGCGGCGGCGTCGCCTTCACCAGCACCAATGTCGGCAGCCTCGTCGACCCGGACAGCAGCTACGGCGACGGCGCGGCGCTGTTCAACTACCTGCGCGGGGACCGCTCGCTCGAAGGCACGACCTACCGCCGGCGCACCAGCCTGATCGGCGCCGTGATCAACGCCGAGCCGGTGATCAGCAACCCCGACAGCGTCGCCTACCTGGCCTCCAGCGAAGGCATGCTGCACGCCATCGACATCGCCAGCGGCACCGACCGCGGCCAGGAGCTGTGGGCCTTCGTGCCGCATGCGGCGCTGTCGACGATCGGCGCGGCCTCGCAGCGCGGCTACAACTTCGGCACCCACCTGGACGGCACGCCGGTGATCGGCAAGACCGGCAGCGCGTCGAAGCTGCTCGTCGCCGGCATGGGCGCCGCCGGCCGCGCCTACTACGCGCTGGACGTCAGCACGCCGCGCACCAACACCGAGAGCAACGCCGCGAGCTGGGTGAAGTGGCGCTTCCCCGGCGCCAGCACCTCCAGCTACGCGAGCAAGGTCGGCCAGACACTGGGCAAGCCGGTGATCGTCAAGGTCGCCGACGACACCTACCGCGTGCTGGTGACCTCGGGCTACAACGCCACCGCCGACGGCTACGGCCGCCTGTTCGTGCTCGACCCTGCCGACGGCAGCGTGCTCAAGGAGTACGTCACGACCGCCGGGAGCGCGGACGCCGAGGCCGGCCTGGCCCACGTGTCGGGCTATCTCGAGCAGGACAACACCGTGCGCTACGTCTACAGCGGCGACCTGCTGGGCAACGTCTGGCGCTTCGACCTGTCGCTGGAGCCGAACGCCGACGGCGCGGTGCACAAGGTCGCCACGCTGCTGCGCTCGAACGGCGACGCGCAGCCGGTGACGGCAGCGCCCGAGCTCGCGCGCATCGGCACCCAGCGCGTGGTGCTCGTCGGCACCGGGCGCCTGCTGGACGTCGACGACTTCGGCCGCCCCGCGGTCCAGACCTTCTACGCGATCGCCGACGGCGCGACGATCACCGCGCCGCGCAGCACGCTGGTCCAGCGCACCTACACGCGCGACGGCACCAACGGCACCATCTCCGGCAACGACCTCGACTGGACCACCCAGCGCGGCTGGTACCTCGACCTGCCGGCCGGCGAGCAGGCCAACACCGAGCCGGCGATCGCCTACGGCGCGATCGCGTTCACGACCAACGTCATCGGCGCCACCGACTGCAGCGCCTCGTCGTGGATGTACGTGCTGGACTTCAAGACCGGCAAGGTCTACGAACACGCGGCCTTCGTCTCGACGCAGATCTCGTCGGTAGCGACGTCGTCGGGCGTGCGTGCGGTGCTCACCGACACCGGCGACATGCGCGGCCTGATCCAGACCGGTGATGGCCAGTCGCAGAACAAGCTGATCGGCTCCAACCCGCCGATCCCGGCGGCCAAGAACTCGTGGCGGGAGATCCGCCGCCAGTGAGCCCGCCAGGGCCTGCGCTCAGGCGCTGACGTCGTCCCGGCCACCCTCGAGGTGGCCGGCGTCGTTCCAGCCCACCAGCGCCAGCGCGCCGTCGGCGTGCAGCAGCCGGTTGATGCTGGCATTGCCCAGCATCCAGGTGCGCGGCGCGTCCAGCGCGATGCGCGTGGCGGCGCGGTACAGGCAGTCGAGCACGCCGCCGTGTGCCACCAGGGCCACGGTCTGGCCCGGATGGCGGGCGGCGATCGCCAGCGCCGCCGCGACGGCCCGGCCGTAGAAATCGGCCAGGCGCTCGCCGCCTTCGGCGCCCCAGTCCGGGTCGCGCCGGCGCCAGCGCAGCGCATCCTCGGGCCAGCGCTGCTGGATCTCGGCGAAGGTGAGGCCCTCGAAGCGGCCGAAGCCGCGCTCGCGCAGGCCGGGCTCCGGGTGCACCGGCAGGCCGGTGGCGCGGCTGATCGCCGCCGCGGTGTCGGCCGCACGCGCCAGATCGCTGCTGTAGATCGCCTGCAGGCCCTCGTCGAGCAGCGCCGCGGCAGCGCGGCCGGCCTGCCAGCGGCCGACACCGTTCAGGCCGATGTCGAGCTGGCCCTGGATGCGCTGGCCGACGTTCCAGTCGGTCTCGCCGTGGCGCAGCACGACGAGGCGGGTCGCCTCGTTCATGCGCCGGGCCCGGCGGCGGTGCCGCCCGCCGTCACGGCAGCAGGCGCCGGTTCAGCGTGTAGGTGCCCGAGAACGTGGCCTCGCCGCAGGTGTGGCCGGCCAGCGCGCGGCGCACCTGGGGGCCGGTGAAGTCGCCGTCGACCGGCAGGCGCTCGAGCGTCACGGCGTACAGCGTGAAGACGTAGTGGTGCACCAGCGAGTCGTTGAACGGGGGGAACGGGCCGTCGTAGCCGTAGTAGCGGCCGTCGAACCGGGCGTCGCCGGCGAACCAGCCGGTGTAGTCGTTGAGCCCCTGGCGCGCGCCGTTGGGCAGGCCGGGCCCGGGTTTGCCGCGGGCGGTGAAACCGCGGCTGTACTCGCCTTCGGCGATCACCGCCGGCCGCGGCGGCAGGTCGACGAGCACCCAGTGGAAGAAGTCCACACGATCGAGGTCGGCGGGGATCTCGCGGTCGGGCTGGTTGACGTCGTCGCCGCGGCTGGGCACGTCGAAGTCGTGGCAGATCAGCACCAGCGAACGCGCCTGCGCGGGCAGGTCGCTCCAGGCCAGGTGCGGGTTGAGGTTCTCGCCGAAGCCGACCTGGCCCGCCTCGTCCAGGCGTCCGGCGGCGTAACGCGCCGGAATGCGGTCACCGTTGGTCCAACTGTCGCTCCACAGTTTCATTGCTCTTTCCTCTTGGTTGCGGTGCACCGCACCACGCCAGCCGGTTCAGACGCCCCAGACGACCGGCTCGTCGGCCTCGTGCGCGCGCCGCAGCATCTGGATCATCGGCCAGACGCGGCTGCGCAGCGAGACCTGGCGCGCGATGCGCGCGGCCTCCAGCTCGTCGCCGGCGCCGGCTTCACGCCGGGCCTCGTCGTCCTCGGCGGCGGCGGCCTCGAGCGCGGCGATCGCGGCCGGCATTGCCGCCGGCTCGATGATGCCCTGGGCCGCCGGCTCGCGGCCGAGCAGGCGCAGCACGCGGTCACCGTGCGGCCCGAGCATGATCAGGTCGCCGGTGGCCTGGCTCTTGAACTTGTAGATCATCCGACGCGGTACCGAGGCTGGCGGTTGAACGGAGGCACCGATTGTGCTCCGCGCCGGGCCGAACGGAGGGCCGGACGGCCGCTCAGCGCACGAGACGGATGTGGCGGCCGCCAGCCGTCGGCATCGGCCGCGGGCGCGGCGGCGGAAGGTGGCGATCGAAAGCCGTGGCGTCCATCGCCGGGGCGTAGAGAAAGCCCTGGAAGGCGTCGCAGCCGAGCTCGGCGAGGAAACGGCGCTGGGCCTCGTTCTCCACGCCCTCGGCGATGACACGCTTGCCCAGCGCCTGGGCCAGCTGCGTGATCGCCCGCACCAGGCCGACGTCGGTGTCGTCGTCGGGCAGGCCGGCGACGAAGCTGCGGTCGATCTTCAGCCGCCCGATCGGCACGCGCTTGAGCGAGCCCAGGCAGGAGTAGCCGGTGCCGAAGTCGTCCAGCGACAGCTGCACGCCCAGGCGCTCCAGCGCCTGCAGCCGCTCCAGCGCCTCGTCGGCCTTGTCGACGAGGATGGACTCGGTCAGCTCCAGCTCCAGCAGGTGCGCCGGCAGGCCGCTGACGGCCAGCACGTCGGCCACCTGCGAGACGAAGTCCGGCTGGCGGAACTGCAGCGCCGAGACGTTGATCGCCACCGTCAGCGAACGCCCGGCCTCGTGCCACAGCGCCGCCTGGCGCACCGCCTGCGACAGCACCCAGTTGCCCAGCGTGACGATGAAGCCGCTGTCCTCGGCCACCGGGATGAAGGCCGCCGGCGCGATCTCGCCCAGCTGCGGGTCGCGCCAGCGCAGCAGCGCCTCGGCGCCGCAGACGGCGCCGTCGCGGAAGCGGATCTGCGGCTGGTAGTGCAGGCGGAAGTGGCCTTCCTTCAACGCCTCGCGCATCGCGTGCACCAGGCGCACGTGCGAATGGGCCTCGCCGCCGGGCACCGGCTCGGCGAACCGGTAGCCGGCACGGCCGGCCGCCTTGGCGCTGCGCACCGCGGCCTCGGCCTGGCGCACCAGGTCGTCCAGCGCGTGGCCGTCCTGCGGGCACAGCGCGATGCCGATGCTGCAGGTCAGCGAGAACGGCGTGCCCTCGGCCTCGAAGGGCTGGCCGTTGACGATGTTGAGCACACGCAGCACCGCCTTCTGGGCGCTGGCGCGGTCGGCGTCCTGCAGCAGCACGGCGAAGTTGTCGCCGCCGATGCGCGCCAGCACGTCCTGCGAACGCAGCACCGCGCCGATGCGCTCGCCGACCTCGCAGAGCACGCGGTTGGCCACCTGCTGGCCGAAGCTGTCGTTGACGCGGCGGAAATGGTCCAGGTCGACGACCAGCAGCGCGAACGACTGCTGCTCGCGGCGCCAGCGCGCGGCCGCGTCGCTCACCTTCTCGGCCAGCAGCGCGCGGTTGGGCAGCCGGGTCAGCGCGTCGTGCGAGGACAGCGCCTCCGACAGCGCACGCACCTTGACCAGCTCGGTGAGGTCGGAGAACGAGTAGACACGCCCCTGCGGCCCGGCGCGGCCCCACAGCGGGCGCGTCACGCGCTGCACGGTCTGGCCCTCGACGAGCTCGAGCCGCTCGGTCGACGACAGCAGCGGTGCGGCCAGCAGCGCGGCCAGCCGGCGCTCGTAGCCGTCGGCGTCGAGCGCGCGGCGGCGCATCCAGTCGTGGATGCCGGCGCTGTCGCGCGCTTCCAGCATCTCGTCGGGCACGCCCCAGATCTGCGCGAAGCGGCGGTTGAAGGCACGCACGCGGCCGTCCAGGTCAGTGACCAGGATGCCGTCGCCAGTGGACTCCAGCGTGGCCTGCAGCTCGGCGACGACGGCTTCGCGTTCGTCTTCGGCGCGCTGCTCGCCGCTGCGGTCGCGCAGCGTGACCAGCGCGTGCGTCGGCACGCCGGCGGCACCGCCGGGCAGCGGCTGCACGTGGCGCTCGACGTGCAGCATGCCGCCGCCGGCCGTGCACAGCAGGCTGTCGGAGCGCAGCGACGCGAAGCGCCCGGTGGCGATGTCGGCCCAGTACGCGAGGTCTTCCGGCGTCGCCAGCCAGTGCGTCACGCGGCGGCCGACGAGTTCGCCGCGCCCGGCCTGCAGCAGCCGTCCGGCCTCGGGGTTGGCGGCGACGACGGTCTGCCCGGCGAGCTCGACGATGCAGCCGGCCAGCGGCAGGCTGTCGAGAAGCGGCGTCCAGGCAGCGATCAGGTTCACGCCCCGATCTCCGCGTCGAGCGCCTCGACCTCGGAGACGGTCGGCGCGGGCTCGAAGAAGTAGGTCAGGCGGTGACGCGGCGCGAGGTACTCCAGCGCCTCGCGGGGCAGCTTGGCCGGGCTCAGGCTGCGGCGGATGCCGATCTCGGGCTCGGTCTCCAGGTCCAGGAACAGCGCCTCGTCGCGGGCGATGCGCGCGTCGTGCACCAGCAGCCGCGGCCGCAGCGGGCGCGAGGAGTTGACGCTGACGACCATCGCGTAGCGCTCGTCGGTCAGCTGCACCACCGAGCCGGCCGGATACACGCCCATCATCTTGATGAAGGCGTTGAGGATCGCCGGGTCGTACTTGGTGCGCGACTGGGCGAACAGGATCGACAAGGCCTCGTGCGGCGTCAGCGCGCGCGCCAGCAGCGCCGGGTTGCACAGGTTGTCGTAGCGGTTGACCAGCGACACGATGCGCGCGCCGGTGGCCATGCGCTCGACGCTCAGGCGCATCGGGAAACCCGAGCCGTCGGCGTTCTCGTGGTGCTGGGCCAGCACCAGCAGCGCCGCCGGGGTCAGCGCCATGCGCCGGCCCTGGGCGACGCCGCGCGCGACGTGGTCGCGGTAGGCGTTGAGCTCGACGCTGGTGAAGCCGTCGTCGAGGTGGTGCAGGCGGTCGGGGATGTCGATCTTGCCGACGTCGTGCATCAGCGCGCCGACGCCCAGATCCAGCATCTCGTCGCGCTGCAGGCCGAAGCAGCGGCCGAGCAGCAGCGAGATCACCGCGACGTTGAGCGCATGCGCCGTCGCGCGGTCACCCGCGCCGGTGCTCAGCAGGCGGATGCACATCTCGCCGTCGATCAGCATCTTGTCGAGCAGCGCGCCGGTCAGCGACTCGGTCGCGGTGCGTGCCTGCTCCGGGCGCTGCGGCACCGCGTCCATCGCGTCGCGCCAGGCGCGGCCGGCCTCGAGGTACTGGCGCTCGCACTGCTGGGCGGCGGCGCGCTGCGCGGCCAGCGCCTCGCGGCGGCGGCGCGCCTCGCGCTGCTCGGGCGTCTCGAACGGCGCCTCGGCACGCTCCTCGGCGGCCACGGGGGCCGGCGCCTCCTCGCCCTCCAGCACGCTGCGCTCGGGCACCCAGCGCAGCCGCTGCAGGCCGAGCGAGCGGATCGTCGCGATCTGCTCGGGCGAGCTGATGCGGAAGCTCGACAGCGGGAACGGATGCGACATCCACCCCAGATCGAGGTGGACGTACATGCCGACCCGCAGGTCATGGACGGCGATCGTTTGCGACATCGGTGGGTGACAAAGCCGGTTGCGCCGTGCCGTGGCGGGCACGACGGGCGGTATCGACACCATTTCGGCAGCCGCCAGCCGGACTTGAACGAAGAATGCCACGCTGCGTGACACGCTCACGGTCCCGGCGCTGCGCCCGGGAAGAGGCTCTGATTTATCACAATCCGGCATGGCCTGAGCGAGGTCAAACTGGCCGCCAGACCATCGGAGCGGGCCGGCCAAAAGCGGGCCTGTGGAGCCATGAGCGTTGTCGAGATCCTGAAAGCCCTGCTGCCCGACCTGGAATCGCAGCACGAACGCGACGAACACTACCTGGAGGCGGCCGAAGACGACGCCGACCTCGAGCGCCGCCTGCACGAGATCGAGGACCGCGGCCGCAACGTGCCGGCCCAGGCGATCACGCTGGGGCTGTACGAGCGCTGATCAGGACAGCCAGGTCGACACCGCCGCGGCGAGTGCCGCCGGGTCGGTGATCGCGACGAAGGCCAGCCCGGCGACCGCGCCGCCCAGGTGCGCGTCGTGGTTGACGCGGCCGAAGTCCTGGCGCGAAGCCCAGATCGTGTACGCCAGATAGCCCAGCGCGAACAGCGGCGCGGGCAGCGGCACCGGCAGCGGGAAGACGTAGAGCGAGCCGCTCGGGAAGTACAGGATCGAGGCGAACAGCACCGCCAGCACGGCGCCCGAGGCGCCGAGCGTGCGGTAGGCCGGCTCGCGCCGGTGCTGCAGCCAGGTGCCGAAGGCGCTGGCGACGATGCCCACCGCGTACAGCGTGGCGAACGCGCCGCTGCCGATGCGCCGCTCCAGCATGAACGCGAACGCCCAGAAGGTGAACGTGTTGAACAGCAGGTGCGGCCAGTCGGCGTGCAGGAAGGCCGAGCTGACGACCGTGCCCCACTGGCCGCGGCGTGTCACCCAGAACGGGCGGAACAGCCCGCGTTCGAGCCAGTCCTCGCGCCACTTCAGCGCCACCGCGCTGGCGACGACGATGACGAGCAGCAGCAGCGTCGCGACCGGGGCGCCGAACATCGTGCCGGCGCTCAATCCCAGGGCGCGTCCGTGCTGGCCGTCGCGGCGGCCGGGGCACCGGGCGCCACCGCGGGCACCGGCAGCGGCGCCGGCGCGGCGTCGCCGCGCTCCTGCCAGCCGCCCAGCGCCTCGGCCAGGTCGGCGATCAGTTGCGACAGCTCGCCGGTGACCAGCGCGACGTCGCCGTCGAAGTCGCGGCCTTCACGTTGCGCCTGGGCCTCGGCCTGCTCGAGCACGCCGTCGAGCAGCTTGATGCGCTTGATGGCCATCGATTCCGCGAGCACGAAGGACACCCGGCCCTGCCAGGTCAGCGCCAGCTGCGTCGGCAGCTTGCCGGCGCGGATGTGCTCGCCGATCTCGTCGAGTTCCAGCGTGTGGCGCGCGTAGCGCACCGCGGCCTTCTCGCTGTCGGGCTGCTTCAGTTCACAGTCGCGGTCGATCGTGAAGCCGGCCGGCGCTTCCTTGTCGGCAAGCCAGGCGGCCATCGCGGTGGCCGGCGCGAGCTGGGTCTGCGCCAGCCCGAGGCGAAAGCCCCCGCCCATCAGCTCGACGAGGCGGGTGACGATGGCGTCGGCCTTCTTCGCGCCGGTGACGCCGAGCACGACGAGCCCGGCCTTCGGCGCGATCCAGACCATGGTCGCCGAGCGCTTGGGGAAGGCGCGCGGCAGCAGCTCGCGCACGATCTCCTCCTTCAGCTCCTTGGCGCGTTTGCCCTTGGGGCGGCGGCCGGTCTCCTGCTCGATGGCGTCGAGCCGGCGTTCGAGTTCGTCCTTGACGACGCCGCCCGGCACGGCCTTGGTCTCGGCACGCAGCTTCAGGATGATCTGGCCGCCGACGCTCTCGGCCAGCGCGCCGTGGTTCTCGCCGCGCGGCTCGACGAAGCCCGAGGACTCGGGGTCGGTGGCGCCGCAGGGCAGGAAGCGGGCGCCGGCCAGACGGTCCTCGATCTCGGCGAGATCGGGCGCGTCCCAGTGTTCGATGCGGTAGACGAGGGCGTTCTTGAACATGCGGCGACAGAGGGGAGTCGGTCCCCGGCGGGCGGGGAAACGGTCGAATCTAGCAGGTCGGGCGACCGCGCCGCACGTCGGCGGGTCGCCGGGATAATCGCCCGGCGCCGCCGTGGCGCCCCGCCGACCGCCGAAGTGACGCCCGTCCCCGACCTCCCGCCGCCGCTGCCCGATCTCCAGGTTCCGATGCTCGACGCCGCCGTGCCGCGGCGCGGCCGCGCGCTGATGCTGCAGGGCACCGCGTCCGACGTCGGCAAGAGCCTGCTCGTCGCCGGCCTGTGCCGCGCCTACGCGCGCCGCGGCCTCGCCGTGCGCCCGTTCAAGGCGCAGAACATGAGCAACAACGCGGCGGTCAGCGCCGACTCCGACCTGCCGCCCAACGCCGACGGCAGCCTGCCGCGCGGCGAGATCGGCCGCGCCCAGGCGCTGCAGGCGCGCGCCTGCGGCGTGCCGCCGTCGATCCACCACAACCCGGTGCTGCTCAAGCCCCAGTTCGGCGTCGGCTCTCAGGTCGTGCTGCGCGGGCGCGCGCTGGGCAACTGGCCGGCGCGCCACTATCACAACCTCAAGCCGATGCTGATGCCGGCGGTGATGGACAGCTACCGCCGCGTCGCCGCCGAGGCGGATCTCGTGATCGTCGAAGGCGCCGGCGCCGGCACCGAGGTCTACCTGCGCCACTGCGACATCACCAACATGCGCCTGGCCGAGGACGCCGACCTGCCGGTGGTGCTGGTCACCGACAACGACCGCGGCGGCGCCATCGCCGCCGTCGTCGGCACCCACGTGCTGCACACGCCTGAAGAGCGCGCGCGCATCGTCGGCTACGTCGTCAACAAGTTCCGCGGCCACTTCTCGCTCTACGAACCGGCCTGCCGCGTGATGAGCGAACACACCGGCTGGCCGCTGCTGGGCGTAGTCGAGTGGTTCGACGCCGCGACGCGCCTGCCGGCCGAGGACGCGCTGGCGCTGGAGCGTGCGCTGCCCGGCGGCAGCGCCGGCGTGAAGATCGTCGTGCCGCAGCTCGGCCGCACGGCCAACTTCGACGACCTCGACCCGCTGGCCGCCGAGTCCGGCGTCGCCTTGCACTGGCTGCGCCCCGGCGAAGCGCTGCCGGCCGACACCGACCTCGTGCTGCTGCCCGGCTCGAAGACCACGCGGGCCGACCTCGAGACGCTGCACCGCGAAGGCTGGGCCACCGACATCCTGGCCCACGTGCGCCGCGGCGGGCGGGTCGTCGGCCTGTGCGCCGGCTTCCAGATGCTGGGCCGCGTCGTGCGCGACCCCGACGGCCTCGAAGGCGCGCCCGGCGAGACGCCCGGCCTGGGCCTGCTCGACGTCGAGACCGTCATCACGCCCGACAAGCGCCTCGTCGAGGTCGACCGCCTGGACCGCGCCAGCGGCTGCCGCGTGCGCGGCTACGAGATGCACATGGGCCGCACCGCCGGCGACGGCCTGGCGCGGCCCTGGCTGCAGCTGGACGACGGCGCCGGCAGCGCGACGCCCGAAGGCGCGGTGTCGGCCGACGGCCGCGTGATGGGCAGCTACGTGCACGGCCTGTTCGCCGCCGACGCTTTCCGCCGCCACTTCCTCGAACGCATCGGCGCGCAGCGTTCGGCGCTGGACTACGAGGCCCAGGTCGAAGCGACGCTCAACGCGCTGGCCGATCACGTCGAACGCGCGCTGGACCTCGACGCGCTGCTGGCGCTGGCGCGATGACCGCGCCGCTGCCGTTCGACCCGGCGCCGGCCGTGCCGCGGCGCGCGCGCCGGCTGATGGTGCAGGGCACCGGCTCGGACGTCGGCAAGAGCCTGCTGGTCGCCGGGCTGGCGCGCGCCTATGCACGCCGCGGCCTGGTGGTGCAGCCGTTCAAGGCGCAGAACATGAGCAACAACGCCGCCGTCGCCGGCGAGGCCGAAGGCGGCGGCAGCGGCGAGATCGGCCGCGCCCAGGCGCTGCAGGCGCGTGCCGCCGGCGTGCCGCGGTCGGTGCACCAGAACCCGGTGCTGCTCAAACCCGACAGCGACGTCGACGCCCAGGTCGTGCTGCGCGGGCGCGTGCTCGGGCGCTGGCCGGCGGCGGGCTATCAGGCGCTGAAACCGCGGCTGCTGCCGGCGGTGCTCGACAGCCTGGAGCGGCTGTCGCAGCGGGCCGACCTGGTGCTGATCGAAGGCGCCGGTTGCGGCGCCGAGGCTTATCTGCGCCCGCAGGACATCAGCAACATGGGTCTCGCCGAAGCCGCCGACCTGCCGGTGCTGCTGCTCGGTGACGAGTCGCGCGGCGGCGTCACGGCTGCAGCGATCGGGCACCACACGCTGTGGTCGGCGAGCGAACGGGCGCGCGTGGCCGGCGTGCTGGTCAACAAGTTCCGCGGCGACCCGGCGGTGTTCGCGCCGGCCGCGGCACAGATCGAGGCTGCCACCGGCTGGCCGGTGCGTGGCCTGGTGCGCTGGTTCGACGGTGCCGCGCGGCTGCCGCAGGAAGATTCGCTGGCGCTGGACGCCGCGGCCCGCCGCCGCGGCGGCGGCGGCCTCGTCGTCGCCGTGCTGCGCACGCCGCGCCTGGCCAACGCCGACGACCTGGACCCGCTGGCCGCCGAGCCCGGCGTCACGCTGCGCTGGGTGCAGCCGGGCGAGCCGATCCCGCGCGAGGCGCAGGTCGTCGTCATCGCCGGCTCCAAGTCGACACGCGCCGACCTCGCCTTCGTGCACGCCCAGGGCTGGACGCACGACCTGCACGCCCACGTGCGCCACGGCGGCCACGTCGTCGGCCTGTGCGCCGGCTTGCAGATGCTGGGCCACGTGGTGCACGACCCCGAGGGCCTGGAAGGCGAACCCGGCTCGACGCCCGGGCTGGGGCTGCTGGACCTGGAGACGACGATCACGCCGGCCAAGCGCCTGCTCGACGTCGACGCGCTGGACACCGCCAGCGGCGAGCGCGTGCGCGGCTACGAGATGCACATGGGCCGCAGCGAGGGCGCGGCGCTGTCACGCCCCTGGCTGCGGCTGGACGGCCGCGCCGAAGGCGCGATGTCAGCCGACGGCCGGGTCGCCGGCAGCTATCTGCACGGCCTGTTCGCCGCCGACGGCTGGCGCCGGCGCTGGCTGGCGGCCTTGGGCGTCACCGGCGGCGTCGACTACGACGCCCGTGTCGAGGCCCTGCTCGACGCCTACGCGGCCCAGCTCGAAGCCGACCTCGATCTGGACACGCTGCTGGCGCTGGCGCGCTGAATCAGGCGCCGGTCGTCTCGTCGGGCAGCGCGTCTTCGGGCTGCTGCGGGTAGCGCCGCGTCTGCGGCAGGCCGCGCCAGTGCACCGGGCGCTCCAGCCACTTCTGGATGAAGTTCCAGGACTGGCGGTAGCCGTCGTGCGGCAGCGTGCAGGCCGAGCAGTCCTTGCGCTTGACGCCATTGGCGCTGACGAAGACCTGGTAGTTGCCGGGGCACTCCAGCGCGCTCAGCGGGCAGTAGCAGAACAGGCAGTTGAACTCGCGCTTGACACCCGGGTGGCAGGGGTAGAACGGGCAGTCGCTGTTCGTGAAGCCCTTGTAGGCTTCGTTGGTCGTCGTGTCCTTGGGCTGCATCGCGCGGGCTCCGTCGTGGAACGTCATGCTAACCAGCGCCGCGCCGCCTTGCCTGACAAGGGGCTCGTATGATCGCCGGCCCTTGCCCGACGCCAGAACCTTGCATCCCGGACACGAACTGATCCTCGGCGGCCAGCGCAGCGGCAAGACGCGCCGCGCCGAGCAACTGGCCGCAGACTGGCTGGCCACGCCGGGCCACGAGGCCGTCATCGTCGCCACCGCCACCGTCAGCGACGACGAGATGCGCAGGCGCATCGAGCGCCACCGCGCCGACCGCGCCGCGACGCTGGCGCGCGCCGGCTGCATCGAGGAGCCGCTGGCCATCGCGGCGGTGATCGCCGCGCAGTCGGCGCCGCAGCGGCTGCTGGTCGTCGACTGCCTGACGCTGTGGCTGACGAATGCGCTGTGGCCGGCGATCGTCGGCCTGGACGCGCCGGCGCTGGACGACGCCGGTTTCGACGCCGCCTGCCGCGAGCTGTGCACGGCGCTGCGCGCCGCGCCCGGCCCGGTGGTGCTGGTCAGCAACGAGACCGGCCTGGGCCCGGTGCCGGCCGACGCCGCGACACGGCGCTGGCTCGACGCCTTGGGCCAGTTGCACCAGGCGGTGGCCGCGAGCTGTGCGCGTGTGACCCTGGTCGTCGCCGGTCAGGCGCTGGCCGTCAAGCGCTGACGGCCGGGCGCCCGCTCAGATCCGGAAGACCTCGACCGCCTCGCGCAGGCGGCGCGCCTGTTCCTTCAGGCTCTCGGCGGCGGCGCCGGACTCCTCGACGAGCGCGGCATTCTGCTGCGTCGCGCGGTCGAGTTCGGCGACCGCCTTGTTGACCTCGCCGATGCCGGTGGACTGCTCGTGCGCGGCGCCGGTGATCTCGGAGATCGTCGTCGACACGCGCGCCACGCTCTGCTCCAGCGCGGCCATCGCGTCGCCGGCGCTGGTCACCAGCGCGCTGCCGGCGTCGACCCGTTCGACCGACTCCTGGATCAGCGACTTGATCTCCTTGGCCGCCTGGGCGCTGCGCTGCGCCAGCGTGCGCACCTCGCCGGCCACGACCGCGAAACCGCGCCCCTGCTCGCCGGCGCGCGCCGCCTCGACGGCGGCGTTCAGCGCCAGGATGTTGGTCTGGAAGGCGATGCCGTCGATGACATTGATGATCTCGGTGATGCGGCGCGAGCTGTCGTTGATCGCGCCCATCGTCTCGACGACCTTGCCGACGGCCTGGCTGCCGCTGACCGCCGACGACGCCGCCTGCTCGGACAGGTCGTGCGCCTGACGCGCCGACTGGGCGGTGCTCTGCACCGTGCCGGTCAGCTCCTCCATCGCCGAGGCCGTCTGCTGCAGGTTGGACGCGGTCTGCTCGGTGCGCGCCGACAGGTCGGCGCTGCCGACGGCGATCTGCGAGGAGGCCGTGGAGATGCTGTCGATCGAACCGCGCACGCTGGCGATCGTCGAGCGCAGCGACTTGACGGTGGCGTCGAGCTCGGCCAGCAGGCTGTCCGGATGGGCGGCGTGCACGGCCACCGTCAGGTCGCCGGCGGCGACGGCCTTCATCGCCGCCATCGCCTGTTCGGGCTCGCCGCCGATCTGGCGCAGCACGACACGCGCGATCCAGAAGCCCGCAGCACCGAGCAGCAGGATCAGCGAGCCGGCCAGCGCCAGCGCCTTCAGCGCCGCGGCACGCACCTGCGCCGCGATGCCGTCCATGTACAGCCCCGAGCCGACCATCCAGTCCCAGCCCGGCACACGCTGCACGTACTGCAGCTTGGCCTGCGGCACGGTCTCGCCTGGCTTGGGGAACATCACCTCGACGAAGGTCCTGCCGCCGGGGCTGGCCTTGAGGCTGGCGATCATCGCGCCGATGACGTCGACGCCGTTGGCGTCGAGCACCTTGCCGACCATGCGCTGGCCGGCCCATTCCGGCTTGCTCGGCACGAGCACGTTCACCGAGTCCAGCGTCCAGATGTAGAAGTAGTCCTTGCCGTCGGGGCCGAAACGCGAGTCGCGCAGCGCGTCGACGGCCGCCTTCTGGGCTTCGTCGACGCTCATCTTGCCGGCCTCGGCCTTGGCCCGGTAGGCGTCGACGATGGTGTAGGCCGACTGCACCGCCGCCACCAGCTCGCCCCGCCGCCCCTCGATCAACTGGTTGCGCAGCTGCCAGAACGACAGCGCCGACAGCAGGCCCATGCCGGCGACGGCGAGCACGATCAGGCCGACGATCTTCGAGCGGAATGACGAGAAGGGATTCAACGCGGGCTCCTGCAATGCGGGTCGAGCCGCGCCAGCGCGCGACGGAAACTGCGTTCAAGTTCGGCATCGCCCCCGATCTTCTTGAGGCCGCCCGGCGCCGACCGCGGGGAAAAGAGTGAATTCGCTGGCATTCCGCCCGCGATCGGAGCGCCCACGCGGGCTGTCGGCCGGCCTTACAGAAGTTCCGCGTTGGCCACACGCCCGCTCATAACTCATTGACTGACAAAGGGTTGTGACACTGGCCCGCACTTTGCAGACGCCCGGATTGCCCGGCACGAGCCGGATCTGGACCACACCACACCTGAGAAAGGTCAAGATGAACACGAGTCTCCGAACCCTGGCGCTCGCGGCAGCGGCAGGTCTGGCGATGGCGTCCGCCGGTGCCGCGACCGTCACGATCCCGCAGTCGGCGCTGAACGCCTCGCCGGGCGTCTACACCCCGGGCGGCTACTACACCGATGCCCTCGGCGCCAACATCGTCACCACCGGCGGCGGCAGCGCGGCCAACGTCGGCCAGGCCGACGGCCGCAACGACGACGGCTTCATGCAGCTGAACCTGGGCTTCGACTTCAGCTTCTTCGGCACGACGTACAACAGCCTGTACATCAACAACAACGGCAACGTCAGCTTCGGCGGCGGCATCTCGGCCTACGTCCCGAGCGGGCCGACCGGGGCCAACGCGCCGGTGATCTCGCCGTACTTCGGCGACGTCGACACGCGCGGCGAGAACTCCGGCGTCGTGCACTACAAGCTCTCGGCCAACGAGCTGGTGGTCACCTGGGACAACGTCGGCCGCTTCGCCGGCAGAGACGACCTGCTGAACTCGTTCCAGCTCGTGCTGCGCTCGGACGCGTTCGCGGTCCCCGTCGGCGAAGGCAAGATCGGCTTCTTCTACGAGCAGATGCTCTGGGAAGTCACCGACACCAGCCAGGTCGCGGCGGTGGGCTTCGGCGACGGCCAGGGCAACGCCGAGGTGCTGCAGGGCTCGACGCAGGCCGGCCTGTTCCGGGCGCTGAACAACAAGTACATCTGGTTCGACGCCAACCTCGACGTCGTCGACCCCAACGACGTGCCGGAGCCGACGACGCTGGCGCTGGCGCTGGCGGCGCTGGGCGCCGCGGGCTTCTCGGCGCGCCGCCGCAAGAGCTGAACGGCGCAGCAGAAGGCAAAGGGGCACCTCGGTGCCCCTTTCTTCTTGAGCCGGGCCGGCATCGATCCCGGATCACGCAGCGCCGGCCCGCGGCCTGCAGCTCAGGCCGGCGGCGGCAGCCGCGCCAGCGTGCCCCGGCGCAGCGACTCCGGACGCTCGCGCCACGGGATCTGCCCGTCGGGCAACGCCTGGTGGCGCGCCGCGGCGGCCAGCAGGTCGGCGGCGCTGGCGGCGTCGGCCTGCAGGTCGCCGAAGACGTAGCTGGTCTTGCCCGGCGCCTGCAGCGCGGCACTGCAGCCGCGGCCGCAGGCCGACAGGCAGGCGACGGCGCGCACACGCGGCGCATCCGGTGTCTGGGCGGCCAGCGCCTGCACGGCATCCAGCAGTTGCTGGCCGGCGGCGACACCGTCACGCGGCGCGCCCGGCGGGCGGCAGGTGTGGCAGACCAGCAGTTCGGTGGTGGCGCTCATCGTCGTTCTCCTTGGATCTGGTGGGCCGGCACGCAGCGCGCGCCCCAGCGTTCGGCCCAGGCGGCGCAGCGGCCGATGGCCACCGGACCGTCGTCGTGGTCGACGACGAC
>NZ_AEWG01000143.1 GCF_000190375.1 Rubrivivax benzoatilyticus JA2 = ATCC BAA-35
CGTGCTCGCCGCCTTGCTGCTGCTGCTCGCGCTGCCGGCGCAGGCGGCGCGCGTGCTCGTCGTCACCACCTCGCCGGTGCCACCGGCCAAGCTCGCCGCGCTGGCACGCGCCGGCGGCCCGCTGGGGCTGGAGGTGCAGGCCCGCTACGTCGAGAAGCTGACGACGATCGACGCCACGCTCTGGGACGGCGCCGACCTCGTGCTGCTGGACGCACCACGCGCCCACATCGAGGCCTGGATGCGCGAAAAACTCGCGCCCGCGCTGCCGGCGCTGGAGCGCCGCCGCCACGTCTGGCTGTCCACCGCCGAGGCGCGCCCGCAGGGCGTGCCGGCCGATCTGGCCAAGCGCCTGCACGCCTATTACGTCAACGGCGCCGGGCCCAACCTGCGCCACTTCGTCCAGACGCTGGACGACTGGCTGGACGGCCGGCCCTGGGGCGCTCACCCGGATCCGGTCGTCTTCCCGGCGAGCGGGATCTACCACCCGAAGTTTCCGGGCCTCGTCACCGCGTCGACGCGCGACTACCTGGCCTGGAAGGGCGTGGCCGCCGACGGCCAGCGAGCGCCGGTCGTCGGCATCGTCTTCCACCCGCAGAGCGTGGCGGCCGAGGAGACCGAGCTGCTGGACGCGCTGATCTCGCGCCTGGAAGCGCAGGGCGCCGTGCCGCTGGCCTTCTACACGCCGGTGCTCGACGCCGACGCGGTGCGCCGTGTCGCGCTCGTCGACGGCCGGCCGGCGGTCGACGTGCTGATCAACACCCAGATCACGCTGAGCGCCGAGGCGCGCCGCACCGAGTTCGAGGCCCTGGGCGTGCCGGTGATCCAGGCGATGAACTACCGCCGCGGCGACACCGCCGCCTGGCGCGCCGACCCGCAGGGCGTGCGCATCGACGACGTGCCGTTCTACCTGTCGCAGGCCGAGACCGCCGGCATCACCGACATCCTGATCGCCTCGGCCAACGGCGGCGCCGACGAGCGCCTGGAGCCGATCGCGCCGCAGGTCGACGCCGTCGTCGCCAAGGCGATGAAGCTCGTCGCGCTGCAGCGCAAGGCGCCGGCCGACAAACACGTCGCGCTCTTCTTCTGGAACTACCCGCCGGGCGAGAAGAACCTGTCGGCCTCGTTCATGAACCTGCCGCGCAGCCTGGTGGCGACGCTGGCGGCGCTGCGCCAGGCCGGCTACACGACCGAGACCCAGGACGAGGCGGTGCTGACGGCCTCGCTGCAGCGATTGCTGGAGCCGGCCTACCGCCCGGCCGCCGACCGCGAGGTGCTCGAGCGGCTGCTGCGCGACGGCCTGGCCGACTGGCTGCCGGTCGCGCGCTACCGCGCCTGGCTGGCGGGCCTGCCGCCCGAGGTCGGCGCACGCATCGACGAACGCTGGGGCGCGCCCGAAACGTCGACCTGGATCGTGCGCCGCGGCGGCCAGGACGGTTTTGTCGTGCCGCGGCTGCACCTGGGCGGCATCAGCCTGCTGCCGCAGCCGCCACGCGGCGAACGCGGCGAAGACCGCGACAAGTCGATCTACCACTCGACCAGCGCCGTGCCCTCGCACCACTACTACGCCGTCTACCTCTGGGCGCGCGAGGCCTTCGCCGCCGACGCGCTGGTGCACTTCGGCACCCACGGCACGCAGGAATGGCTGCCGGGCAAGGAGCGCGGGCTTTCGGTGTTCGACGACGCGCTGCTCGCCGTCGGCGACGTGCCGGTGGTCTACCCGTACATCGTCGACAACATCGGCGAGGCGTTGCAGACCAAGCGCCGCGGGCGCGCCGTCGTCGTCTCGCACCAGACGCCGGCGCTGGCGCCGGCCGGGCTGCACGACGCGCTGACCGCGCTGCACGACGCGCTGCACCAATGGCTGGCGCAGGGCGAAGGCCAGGTGCGCGACGCGCTGCGGCGCCAGATCGCCGACGGCGTCAAACGCGAACGCATCGCCGCCGACATGGGCTGGAGCGAGGCGCGCATCGAGGCCGACTTCCCCGCTTTCATCACCGCGCTGCACGACCACCTGCACGAACTCGCGCTGACCGTGCAGCCGGTCGGCCTGCACAGCTTCGGCCGGCCGCCCGAGGAACGCTGGCGCCTGGCGACGGTGATGGAGATGCTGGGCCGCGAGACCATCGTCGCGCTGGCCGCGCCGGGCGAACAGGCCGACGAGGTGCTCGTCGGCGACTGGAAACAGCTCACCGAGACCGCCACTTATCGCCGCCTGCACGAGTTCATCGTCGAAGGCGCCGACACCGCGGCGCTGCCGCCCTCGCTGCGCGAAGCGATCGAACGCGGCCGGCGCTGGTATGCCGACCTGGGCGCCGAAGGCGAGTTCGCCGGGCTGCTGGACGCGCTGGCCGGGCGTTACCGGCCGACCAGCTACGGCGGCGACCCGATCAAGAACCCCGACTCGCTGCCGACCGGGCGCAACCTCTACGGCTTCGACCCGTCGCGGGTGCCGACCAAGGCCGCCTGGGAAGCCGGCAAGCAGGCGCTGGAGCAGCTGGCCGCCGCGCACCGCGCCAAGACCGGGCGCACGCCGGCCAAGCTGGCGTTCACGCTGTGGTCGGTGGAGACGATGCGCCACCAGGGCCTGCTCGAAGCGCAGGCGCTGTGGGCGCTGGGTGTCGAGCCGGTCTGGGACGCCGGCGGGCGGGTCGCCGACGTCAAGCTCGTGCCGCGCGCCGCGCTGGGCCGGCCGCGCATCGACGTCGTGCTCTCGGCCACCGGGCTGTACCGTGACCACTTCCCGAACGTGATGCGCCAGCTCGCCAAGGCGGCCCGGCTCGCGTCCCAGGCCGACGAAGCCGACAACCCGGTGGCGGCCAACGCACGCCGCATCGCCGCCGGGCTGCGTGCACGGGGACTGGACGCAGCGGCCGCCGAACGCGCCGGGCAGACGCGCATCTTCTCGTCCGAGTCGGGCCGTTACGGCAGCGGCCTGGACGATGCGGCACTGGCCACCGACACCTGGAAGACCCAGGCCGAAGGCGACCGCAAGCTGGCGACGCTGTACCTGTCGCGCATGCAGTACGCCTACGGCCCCGACGAAGGCGAGTGGGGCCAGGCCGGCGCCAAGGCGAATCTTTACGCCGAGCACCTGAAGGGCACCGAAGGCGCGGTGCTGGCGCGCAGCTCCAACCTCTACGGCATGCTGACCACCGACGACCCCTTCCAGTACCTGGGCGGGCTGTCGCTGGCCGTGCGCCACCTCGACGGCAAGGCGCCCGAGCTCTACATCAGCAACCTGCGCGGCCCGGGCGCAGGGCGCGTCGAAGGCGCCGCCGAGTTCCTCGCCAAGGAGCTGGCGACACGCAACTTCCACCCCGGCCACATCAGCGGCCTGATGGCCGAGGGCTACGCCGGCACGCTGCAGGTGCTGGACGGCATCAACAACTTCGCCGGCTGGCAGAGCGTGGCGCGCGAGATCGTTCGCGACGACCAGTGGCAGGAGTTCATGGACGTCTACGTCCGCGACAAGCACCAGCTCGGCATCCGCCGCTGGTTCGAGAGCCGCAACCCGCACGCGATGGCGCAGGTCATCGAACGAATGCTCGAAGCCGCGCGCCTGGGCCAGTGGAAGGCCGCGCCGGAGAGCGTCGCCGAGCTGAAACAGCGCTGGCGCGAGCTGGCGCAGCGCCACGACGTGCGCCCCGACAGCGCCGCGTTCGCGGCCTTCGTCGGCTACGGCCTCGCGCCGCAGCCGGCCGCGCTGGCGCCCACGCCGGCAAAGCCCGCCGAAGCGGCCCCCGTTCCCCCCGAGCCCGCCGCGGCAAGGCCCCCGGTCGAGGGCCTGCTGCTCGAACGTGTCGCCCCGCCGCCGGCCGAGGCCTCGCGTGCCGCAGTGGCGCTGGCCGCCATCGCGCTGGCGCTGGCCGGCGGCGCGCTGCGTGGCCGGCGCTCCCGTTCCTCTCTTTCGTTCGCCACCTGAAGGCAGCCCACACGCCATGAACCACGCACTCGAATCGACCATGTACGACGTCGCGCAGCTGTTCCTGCTGCCGACGCTGGCGCTGATCGCGCTGCTCTTCCTCTACGCCTTCTGGGCGCTGGGCGAGTTCCTGACGCTCGCCTGGCAGCGCCGGCGCGGCGGCGGCCGGCCGCTGCTGGCCGCCGACCGTGCCGCCGGCGGCCTGAGCGACGACGCGCTGGACCTGCACGCCCACCGGATGCTGGAGACGCAGCGCATCGCCAGCCGCGTGACGCCGATGCTGGGGCTCGTCGCGACGATGATCCCGATGGGCCCGGCGCTGAAGTCGCTGTCCGACGGCAACCTGGCGCAGGTGTCGCAGAACCTCACCGTCGCGTTCTCGGCGGTGATCCTGGCGCTGATCGCGGCGTCGATCACCTTCTGGGTCGTCAACGTGCGCCGACGCTGGCTGGCCGAGGAACTGGTCGAGATCGCCGCCGCCCGCGGCAAGGCGGTGGCATGAAGCTGCTGCACGAACCGCAGGACGACGACCCCATCCTCTCGGTCGTCAACCTGATCGACATCTTCCTCGTCGTCATCGCCGCGCTGCTGATCACGGTGGCGCAGAACCCGCTGATGAACCCGTTCTCCAAGCGCGACGTCACCGTCATCACCGACCCGGGCAAACCGAGCATGGAGATGGTCGTCAAGAAGGGCGAGAAGATCGAGCGTTACAAGGCCAGCGGCGCGATCGGCAGCGGCGACGGCGAGAAGGCCGGCGTCGCCTACCGGATGAAGGACGGTTCCATCGTCTACGTGCCCGAAGGCGGCTCCTGAGCGGCGCGGCGCCAGACGGCGGCCGCACCCGAACACAGCAGCAGCGCCAGCAGCAGCGCGAACACCAGCACCGCGCCGCCGCGCCCGGCCGGCGCGACGCAGCCGACCAGCTGCACCAGCCAGAAGACGAAGGCCGCCACGTAGGGCAGGAACAGCGTCCAGCGCGCCGCCGTCAGCGCGCCGGGTGCGCGGTGCGCGCGCACCAGGCGCCAGTGCGGCGCGGTGGCGAAATGCTGGTCCAGCGCACGCCACCAGGCGATCAGGTTGCGCGACAGCACGACCTCGATCGTGCCGGCGACGATGCTGAGCCCCAGCCCGGTGGCCGCCAGCAGCGTCGGCGACGGCGGCGGCTCGGCGTCGTAATAGACCTTGGCCAGCGCCGCGATCGCGCCCAGGAAGAAGGGCAGCGCGATGAAGCGGATCGAGCTGTGTGCGCGGATGAAGGCCAGCGTCTCGCGCACGGCGTCGTCGGCCGGATCGTGCGGCATCGGGACCTCGCGAAGGCGGCGGACGGCGGTCCGGGAGCCCAGTGTCGCGCGCCGGCGCGGCCTCCGCGTCGCGGCGAACCCGCAAACCTGTCACGAGCAAAGACCGCGTCGCCAGCGTACGATTTGCGCGTTTCGCCCCCCGCCAGGAGAAGCCGATGCAAGGCCACCCCGCCATCCTCGACGCGCTGAACGCGCTGCTGGTCGACGAGCTTGCCGCCCGCGACCAGTACTTCATCCATTCGCGCATGCTGTCGGAATGGGGCCTCACCAAGCTGGCCGACCGCATCGGCCACGAGATGGAAGACGAGACGGCGCACGCCGACGCGCTGATCCGCCGCATCCTGATGCTGGGCGGCACGCCGCGCATGACGCCCAGCGCACTGGACGTCGGCCACGACGTGCCGTCGATCCTGCAGAACGACCTGGCCGTCGAGCTGCGGGTCGTGCAGCACCTGCGCGAGGTGATGGCGCTGTGCGAGACCGAACGCGACTACGTCACGCGCGACATCCTGCTGCCGATGCTCGACGACACCGAGCAGGACCACGCCCACTGGCTGGAACAGCAGCTGCGCCTGATCGGCCTGGTGACGCTGCCGAACTACCTGCAGAGCCAGATGTCCTGAACGCCGCGGAACGCGGCTTGCCGGCCTTCGCGGCATCTGGACCGCAGGAGCCGGCATGGACGACAAGACGATCTGGGTGCTGGTGGCCGACGAGGCCATCGCACGTTTGCTGCGCCGCCCCGACGGCGGCGGCGCGCTCGAACCCGTCGAGGAATTGACCGACCCGGCCGCGCACGCCCGCGGCCGCGACCTGCGCGACGACGCGGTCGGCCGCCGCACCGGCGGCGTGCCCGCCGGTGCGCCCGAAAGCACGCGCGGCGGCACGGCCACCGCGTCGGCCGGCGAGGACGAACGCCACCACGAAGCCGAGAGCTTCGCGCGCCGCGTCGCCGCGCGGCTGCACGAGGCGGCGCTGGCGCACCGCTTCGACGAACTGCACCTGGCCGCCGCGCCGCGTTTCCTCGGCCTGCTGCGCAAGGCGTTCTCGCCGCAGGTGCAGCAGCGTCTGGGGCGGCAGTTCGACAAGGACCTGGTGCAGGTCGACAACGCCGAACTGGCCGAACGCTTCTTCCCGCGGCCGCGGCGGACCGGCCCTGGTTGAAGCCCAGGGCTCAGTTCGCTGAAGCAGCCGCTCGGTCCCACTCGGAACAGAGCTTGCGGAAAGAGCGGCTGTTCGTGAACGCCTGTTGGAGGTCCATCCTGGCCGAGAAGGCGGGCTGATCGGTCGTCTCGCCGTAGCTCGCACCACCCATCCTGAGCCGCATCCATCCTTTGGCGTCACGCGGCGACTCCGCCGCGACGGTTTCCTTCGGGTCGAAACGAAAGCCCCGATGCCCGTGCAGCGAGGCCGCGGCGGCAATGAACCATGCCTCGTACTCCCGGTTGGCAAGTACCACCGAGACGCGGCGGTGCGGAACGATTCGCACGGCGTCCGCCAGCACGGCGGCCGCCCTTTGTGCCGGGCAGTCATCGTCGGCGTCGAAGAGCACGAGGATCCAGTCGCCTTCGCCACACTTGGCGGCCGCGAGCTGCAGATGGCGCTCGAACTCCTGCGGGCGGTTCAGAAAGCGGTCCCGCTTGACGCGGATCGGCAGCGCGATCTCGGCGTGGAGCTCCGGCGAGCGCCATTGCGCGATCCGCCGCAGCAGCACGGGCAATGCTTTGACCTCGCCGTCGCCTTCGACGACCGCCACGACTTTCATCGTGCCAGGTTGCCGAAGAGTTCTGTCTGGCGCGCCTGCTGTTCCGCCAGCACCTGGCGGTCGGGTGCCAACTGGTTCAGCCTCAGCAGTTCACCCGGGGAGAACAGGTGCCGGCGCAGCACGTCTCTTGACGCTTCGTCCAGCGGTGCGATCCGCGTCTCGCCGCCTTCGGACGCGACGACGAGGAACGAGTCGGCGGGAATGTTCGGATCGTCCAGCAGGTCGGGGCTGTGGCTGGTGACGATGATCTGCGTGTTCTCAGAAGCCCGGGACAGCGCTTCGCGCAGCGCCGAACTGGCAGCCGGGTGCAGCGCGGTTTCGGGTTCTTCGATGCCGACGAGGCTGGGCGCGTAGTCGCGATTGGCCTGGAACAGCGCGACCAGCACGCCGAGCGCACGCAGAGTGCCGTCCGACATGTTCTGCGCGAGGAAGCGCCATGGGTGGTTCGCGCCCGCCATTTCCTGGCGGAACTCCAGCGTTTCCATCGGGCCGAACTGAACTCGTTGGACGCCCTGCACCGTCGGCACGACGGTTTGGAGGTAGTCCTGGATGATGGCCGTCTGCTCCGAGCCGACACGCTCCAGGTGGCCAAGGACGCTGGCGATGTTCTCCCCGGCGGGCTTGAGCAGCCGGCCCTCCTGAGGCTTCTGCAGCTCGCGCATCAGCTTCGGGTCCAGGTTGTAGAAACCCATCGACGACAAGGCGTCGAACACCGGGCGGAAGACCGCCAGGCCCGAAGCGGCGACCAGCGCCAGGCGATCCGAGGTGATGGCGGGGAAGCTGCTTTCGCTGCAGTCGTGCAGCTTGCCGCGTTCGATGCGGTAGAACGGCCCGCGGCCGATGCCGCCGACGATGCATTCTTCGGCAAAGACCTCGTAGCCGCGGTCCTTCAGCGCACCGATGTTGAACGCGTAGTGGCCGCATTGACCGCCCGCGAGTTCGAACTCGAGCCGGACGCCGAAATGGGTCGGATGCCCGCTCGAACGCCGCCGGACTTCGTTGAGGCCACCGCGTTCGTTGATCGCGTTGTCCAGCGATCCGTTCAGCGCGTCGCGCACCAGATGCAGGGCATCCACGAAATTGCTCTTGCCCGAGGCATTGGCGCCGACGAGATAGGTCTGCGCGCGCAAGGGCACATCGCAATGGCCGATGCTCTTGTAGTTGCGCAGGATGACGCGCTTCAGGAAGGTCCTGGGGGTCGGTGTCATGGTCGTCGTCGATGTGCCCGATGGACGGGAGAGCCGGTGGGCGAGCCGATCGTGCAGCGAGGGCCCTGGGGCCGGCCGTCCGGTGGGTGCATCTTAGGCGCAGCAAGCGCTGCGCCTGCCAACGATCTGCGGGTTCCGCCGGCGACTTCGACACGGCCCCGATGTAACGGTCTGCCGCAGCGCTCAACCGCCCCGCCTCCCGGCCGAAGAGCCGGGATCGGCGACGGCGGGAGACGCAGGTGCGGCAGACGATCGTTTTGGGCTTCATGCTCGCCGCGGCGCTGCCCGCGGCCGCCGGCGGGCTGACCGCCACCGAGACACGCTGGCTGCGTGGTGCCGCGCCGGTGCTGGCCGACGCCGAGGCGCGTGGCCTGCCGCTGGACATCGTCGTGCAGCCCCAGCCCACCACCGGCCTGGCGCTGCTGGCGCTGGGTTTCGTCGACGGGCGCTGCAAGTTCGTGCTGTCGATGCGCGCCAACCCCGAGGCCGAAGCGACGCTGGAGCGCCTGCCGCCTGGCCGCGAAGACGCGGCGCTGGAGCTGATGGCCGCGCACGAGGTCGCGCACTGTGAGCGCCACGTTCAAGGCGCCTGGCATGGCCGCCCGCCGGGTGCCGGCGCGGGCCCCGACCCCGAGCGTGGCGAAGAAGCCTGGGCCGACCTCGCCGGCCTGGCCTGGATCCAGGCCCGCCGCCCGGCCGACTACGCCGCGCTGCACGCCTGCTGGTGGCCGAACGCCAGCGCGACCGCCTGCCCGGCGGCGCGCACGACACGCTGGACTGGGTGGATGCCGCCGCCGGCGGGCTGGATGCGGCGGCACCGGCGGCCGCTGCGGCGGCGATCTGGGCGCGCGTCTCGGCCTCGGCGCGCTGAGGGCATTCAACGTCGGCGCCCGAGGCGCCGATAACGGGGCATGAACCCCCGCGACGGCCTGCGCGTGGCATGCTGCGGCGCGCCGATGCCGCCTCGAACCCGCCCCCGCCCCGGCCGATGATCCGCCACCTGATGCGCATGCGCCGCGCCGCGCGTATTGCCACCGCGCTGCCGTCCAAGGAGCTGCTGCTGGCCGAGATCGGCCGCCACGCCGGCCCTGACGGACGCATCGTGCGCGCCGACCCGCTGCCGGCGATCGTCGTCGCGGTGCTGGCGGTGCTCGTCGCGGCCTGGCGCCACCAGGCCGGCGAAGACGGCCAGGCGCTGGCCGCGCTGCTCGTCGCGCTGCTGGCCGGCGGCCTGCCGGTGGCCGCCTTCGCGGCGCGGCGGCGCTTCATCGACACCGTGCTCGGCCAGGCGGCGATGCTCGACCGCGGCCTGAGCGCGGTGCAGCGTGACGGCCGCGCGCTGTGGCGCGACTGGCGCGAGCGTTTCCCCGACTTCGAGCGCGGCGACGAAAGCCAGAGCATCGACCGCCTCGTCGAAGGCGAGTGGAGCGACGAAGCCGGCCGGCCGCACACGATGGCCTGCTACCGCTTCAGCTGGGTCGAGGTGCGGCACAGCACCCGCACCGACGCCGACGGCAAGCAGCACGACGAGACGCAGCGCACGACGCACTACCGCCACGGCGTCGTCGTCTCGCTGGCGCCGCCGCTGACGCTGGCGGTGTCCGAAGTGCGCAAGCCGAAGATGCCGGTGGCCTGGAGCACCGCGTCGATCGAGTTCGGCGAACGCTGGCGTGTCGGCGCGGCCAGCGAGATGCAGGCCGCGCGCCTGCTGACGCCGTCCGTCGTGCAGACCTTCGTCGAGACCGGGCGCCACTTCAAGGCGATGGATTTCCATTTCGCCGGCGAGCAGGGCTGCATCTCGTTCTCCGACGACGACCTGCTGGCGCGTGCCGACGCCGTGCGGCGCACCGACCGCGTCGACGAGCTGCGCTGGCGCGTGCGCTCGACTGCCACGATGCCCAAGCTCGAGGCGCTGACCGTGCTGCTGCGTGTGCTGGCCGACGCCGCCGCCGAGCTGCAGCCGCGGCCCGCCGCCGAGCCCCCGATCCCGTCCCGAAAGGCCTTCCCGTGAACACCACCCTGATCGTCGTGCTGGCCGCCATCGCCGTCGCTTGCGGCGTCGTCGTCATCCACAACGGCATCGTCTCGCGCCGCAACGCGGTGCGCCGCGCCTGGGCCGACGTGCTGGCCTACGAGCGCCAGAAGCAGCAGACGCTGCCGAAGCTGGAGGAGCTGGTCGGCTCCTACCAGGAGTACGAGCGTGGCCTGCTGACCAGCGTGACGCAGCTGCGCGAGAGCCTGGGCCGCCTGGGCAACCAGCCCGACGGCATCGCGCTGGCCCAGGCCGAACGCGCCAGCGCCGAGCTGCTGAAGGGGCTGCGCATCGCCGTCGAGGCCTACCCCGAGCTGCAGGCCGCCGGTGCGCTGCGCGAGCTGATGGCGCAGCTCGTGGACCTGCAGAAGGAAGTGACGGCGGCGCTGACGATCTTCAGCCGCAACGTCGAGCTCTACAACACCGGGCTGGAAGTGTTCCCGGCCTCGCTGGTCAACGCCGCCGTCACACGCGCGCAGCCGGTCGAGCCCTTCACCGACCCGCGCGCGGCCTCGGCTTTCGACTACCGCCCGCGGCTCTGAGTCGAACTCAGCGCGTGCGCCAGGCGTGGTGGCAGACGACGCAGGTCGTCGTCAGCTCGCCCAGGCGGCGCAGCGCCAGCGCCTGGTCGCCGGCTCTGGCGGCCTCGGCGAAGCGGTTCGCCGCCTGGTGGCCTTCGATGCCCATGCGGTGCATCGCCTGCGGCATCTGCGGCCCGGGGCGCGCGTCCATCGGCAGCGCGCGGTTGCGGCCCATCGCGCCGAAGCCGAGCTCGGTGTCGGCCACCACCGCGGCCTCGGCCAGCTTGCCGTCGGCCACCAGCGTGATCAGATCGTTGAGCGCACGCAGGTTGCCCAGCATCTCGTCGCGCAGCGTGGCCTGCGCGGCCGGCGTCAGCGGGGCGAAGGTGCGCCCGTCTTCGGCCGCGAAGACGGCGGGGGCGCAGACGAGGCAGGCGAGGGCGACGGCACGGCGCATGGGCAGGCTCCAGGCAGGCTGACGCCGCGATGCTACCCCCGGGGGTTCCGGGGCCGGCTGCGGGGCCTCCCGGGACGTGGCCCAATCGGCGCATGAGCCGAGACAACACCCCCGTCTTCGACGACCCCGCCGGCGGCTGGAACCAGCGTTACCGCGCCGAGGGTTACCTGTTCGGCACGGCGCCCAACGCCTACCTGGAGAGCCTGGCGGCGCGGCTGCCGGCCGGCGGGCGCGCGCTGTGTGTCGCCGACGGCGAAGGCCGCAACAGCGTCTGGCTGGCGCGGCGTGGTTTCGAGGTCGACGCGTTCGACATCGCCGAGGTCGCCGTCGCCAAGGCCCGGCGCCTGGCGGCCGAGGCCGGCGTCGCGGTGCACTACGAGGTCGCCGGCTGCGACGACTGGGCCTGGCCCGAAGCGGCCTACGACCTGGTCGCTGCGGTCTTCGTGCAGTTCGCCGACCCGCCGACGCGCGCTCGCCTGTTCGAGCGCATGGCGCGTGCGCTGCGCCCGGGCGGCTGCCTGGTGCTGCAGGGTTACACGCCGGCGCAGCTGGCCTACCGCAGCGGAGGGCCGGGGCGCCTGGACCACCTCTACACGCCCGAACTGCTGCGCGAGGCCTTCGCCGGGCTGGAGATCCTGGACCTCGCCGAGTACGAAGCCGAACTCGCCGAGGGCACGCAGCACGTCGGCCGGGCGGCGCTGATCGGCCTGCTGGCGCGCCGCCCCGGCTGATCAGCCTTTTGCGCGGCGCAGCAGCCGCAGGCCGTTGAAGACGACGATCAGGCTGGCGCCCATGTCGGCGAAGACGGCCATCCACATCGTCGCGTCGTCGAACACCGCCAGCGCCAGGAACACCGCCTTGATGCCCAGCGCGAGCACGATGTTCTGCACCAGCACCGCATGCGTCGCACGCGACAGGCGCACCGTCTCGGCGACGCGGCGCGGGTCGTCGTTCATCACGACGACGTCGGCGGCCTCGATCGCGACGTCGGTGCCGGCGGCGCCCATCGCGATGCCCAGGTCGCTGCGCGCCAGCGCCGGGGCGTCGTTCAGGCCGTCGCCGGCCATCGCCGTCGCGCCGTGGCGGCGCTGCAGCGCCTCGATCGCGGCCAGCTTGTCTTCGGGCAGCAGGTCGGCACGCACTTCGGCGATGCCGGCTTCGGCGGCCACCGCCTGCGCCGCGGCGCCGTGGTCGCCGCTCAGCATCACCGGCACGACGCCCAGCGCCTTCAGCGCCGAGACCGCGTCGCGTGCGCCGGGCTTCAGCGTGTCGGCGACGGCGAACAGCGCCAGCGCCTGCGCGCCGCGGCCCAGCAGCGTCAGGCCGCGGCCCTGGCGTTCGTGTTCGGCCAGCGCCGCTTCCAGTTCGGGCGTCAGCGCGCCGCGTTCGGCGGCCAGGCGGCGGCTGCCCAGCCAGACGGCGGCGCCGTCGGCTTCGGCGACGACACCACGCCCGTGCAGCGCCTGCACCGCGCTGACGGCCGCTGCTGGGGCCGGCGCCAGGCCGGCGGCGATGGCGCGCGACACCGGGTGGTCGGTCTGCGCCGCCAGCGCGGCGCCCAGCGCACGCGCCGCGGCCTCGTCGCCGGCCAGCGTCTGCCAGTGCACGAGACGCGGCCGGCCTTCGGTCAGCGTGCCGGTCTTGTCGAACGCGACGGCGCGGATGCGGCGTGCGGCTTCGAGGTGCGCGCCGCCCTTGAGCAGCACGCCGCGCCGCGCCGCCGCGGCCAGGCCGCTGGACAGCGCCACCGGCGTCGAGATCACCAGCGCGCAGGGGCAGGCGATGACCAGCAGCACCAGCGCCTTGTACAGCGCCGCGGTCCAGGCCCAGCCGGCGACGAACGGCCCGCCCAGCGCCACCGCCAGCGCGACGGCGAACACGGCCGGCGTGTAGACGGCGGCGAAGCGGTCGACGAAACGCTGCGTCGGTGCGCGCGAGGCCTGCGCGTGTTCGACCGCTTCGACGATGCGCGCCAGCGTCGAGCGCGAGGCCGGCGCGGTGATGCGCGCCTCGACCGCGCCCGACAGGTTCAGCGTGCCGGCGAACAGCGCGTCGCCGGGCTGCTTGTCCACCGGCAGGCTCTCGCCGGTGACGGCGGCCTGGTCGACGCTGGTCGTGCCGTCCGTCAGCACGGCGTCGACCGGGAAACGTTCGCCCGGGCGCACCCGCAGCGTCTCACCGACGGCGGCCTCGGCCACCGGCACCGTGACCCAGGCGCCGGCGCGGCGCAGCGTCGCGACCTCGGGCGCCATCGCCATCAGCGCGGCGATCGCGCCGCGTGCGCGGTCCACCGCGCGCGCCTCGATCAGCTCGGCGACGGTGTACAGCGCCATCACCATCGCCGCCTCGGGCCACTGGCCGATCGCGAAGGCGCCGACGACGGCCACCGACATCAGCGCGTTGATGTCCAGCCGGCGGCGCGCGAGCGCGGCGAAACCCTTCTTCAGCACGCCCAGGCCGGCGAGTGCGATGGCCGCGGCGGCGAGCGCCATGCCGGCCCATTCGGCGGTCTGGGAGGCCGGCAGCAGGGCGTGCAGCAACTCGGCCGCGGCGGCCAGCGCCAGCGCCGCGCCGAGGCGCGGCAGGCCGGCGGCGCGCCACCAGGGCAGCGGCGCGGCGTCGTCGGCCAGCGGCTCGGCGGCGAAGCCGGCGCGGCGGATCGCGGCCAGCGCGGCGTCGCGCGCCGCCGGTTCGGCGTCCAGGCGCAGCGTGCGTTCGGCGAGCGCGAAATGCAGCCTGCGGATGCCGGCGATGCCTTCGAGCGCGTGGCGGATCTGCGCCTCCTCGACGGCGCAGTCCATCGCCGGGATGCGCAGCTTCAGGCGGGGGCCGCCGGGGTCGGGCGTCGCGTCGACGGGTGTCGCGCAGGCGCCGCCGCAGCAGTCGTGTTCGTGCGCGTGTTCGTGGTCGTGCGCATGGTCGTGCCCATGCTCATGCCCGTGGTCGTGCGAATGTTCTTGGGCGGGTTCCGCCACCTTCCGCTGCCGCGTCGGCATCGGCAGAACCACGGCCACCGGCGTGCAGCCGCAGCCTTCGCCGCAGCCGTCGGAATCGGTTTTCTTCGTGTCCATGGCGCCATTGCAGACCCTGTAGCGGGTTTAGAGTCAAGCGTCGGACACGAAAGGATGGTGATGCGCATCGGCGAACTCGCGGCGGCCTGCGGCACGCCAGTCGAAACGATCCGCTACTACGAACGTGAAGGCCTGCTGCCGGCGGCTCCGCGTTCGGGCGGCAACTACCGCGTCTACGGCGAAGCCGAGCTGGAGCGCCTGGCCTTCATCCGCCAGTGCCGCGCGCTGGACATGTCGCTGGACGAGGTGCGCGCGCTGCTCGCCTTCCGCGACGCGCCGCCGGCCGACTGCAGCGGCGTCAATACGCTGCTGGACGAACACATCGGCCACGTCGTGCACCGCATCGAGGAACTGCGTGCGCTGGAGACCTCGCTGCGCACGCTGCGTGCGCGCTGCGGCACGCCGGGCGACGGCGCCGCCTGCGGCATCCTCGCCGGCCTGGGCCAGGGCGCGCTGCCCGAAGCCGCGCTGCACACCGGCGGCGTGCACGAACACGCGGCGACGCACGCGCCGCGGCGGCGCTGAAGGCGCGCGGGCTCAGCGCGGCATCGTCTCCGACAGGTAGAAGCGGGCGCTCTCCTCGGGCGGGCAGCGGCCGTAGTGCAGCACCGACTCGTGCACCAGCCAGCGCCCGTCGCGCAGCCGCCAGGCGGTGGTGCATTCGGTGACCGAGGTCGTTTCGACGAACTCCTCGTCGTCGTCGGACGCCGGTGCGGCCAGGCGGTGGCGGCTGGCGCAGAAGCTGGGCGAACCGTCGGCGGCGTAGCCCAGCGTGCGTTCGGCCGGCAGCTCGTCGTCGGCGTGGTGCTCGCAGCGTTGCGGCGGCACGACCAGCGGGCGCAGCGTGTCGGGCAGCAGCAGGCTCCAGTCCTGCGGCGGCTGCGGGGCGCAGCAGGGCGGCGGCGGGGCGGCGAGCGGGCGGGCCATCGGCATGCTCCTTCGGAGTCAGGCGACGTCGGCGTCGCCGGGATGGAACTCGACACGCACGTCGCAAGGCGGCGCGCTGTAGGGGGCGGAGCTGACCAGCAGGTCGGCCCCGGCGGCGGCGTAGGCCGCGGCGTTGCCGGCGTTGACGCCGCCGGCCGCCGCCAGCCGCGGGCGCCGTGGCAGCGACTGCAGGCGTGCGTGACTCTCGGCGACCTGCGCCGGGCTGAACTTCTCCAGCTGCAGCACGTCGGCGCCGGCTTCGGCCCAGGCCAGCGCCTCGTCGACGCTGCGCACCTCGACGACCACCGTCTTCTCGGGCTCGGCGGCGCGCAGCCGCGCCACCGTGGCCGCCGGCGCCTCGCGCAGGTAGAGCCGGTGTTCGGGGAAGACGAGCAGCGTCTCCGACAGCCCCAGCCGGTGCATCGTCGCGCCGCCGGCGCGCACCGCCTTGGCCGACAGCCACTTGGTGCCGGGCACGTTCTTGCGTGTGCAGGCCACCGGCACCTGGCGGCCGCCTTCGTGCGCCGCGGACACCAGCGCGGCGCTGGCGCTGGCGATGCCTGAGGCCCATTCGACCAGCGTCTGCGCCGTCTTCCAGGCGGCGTGAAGCGCCGGCACCGGGCCTTGCGCGGCGAGCAGGCGTTCACCCGCCGCAACCGCACGGCCGCTGGGCACCAGGCGGCGCGCCGTGGCGCCGGCGAGCTGGAACAGGCGCTCGGCCTCCTCGGTGGCGCAGACCGTCATCGCGCCGCGTGCGCGGAACTCCAGCCGCGCCGGTGCCGCCGCGGCCAGGCCCAGCGCCGCGGTCGTCAGGTCGCCGCAGGGAACGTCGTCGTGCAGCAGGGCCAGCAGTTCGGGGTCGGGCAGGGTGTTCATCGCGGCGGTCCTCAGGCGAGCAGCGCGACGGCCTTGATCTGCGCCCACACCGGGCGCCCCGGCACCAGCCCGAGCTGGTCGCGCGACAGCCGGGTGATGCGCGCCACCAGCGGCGTGCCGCCGGCGTCCAGGCGCAGCAGCAGGTGCGCCGGTGTGTCGGCCGGCGCCTCGGCGACGACGGTGGCGGCGACGCGGTTGAGGATCGAGCTGTCGCCCGAGGCCGACAGCGCGACGCTGACGTCGCGTGCGTGCACCTGCAGCCGCAGCCGCCGGCCGACGGGCTCGGGCCCGTGCGCGACCTGCACACGCCCGCCGGGGAAGGCGATCGTCACCAGGCCGTAGTGCAGGTCGTGCTCGACGACGCGGCCGTCGATGACGACGCCGGCGTCCTCGCCCTGCGCGGTGGGCAGGTCCAGCCGCGCCATCAGCTCGGCCAGCGGGCCGTGCGCGACGACGCGGCCGGTGTCCAGCAGCACCAGGTGGTCGGCCAGCCGCGCCACCTCGTCGGGCGCGTGGCTGACGTAGAGGATGGGCAGGTCGAGCTCGGCGTGCAGCTTCTCGAGGAAGGGCAGGATCTCGCGTTTGCGCGCCTGGTCCAGCGCGGCCAGCGGCTCGTCCATCAACAGCAGGCGCGGGCTGGTCAGCAAGGCGCGCGCGACGGCGACACGCTGGCGCTCGCCGCCGGACAGATGCGCCGGCTTGCGCTCCAGCAGGTGGGCGATGCCCATCAGCTCGACGGCGGCGTCGAAGTCGACACGGCGATCGGCCGCCGTGATGCGCTTGCGGCCGAAGTCGAGGTTGGCGCGCACCGTCAGGTGCTCGAACAGGCTGGCGTCCTGGAAGACGACGCCGACCGGGCGCTTGTGCGTCGGCACGAAGAGGCCGCGTGCGTCGTCCTGCCAGCACTCGCCGCCGACGACGAGCCGGCCGCGGTGGCGTTCCAGCCCGGCGATGGCACGCAGCAGCGTCGTCTTGCCCGAGCCCGACGGCCCGAACAGCGCGGTGACGCCGCGGCCCGGCAGCTGCAGGTCGGCCTGCAGCCGGAAGCCGGGGTAATCGACGTCGAAACGCGCTTCGATCGGCGCACGCGGCTCGGCCGCACGTTCGACCGCCTGCGCTTCGGGCCGGCCGGCGTTCATGCCCGCCTCCGCGACGGGTTCAGCGTGTACAGCCCGAGCAGCACGACGAAGCTGAAGATCACCATGCCGGCGGCCAGCACGTGGGCCTGGGCGTACTCCATCGCCTCGACGTGGTCGTAGATCTGCACCGAGACGACACGCGTCTGCTCGGGGATGTTGCCGCCGATCATCAGCACGACGCCGAACTCGCCGACGGTGTGCGCGAAGCCGAGGATGGAGGCGGTGAGGAAACCCGGCCGCGCCAGCGGCACGACGACGCTGAAGAAGGTGTCCAGCGGCCCGGCGCGCAGCGTCGCCGCGGCTTCCAGCGGCCGGTCGCCGAGCGCCTCGAAGGCGTTCTGCAGCGGCTGCACGACGAAGGGCATCGAATAGAACACCGAGGCCACCACCAGCCCGGCGAAGGTGAAGGGCAGGCGGCCGATGCCGAGCCACTCGGTGAACGCGCCGACGGGGCCGTGCGGCCCCATCGCCAGCAGCAGGTAGAAGCCCAGCACCGTCGGCGGCAGCACCAGCGGCAGCGCGACGACGGCGCCGACCGGGCCCTTCCACCACGAGCGCGTGCGTGCCAGCCACCACGCGATCGGCGTGCCGATGACGAGCAGCAGCGCGGTGACCACCGTCGCCAGCTCCAGCGTCAGCCGGATCGCGCCCCAGTCTTCGCTGCTGAACGGCATCGGCGGGCTCCGTGCGTCGCGTTACGGTGCGACCTGGTAGCCGTAGGCGCGGATGATGGTCAGCGCCTTTTCGCTCTTGAGGTACGCGAGCCAAGCCTTGGCCGCCGGGTTGGCGGCGCCCTTGGCCAGCACGACCGCGTCCTGGCGGATCGGCTGGTGCAGCCTGGCCGGCACGATCCAGGCCGAACCGCTCTTCAGCGCGCCGTCCTCGAACACCTGCGACAGCGCGACGAAGCCGATCGGCGCGTTGCCGGTGGCGACGAACTGGTAGGCCTGGGCGATGTTCTCGCCCTGCACCAGCTTGGGCGTCACGGCGTCGAAGAGACCCAGCGCCTTCATCGTCTCGACGGCGGCGGCGCCGTAGGGTGCGGTCTTCGGGTTGGCGATGGCCACGCGCTCGAAGTGGCCGCTCTTGAGAACCGCGCCCTGGGCGTCAACGACACCCGGCTGCGCGCTCCACAGCACCAGCGTGCCGATCGCGTAGGTGAAACGGGTGCCCGGCGCGGCCTGGCCTTCCTTCTCCAGCTTGGCCGGCGTCTCGTCGTCGGCCGCGAGCAGCACCTCGAACGGCGCGCCGTTGGTGATCTGCGCGTAGAACTTGCCGGTGGCGCCGAAGCTCAGCTTGGCGACGTGGCCGGTGTCCTTCTCGAACTGGGCGGCGATCTTCTGCGCCGGCGCGGTGAAGTTGGCGGCCACGGCCACCTGCACCTCGTCGGCATGGGCCAGGCTGGCGGTGAAGAGCAGGGCGGCGAGGGCGATCGGGTTCTTCATGCGGGAAAGCTCCGTGTGACGGGGGACGGGGAACGGGACAGGCGTCAGTCGTAGGTGGCCAGGATCACCGCCGAGGACTTGAACAGCGCACCGGCGGCCATGCCGGGCACCAGGCCCAGCGCCTCGACGCTGCCGTGCGTGACGACGGCCGCGACGCTGCGGCCGCCGGGCAGGGCGATGACGACCTCGTCGTTGACGGCGCCCGGGTGCACCGCCGAGACCTCGCCCCAGAGCTGGTTGCGCGCGGTGACGCGCATGGCGCGGTCGGTGGCGACGAGCACCGAGCTCGACTTCACCAGCGCCAGCACCTCCTGGCCGATGGCCAGGCCCAGGTTCTCGGCGCTGGCACGCGTGATGACGGCGACGATCTCGGTGGCGTCGTCGAGTGCCAGGCGCACCTCGTAGTCGACGCGGCCGTCGCGCAGGCCGACGATGCGGCCGTGGAACTGGTTGCGTGCGCTGCTGCGCATCGACGCGCGGCGCATCAGCTGGCGGAAGGCGCGCACGTCGGACGCGCCGGCGTCGGGCAGATGCGCGGCGACGCGGTCGAGCACCGTCTGGTACTCGGTCTCCAGCGCGCGGTACATCGCGACGACCCGCCGGCCGTAGTCGGTGAGGCGCGTGCCGCCGCCCTGGCGGCCGCCGGTGACACGTTCGACCACCGGCTGCGGCGCCAGGTTGTTCAGCGTGTCGATCGCGTCCCAGGCGGCCTTGTACGACAGCGGCACGGCCTTGGCGGCTTGGTTGATCGAGCCGTGGCGGTCGATGGCCTCCAGCAGGCGCACACGGGTCTCGCCCAGCGAGGCGCCGCCGTCGGTGTCCAGCGTCATGCGGGCGGCGAAGCGGGGGGCGGCGTCGGAGTCCATCGTGTCGGTTGGTTTTATGTACTGCGGTAGATAGCGAAAGCCGTGCCACCACGGCCGTCCTGCGCCCGCCGGATGCGGGCGTGGTGCGATGCCGTCGTTATGGTGGCATCGACATAGGCGTGGCCCTTAGAGTGGCTTGCATCGGGCCGACGCTGTCGGGTGCCCGACATTCTATGTAGGCAACACTACAAAAAACCCGTCAGAGCCTGCAACACAAGGGAAGCACGATGAAGATCAGCGCACGCAACGTTCTCCGCGGCACCGTCTCGGCGGTCAAGGCCGGTGCCGTCAATGCCGAGGTCCATGTCGATCTGGGTGCGGGCGACCAGCTGACGGCCATCGTCACGCTGGCCAGCTGCACCGACCTGGAGCTGGCCCCGGGCCAGCCGGTGGTGGCGCTGGTCAAGGCGCCCTGGGTCATCGTGATGACCGGCGACAGCGAGCTGAAGCTGTCGGCGCGCAACCAGCTGGCTGGTACCGTCAGCGCCGTCGAGACCGGCGCCGTGAACGCCGAGGTCGTCATCACGCTGCCGGGCGGCGCGCAGATCGCCGCCATCGTCACCAAGGAAGCCGTGAAGGAGCTGGGTCTGGCGCCGGGCGTGGCGGCCACGGCCGTCATCAAGGCTTCGCACGTGGTCCTCGGCGTTCCGAAGGCCTGAGCGCCGCCCCGGCGTTTATCCCGAGGCCGGCGCCCCCGGCCCGGGCTTAGGCTGGCATCCGGCAGGCAAGGCGGCGCGCCGGTGGCGCGCGCCGCGGTTCCCCTGCCACCGCACGATGCCCGCCACCCGCTCCCCCGCCTGTCTCCGTCGCTGCGCGCCCCTGGCGCGCCGGGGTGGCCGTGTGCACGAGCGGGCCGCCGCGCTGGCGATGACCTTCGGCGGCCATCTGGCCGTCTCCGTGCGCGGGATCGCGTGCGCGCCGCCGGGCTGCTGAGCCCCGCCGCACGCTTTCAACCGTTCCCCACGGAGACATCCATGCCCGACCTGTTCCCCAACCCGATGGGGCTGCAGGGCTTCGAGTTCGTCGAGTTCGCCTCGCCGACGCCGAACGTCCTGGAGCCGCTGTTCGAGAAGATGGGCTTCGCGCTCGTCGCCCGCCACCGCAGCAAGGACGTCGTCCTGTACCGCCAGGGCGACATCAACTTCATCGTCAACCGCGAGCCCAGGAGCCTGGCCGGCTACTTCGCCGCCGAGCACGGGCCCTGCGCCTGCGCGCTGGCCTTCCGCGTGCGCGACTCGCACCACGCCTACGCGCGTGCGCTGGAGCTGGGCGCGCAACCCATCGACGTGCCCACCGGGCCGATGGAGCTGCGCCTGCCGGCCATCCGCGGCATCGGCGGCGCGGCGCTGTACCTGATCGACCGCTTCGAGGACGGCAAGAGCATCTACGACATCGACTTCGAGTTCCTGCCCGGTTATGCCGACCCGGCGGCGCGCCACCCGCAGGGCCACGGCCTGCGCGTCATCGACCACCTGACGCACAACGTCTACCGCGGGCGCATGGCGTTCTGGGGCGGCTTCTACGAGCGACTGTTCAACTTCCGCGAGATCCGCTACTTCGACATCCAGGGCGAGTACACGGGCCTCACGAGCCGCGCGATGACCGCACCCGACGGGCTGATCCGCATCCCGCTGAACGAGGAGTCGGGCAAGGGCGGCAGCGGCCAGATCGAAGAGTTCTTGATGAAGTTCAGCGGCGAGGGCATCCAGCACATCGCGCTGCTGACCGACGACCTGGTGGCCACCGTCGACGCGCTGCAGATGGCCGGCGTGCCACTGATGACGGCGCCCAACGACATCTACTACCAGATGCTCGACGAACGCCTGCCCGGCCACGGCCTGCCGGTGCCCCAACTGCAGGCGCGCGGCATCCTGGTCGACGGCTCGACGAAAGACGGCGACAAGCGGCTGCTGCTGCAGATCTTCTCCGAGACGCTGCTCGGGCCGGTGTTCTTCGAGTTCATCGAGCGCCGGCGCGAGGAGGGTTTCGGCGAAGGCAACTTCAAGGCGCTGTTCGAGAGCCTGGAGCGGGATCAGATTCGGCGGGGGGCGTTGAAGGTGGGGGTGTAGGGGCTTCTGCGCTGGTTTCTCGCGTTTGTGGGGCGGCGCTGTTCTGGCGCTGCCTGATTGCCGTCCATCTCTTCGCGTCGGTTCCGGGTTTGGTCCTGGTTGCTCGTCCGCGAGCGACTGCGGCGTGCCACGGCCACCGGGTGGCCGGTTCCGTTCATGTCCCCCGGCCCGGCTGCGCCGGGCCTCCTCCTTTACTTCACTCCACCGGCCACCCGGCGTCCGCGGCAGGGCGGGGTGGGGGTTGTTCGCTCGGGGTGGCGGACCTCCCCCCGAAGGCGGGCGGAGGGCTTGGCGGGGGACGTGGGGCGGCTCAGAATCATCTGTAACCGACGCCGCCTTTGGCGTCATTTTTACGCCTGTGGAACAGGTGGCTCGGCGACGAGAAACTCAAAAGGAAAAGTAGGCCTGAGTCGCGGGTTGGGCTGTTACGCGAGCGTTCAGTGTGATGGGCGGCGTTGGTGTGCCGCATACGTTGGGTTGCAAAAGTAAAACATGAATCGTCTCCGAAAAGTAATTGCCGCCGTGGCGCTGGCAGCATTTTCACTGATATGCGCTGCGGAGGGAGTTCAGCTTGGTTCGCTCAAACTGGATCTGCCTGAAGGCTTCAGCGTACGCAGCGCCAAGCCGCCATTCGAGCTCGCTGGGCCAACGGGAGAGAAGGTTCTCGTCACGGTCATGCGATCAAAGGCAGATACATCTGGGGAGCCCAATCCTGATGAGCAAGCCAAGATGGTCTCGTTTGGCCGTGGCTTTCTGCGCAAGCAGGCAGAGCGAGCCGGAAATCTCGTCGTGCCCTCTGCGAACGAGACCTTGAGTGACGGGAGCATCCTTGTCTATATCGGCTCCGAAACTTCAGGTCTCTTCTCGTCCGGCTACTTCCTGCAGTACATGCTTGTATCCCCAAGCGGCCGGCTTGCCTTCATCACCGTCGAGGGCAAAGGCAATATTGGTGACGATCATGCCCGGTATCTTGCGGTCGTGGGCAAGGCAACTTGGCTGCCGTAGTTGGAATGCGGTCTGACCGGCTGTTGAGGAACTGATTGCGGGCACGTTCCAGCCGACAAGAGGCGGCACCTCGAAGTCATACATCATTCTGCTGCGGGTGCGCCGGCGACAGAACAGGCAGGGCTATGTGGCTCGATATGCGCGCATAGGGCGGTCGGCCAAAATCTCGTGCGGGCGGATGCTGTTTCGTGGTGAGCCTCAACTCATCGGGTCTCGATAAAAATGCAGTTGCGTCGCTACAAGTGTCCTCATTGCGGCTCGGCGCTGGAGAGAACGGTCGTGCATCCCGCCTGGCTCAGCCTTGAGGAGAAGGGCCCAGAGTTTCAGATGCCATTGTTCCCGGTGATTGGGGCAATCGTTGTTCTTGGGCTTGGCTTCGCGTTTATCCACCCCGCACTGTCCTTGCTTGTCATCTACGTATTCGTCCATTGGCTGTACTGGCGCTATTACAGCTTCCTTCAGTGCAGTTCATGCGGGCGCTTCTACTTTGGCGGGCAGCTTTCCGGAAAGCCGCATGAGACGCTTCCGTGGACCGGAGCTGCGATTCGTCGACTTGCCATCAAAGTCGGCATCGCAGGCAGCATCATCGGCGTCATCTTTACTCCACTCCATATTCTTGAACTCCGATCCATGGGCAACTGCAAGAAGGAGTGTGCTCTCGGGGGTGGTGAAGCAGCTTTGCGAGGGTTTCGGTGCGAGTGCATCCAAGTTCCGGGTCCTCGGTGAGGTCTCGTATCTTTCCAAGGGCCGAGGTGAGCAGCGATGAGATGCGCGGTGGATACGCCGTGCTATATAGGGATTTAACCGCGCGGCTTGCGCGTTTGCCCAAGGCCAACGAAGTCGGCTCCGATATCGGGCCGCAGGGCTACGGCCCCGGCGCTCGTCTGCAAGGAAGGGATGAATGAACGACTTTCCGCTCGCCAAGGCCTTCACGCTGCTGGAGCCGGGGCCGGTCGTTCTGGTCAGCATCAGCGACGGCCGTCGGCACAACGTCTTGACGATCACGTGGACGATGGTGCTGGACTTCACGCCCCGATTCGCCATCACCTCCGGCCCCTGGAATCACTCGTATGCCGCGCTCGAGAAGTCGAGGGAATGTGTGATCGCGGTTCCCACGGTCGACCTGATCGACACGGTTCTGGCCGTCGGAACCTGCTCCGGTTTGGACGTGGACAAGTCGCATCGCCGGGCGCTGCAGCGCTTCGCAGATTGCAGCCGCGTCGGCCGCGTCGTTCTTGCCGCGGCGCCCGCTCATGCGGTAGGGCACGACGAACTTGGGTGCCATCAGTCGCACCGTGTGGCCGAACTCCTGGAAGCGGCGCGCCCAGTGGTGCGCACCCGAACAGGCTTCCATGCCGATGGTGCATGGCGGCAACTTGGCCACCGCTTCGAGCAATTGGTCGCGGCGCACCGCCGGGCGCACCAGCGCAGGCCTGCCGCGCTCGTCGACACCGTGCAGGGCAAACACGTTCTTGGCCAGATCGATGCCGAGAAACAGAATCGTCATGGACATCTCCTTGCGTCAGCCGGGTGGAGGATGAGATTTCGCAACCCCATCGTCGTATCGGGCGGCCGTCCTTGCCTGAGGGATAACCTCGGGCGGGTGGGACGCTATGGGGGTGTCCCTTTCATTCGTTAGGCCTCATGCCAACACACCCGCGCTTGCTACCCATCGCCCCTGTCCGCACCTATGTCTAGGCGCTCGCGCTGGGAACCGAAGCCGCTCTTGGATGAGAACCCCTGGTCCTTGGTGCCAAGCGTTGGGCTCAGCGCAATGGCGGGCTGGCTTATGCAAGTCGGTCTTGTCACAGTAGCCATTCTCGTCCACGTCAGCGTGGAGAGGACTCTGGGGCAATTGGCCTTTGCTTGGTTCTGCTCCGCATGGTCGTTGCGGTACCTGACGCAACGGCTCGGTGGACGGGAGGCGCAATTTGGTGTGTCACGCGTCTCGTCCGAGTCTTCTTTTCAGGAGCGGCTACTTATGGACACCGCCGTGTTGGCGGCGTTTACCATATCCGCCCTGGCTCTGTTCTTCGGCGTCGACGGTTGGCGCATGTTCCTTGCTGCCCTATGAGGCTTAATAAATCCATCGCGGCTCACGTCGAAATTTAGGCGCCAATGACACGCGACGAGGCAATGCAGGCAATTCGAGCATCGGTGGCGCTTGGTGGCGTCACGCCACTATTCGAGCTCGATAGAGACGCTGAGATTGAGCGCCTCACGGCTGACTTGGTTGCGTCTGCCATTGAGCCCGCTGCCGCCACAATTTTGGGCGTCGCACAAAATGATTCCGGCCTTAAGCAGCTCGTCGCACAAGACCCTCCGCTTGTCATCGCGCGCTCCGGCGACAACTGGTTGGGCTATCTCCCTGGTGTCAAGGAGTTCTTCCTGGCCTACGGGCCGCACCCGGGGCGGCTCAATGCGCTTGGTTTCCACTCTTCCGATGCGCTGGCGGAGTGGCGGGGCTAGTGGCAACCTTGGCGTCTAGCGTTTCGCTCAAGTGGGCCACATCAATCGCGAAGCGATTGATGTGGCCGTTTATCTCCAGTGTTAGGATTCGCATGCGACCAATAACCTATTGCACCGCCACCGCAGCACTGCTGTGTGGATGCATGTCGACGAAGCCGATTGATGACCTCGGCTTCGAACGCGTCGCATCGTTGGAGTCGCTCGCCGGTTGCTACGAAAACCGAGCGCATGTCGGAAAGGGCGTCGGCCTCATGTTCTTGAGCTCCATCATTTGGCCCGACTCCAAGCTTCCACACGGTGACATCACGGCGGTGGAGGTGCGGTCGCTCATGGATGACAAGGTTTCTGTCTCGGCACATACCTCAAATGGAGTCATCAAGGAGCAAGTCTTCGCATCGGGCCGAGACTTCACCTTTGAGTCCGGTCAAGTGAGGCTGACTCGTCCATTTGGCTCCGCTGCCAGTGAGTCTGGTAATGTTTTCATAGGCGTCGGAACTCAGACGAAGAAACTGGGGATTGATTCGGATGGGAATGGACGTGCAGTGAGTTCCGCGTCCTTTGCTGGGACAGCCTTTCTGGTCATCCCGATTGCCGGTGGCGTTAGTGATGTGGGCCGCTTCACTCGGAATCGAGCTCTTTGTGTCCAGCACGGGCAGTGACCGAGGCCGTACAAGTCCGCTCCCATGGGAGACCTGACTCCAGGATCGTGATGGACATCTGCTTGCGTCAGCTTTCACATATCAACCCTTGGTCCGCCATGCGTCGCTCACTATTCGCGCTCGTCCTCTTCTCTGTCGGTGTCGCAAGTGCGCAGCCCGCTGACTGCCGGCACGGGTTGGAGGCCCTTCAAGCGAACCGGCCAGCGGAGGCAATTGATCCGCTCTCGCAATGCCTAAAGCAACAGTTGCCCGCTCGGGCGAGAGCCTTCGTGCTGCAGGCTCGAGCGAATGCGTATGCGGACATGAAAGAGTGGGCCCTTGCCGCTGAGGATCAGCGCCAATCCACCTTCGAAGAGAAACCCAAGGATGCGTGGCCGCACATCATGCTTGGGGCATACCTCAGGGAGGCCGGGAGGCTCGACGAGTCGCTCGAGGCGCTGCGAGCGGCGATGCAGTTCGACGAGGATGGTCCAGGATCCGGGCCCGGGATGGCGGTGCACTATCACACCGCCAGGACCCTGCATGAGATGGGGCGATACAGCGACGCGATTGAGGCCATGACCAGCGGGATACCAAAGCAGCCCGACTACGGCTACGCCCTATACCAGCGTGCGCTGTCGTATGAGGCTCTCGGCGACAGAGTCCAAGCAAAACGCGATTTCTTTCGTGCGGCGGAGTTGGTGCCCAAAGAAGGCTATGAACCAAAAGTTGCTGCCAAGCTAATTGAGTATGGATTCCCTGTGAAGGTCAACCCCGAGTGACGTCGCGTGCCTTTCAAAAATGGCGTGGTCCGCAGTGATGTGCGAAATGGATTCCGGCTTTTGCGCCAAGCTCGATGATGGTCCATCGAGGTCCCGGGGAGCCGGGGCCAGTGCGCACTGTCTGCGGGAACAATCGAACGTCGCGAAACAGCATCAGTCGTTGAGCCACACCCTCATGCCCATCCGCACCCTCGCCCTGCTGCTCTGCCTCCTGTTCTCGCTCCTCCCGGCCCGCGCGGCGGAGACCAGCAAGGCCGACGTGCTGTCCTTCGTGCTGCTGTCGGAACCCAGGCTGCCCGAGGCGAAGGCGTTCCGCGTCCAGGTCGAGAAGCGTCTGGCCGGGCGTCTGGCGATCACCGGCATGGAGGCCGATGGGCGCGACGTCATCCTGCTGCGTGTGGCCGGCGGCACCGTCATGGTCGGGCTGATCGACGCGCCGCTGCCCAAGGGCCAGATTGACGATCTGTGTGCTGCCGCCTGGTACTGGCGCCAGGCGTGCCAGGCCACGGCTGGTCACCGGGCTCACGTGGCCGTCAGCGTTCTCGGCACGGGCCTCGACAAGCTCGACGCGTCGCTGCTGCTCACCGACGTGGTCGCCTCGCTGATGGACGGCAACGCGATCGCGAGCTACTGGGGCGCGAGCCTCCAGTCCCGCGAGGCCTTCCTGCGTCAGAGCACCGCCATCAACCGCGACCAGCCGCCGGCATGGCTGTGGATCAACTTCCGGGTCAGCCGTGATGCCGAGCGCGGGCTCTCGGTGTCGACCCAGGGCATGGAGCAGTTCGACCTGCGCGAGATCGAGGCCAAGGACGTCAACCGCCCCGGCCTGGAAGTGTTCGTGCTCCTGCATGGCATGGCGCAGTACTTGATCTCCAAGGGCCCCGTCATCCAGGACGGCGAAACCATCGGCGACTCGCCCGCCCTCGGCATCCGCGTTCACCAAGGCCCGTCCTATTGGCGTGACGGCGTGACCGTCTACCGGGTGACCTGGCCCCAGGCGTCTGGTGCCGGGGCGCGGTGAGAGTCCATCCCGCCTGTTCCTCATCCCACCACCGCCCCGCTATGACCCGCCTGCTCCTCGCACTCGTCGTTCTCATCGCCGGCTGCCAGACCGCGCCTCCGCGACCCCGCCTGGTCGCGCCACCGGAGGCGACGGCGCTGTCGTTCGCTTTCGTCGATGCTCGCAGCCAACTGCGGCTGGTCACGACGCAAGAGCAGGACTCGCTCGGCACCACGGTCTTCTTCGGCGACGACGCCTTCACGCGGCCGCCGTCGGTACTGGTCGGCAGTTGGCTGCAGGACCGTGCCGGCACCGCGCTGGCCGGCAAGAGGGTCGAACTGAAGGAGCTCAAGGTCCAGGTGTTCCAGCCAGCGGCGGGCAACAGCAGTCTCGCCTCGGGCCCGGCGCCGCTGCCGATGGCGGTGGACGCCGCCGGCTCCGGCAAGTCGGCCGTCGTCGGCAGCCTGCTGGCGCCGGTCGTCATCGACTACATCGCGCGGCGCTCGCGTTCCTCGCTCGTCTCGGCCAGGATCGAAGCGACGGTCGACGGCGTGCCGGTCGTCGGGCTGTCCCGTCAAAGCCTCACCGGCCACATCGCCGGAGACGACATCCACCAGGTGCTCTTCGAGGCCCTCGACGACTTGTCGCGTGACGCCGGGCGTCTTTGAGGCATGACGCAACGCCCGCTCTCGCGCCGCCATTGGCTGCTGCTCTGTTCCGCCGCACTGGCGTCCTGCGCCACCGAGTTCAAGCCCTACGTGCCGCCGGTCGACCTGCCGCTGCAGGACGCGCCGCCGGGGCAGGCCCTCGTCTACCTGCTGCGTGCGCCGCACGACTCGAAGCTCGTCCGGGTGGTCGAGGGCGATCGCCATCTGGCGACGCTGGACTCGGGTACCTACACGGTGATCCGCCTGCCGCCCGGCCGCCATCTGTTGCGCACCGTCGCCGGCCTGCCGGTGTTCGGGGAGATGGCCCCGCCGCTGGCCGTCGAGCTGGCGCCAGGCTCGCGCCGGTTCTTCGCCCTGTCCGGTGCGTCGACCCGCTTCGTCCACGGCTTGCCGCTGCCGGAACTGGAGACGGCGCCGGGTAGCCGCCGCTGGACGGAGGTCACCGAACTCGACGCGCAGGGCCTGATGTCGATCGGCCGGCTGGTGATGCCCGAGGCCGGCGCGCTGTGAGCTCCCGCACGTCGGATCGTGGGCGTTGAACCGACAGGAAGCTCCGGCTGCACCTACGTCCGGTTGATCGAAACCCCGCCGTCCACCAGCATCGCCGCCCCGGTCATGAACGACGACGCTTCGGAGGCCAGGAAAAGCGCGCTCTGCGCCAGTTCCTCCGGGCTGGCCAGTCGTTTCAGCGCATGGAGGTCGGCGACCCAGCGCAGTTGCTCGGGTGTCGAACTCATCTGGCGCCCCATCGCGGTGTCGGTGCCGCCCGGGAGCAGCGCGTTGACGCGGATGCCGACCGGGCCGAGTTCTGCGGCCAGCGCCTGGGTCAGCCCGACGATGCCCGCCTTGCTGGCGGCATAAGCGGCAACGCCCGGGAAGCCGACGGTGTGGCCGACGAAGGTCGACGTGAAGACGATGCTGCCGGCGCCACGTTGCTTCATCGCGCGGATCTGGTGCTTGGCGCCGAAGAACGCGCCCGTCAGGTTGGTCTCCAGGGTCTGGCGCCAGCCCTCTGCCGAGACGATGTCGCTCGGCCCCATCTCGCCCAGCGTGCCGGCGTTGTTGAAGGCGATGTCCAGACCGCCGAAACGCTCCTCCGCCAGGGCGACCAGGCTTTCCGCGAAGCCTTCGTCACTCGCGTCGCCGGCGAGATACTCGGCGCGTCCGCCGCGGCTGCTGATTTCCTTCGACACCCAGTCCAATTCGTGGCGGCGCCGTGCCCCCAGGACGACGGCCGCCCCGCAGGATGCGAACAACAACGCCGTCGCGCGCCCGATCCCGGAACTGGCGCCCACGACGATCGCCACCTTGCCGTTCAAGTCATGCATCGGTCTGCTCCTGCAAAAAGTGGCTTGCAGTCTGGTCGTGGCTCGACGCGGCGTCGCGCCGGAATCGGACATGCAATTCGGTGAGCTGTCCGTGATGCTCGGACGGGAGCAGGTCGGCGGCGCTGCACCGGAATAGCCGATCTACTGGTCGTCGGCGCGGCGGCAACGGTTATTCCGCCGGAGTTCGTGAACATGACGGACGCGCTTGCCGCTGCGGTGCCGCCTCGATAGGCTGCTGGGACATTTGACGCCGAGGGCGGCGCGTCAGGTTGCAAGCCACTGCACAGTGGCGGTCTTCTGCGCTTCGTGGCGCCGCGCACTTTTCAACTGCTTCCTCGGTCGCCTGACATTCCCCATCATCAGAGCAAGGCTGGCCGTTTCATGATCAATCGTCGTTGCTTCCTGGGTGCTTCGCTGGGTGTTTCCGCATTGGCGGCGGGGTGCGACTCGCTGCCCCTGCAAGGCGAGAAGGAGGCGGTCATCACGCCCGGCAAGGGTTGGCTGTTCTTTTCCCTCACGGCTTCCGAAGGCAAGCCCACGATCAGTACGTGGTTCTATTTCCGCAAGAAGGGCGATGAAGCGTCGCAGCGCTTGAAGTCGAACGATGTCGCGTTTTTCGTCAGGGACGATGACTTTCCCGAGCTTCCGGATCGACTCGGGCGCGCGCAGGCGTTGATGCTCGAGCCGGGGGAGTACGAGATGTTCACCTGGACGATCTATATTCCAGCGGTGGGAGGCTATGGCTATATTTCGCCGCGAGAAAAACTGCCAGTCTTGACCTTCACCGTCGAAGCGGACAGGGCGACGTACATCGGTGCGCTGCATATCGAGACGCTGATGGGGAAGAATATTTTTGGCTTGGCGATCCCCGGTGGCGGGCTGCCGGAATGCTCGGACCAGTTCGAGCGTGACCTCGGAATCATTCGCCGGAAGAATCCTGGCCTGGCTGCGCTGCCGGTGGACAAGCAGGTGCTGAATATCGGCGCCTGGACCAGGAACTGACCTGCAACGACATTTCCGCGCTCTCGGTGGTCGAGGCAATCTTGATCGTTCGCTGTCGTGCGAACCGTCGCCAGTGCCCGGGGGCCCCTGGGCTGGCGCCAGCGACACCTGCACGATGACCGCGCGCACCCCGGCCCGTGGCTCCCTCCGCCAGCAGGCTCGCACCGTCGCCTTGCTGCTCCTGGCGGTGTTGGCCGTTGCCGGCTGTGTCACCGACCCGTCTCGCCGGCCGGTGCCCGAGACGGTGACTGTCGACCCGGACAACCCGAAGCGGGTGCGGTTCGTGGTGCATGGCGACCCTGGCTTGAAGAAGTACCCCGCGATCCAGGCGCTGCCTCTTGCGGCCAGCGAGCGAATCCGCGAAGGCATGCGCCGCCATGCGGCGGATCTTCTGGCGGAGCGCGGTTGGTGCCCGCACGGTTTCACGGGCCCCGACATCGTCCGGGCCTACGAGTACGCACGGCTGACCAGCCATTTCTTCGTGGAGTGCACGGAATGAACCGCGAGGGCTCCCCGCAGCCGCACCCTGCCGGCGCCACGCACTCGCGAGGGCGGCCGTGGCCTTGCGGCGCGCTGCTGCTTGCTGTGCTGTTGCAAGGCTGCGCCAACTGCCACGACGCGCGCGTGCTGCGCGTGGAACCGGTCGGCACGGTGTCGCCTGCCGTGACGGCCCTGCAGCCGCAGCCCTACTTCCTGAACCTGCAACTCGAGCCCGAAGCGGAGATCCATCTCTCCCGGTGCCCTGGAGAGCCCTTCGGAACCCTTTGCATGACCGTTCTGGCGCCCGAGGGGCGGCGGCTGCAGCTGCAGCGCGCCGAGCTGCCCTATGTCTCCGAGGCCGCGCCCGGTCAGGCTGGAACGCTGGCGTTGTCGGAGGCCTCGTACCAGGTCTTCTGCCTCGACAAGGCCAACGGCGAGCGCCGCTGCAGCTCGTCCGAAGACATGCCGACGGCGGGGGCTTCCCGGGTCCGGCTGTACGGCATGGCCTACATCGGCGGCGAGCACTTTGAGGTCTTCAAGTACTCCTTCGCGCCCACGTCACCGTTCGTGGGTGCGGCCGACAGGAGCGGGCCTGACTTCCTGCGCCTGTTCGTCAAGACCGAGAACTGGCGGCAGTACGTCTTCGTCATCGTCGGCGAGCCGTTCGCCGTGGCCGATCCCCTCGTGCTCTCGCTTCCCGGCCTCCGCATCGACGACCGCCTGATCCCGTTGCCGCGTGTGCGCGCCGCCGCCGCGACCGAGCAGGTCTGCAGCGTGCGCCAACTGATGTGATCGCCCGGTCATCCGCCGATCGGCCCGCCGGTGATGCCCGAGCCCGGCGCGCCGTGAGCCCCGGCTCCTCAACCCTGGAGTCCTGACGATGCACGTCGCCGTCCTGCTCTACCCCGGCTGCATCTTCTTCGAGATCGCCCTGGCCGCCGAGACGCTGGCCGGGCGCTGCACGCTGAGCTACTACACGCCTGACGGCGAGCCGCACCGCGCGTCGAACGGCGCCACGCTCGTGCCGGCGGGTGACCTGTCGGCCTTGAAGTCGGCCGCGCTGCAGGCCGTGCTGGTGCCGGGCGGCGACCCGCGCTCGCTGATGCTGCCGGTGCCGCGCGCCAGCGAGGCCTTGCGTGCGCAGGCCGCCACCGGTGCGCTCGTCGCCGGCATCTGCGCCGGCAACCTGGTGATGGCCGGCGCCGGGCTGCTGGTCGGGCGCCGCGGCACGCACAACTACACCGCCGAACACGCGCCGCCCGCGAAGGTCGCCGCGACGCGCCACTTCTGGGACGGCATGCAGTTCGTGCGTGCCGACCTCGTGCAGGACGGCCGGCTGATCACCGCCCAGCCCTGGGCCTACCGCCAATACGCGGCCGCGGTGGCGCGCACGCTGGGCGTGCTGGACGAGCGGGAGGCCCGGGACCTGGAGACCTACGTCACGCGCCGCTCCTGCGGCGACGGCCCCGGCCCGGCCGAGGCTTGAGGCCGACGCGCCTGCCGCCAGGCCCCGCGATGCTCGGCCGCCCGGATGAACCCGTGCGGCCAGGGCGCTTGGACGCCCGGGCCGCGCCGTCTTAGCCTCCGGGCGCCGGCCGCTTCTCCGGCCGGCCCCTCAGGAGCCCGCATGATCGTCACCACCACCCCCAGCGTCGAAGGCCGCAAGATCAGCCGCTACTGCGGCATCGTCACCGGCGAAGCCATCCTCGGCGCCAACGTCTTCAAGGACTTGTTCGCCGGCATCCGCGACATCGTCGGCGGGCGCTCGGCCACCTACGAGCGCGAGCTGCAGCGCGCCCGCGACATCGCGCTGGCCGAGCTGGAGGAGCGCGCCCGCGCCGCCGGCGCCAACGCCGTCGTCGGCATCGACCTCGACTACGAGGTGCTCGGCCAGGGCAACGGCATGCTGATGGTCTCGGCCAGCGGCACGGCGGTGGTGCTGGAGTAGCCGCAGCCACGTCCGCGGGCTGCCTGCCGTGCCGGCGGCGCGGCGTCAGCGGCCCCGGCGCGGCAGGCCGCGGCGACAATGAAGCGCCACTCCCCGCCCTGACCGCCGGAGGCCCCCCGATGCAGCGCTACGACCCCGACTTCGCCCCCGACCCCGCGCATTGGCTCGAACTGGACGAAGGCGCGCGCATCGAGCTGGCCGAGCAGCACCACCGCAAGGCCGGCATCCCGCTGCCCAACGTGCGCGCGCACGCGGTGTTCCACGCGATCGTCGAGAACCAGGTGGCGCTCGGCGTGCCCGCGGTCGTCGACGCCGTCTCGCGGCTGGTGGGGCAGGGTTTGGGCCGCCACGAGGCGGTGCACGCCGTCTGTTCGGCGCTGGCCGAGCACTTCTTCGAGCTGATGCAAAGCCGCGGCGGCCAGCTCGCCGCCGCGTCGCAGGCGCGTTATGACGCCGCGCTGGCGCGTCTGGACGCCGACGAATGGCGCCAGCGCCAGGGTCTGCCGGGCTCGCCCGCCCGCTGACAGCCGTCCGGCGCGCCGCCGCCCACATCCATCGCCGATGAAGATCGACCCCGTCACCACCTTGCCTGCTCCCGCCTGGCTGCAGCTGCGCCAGGCCCTGTGGCCCGACGCCGACGCAGCCGGGCACCTGCACGAGATGCAGTCGCAGCTCGCCGAGCCCGGGCGCTACTCGCAGTTCCTGGCCCGTGACGACGACGGCGCCGCGCTCGGCCTGGCCGAGGCCTCGATCCGGCGCGACTACGTCAACGGCACCGACACGAGCCCGGTCGGCTTCCTCGAGGGCCTGTACGTCGTGCCCCAGGCGCGCCGGCAGGGCGTGTCGCGCGCGCTGGTCGGCGCCGTCGCCGCCTGGGCGCGCGGCCGCGGCTGCGCCGAGCTGGCGTCGGACACGGCGCTCGACAACCTCGCCGGCCAGGCGCTGCACGAGCGCCTGGGTTTCGAGGAGACCGAGCGTGTGGTCTTCTACCGCCGCTCGCTGGCCGGGCTGCCGGCGGTGGCGGCCGTCGCCGGCGAAGACGCGCCCAACCCGCTGCACGAGGTGCAGGCCGTGTGTTTCGACTGGGGCGGCACGCTGATGTCGGAGCAGGGCCCCGAAGACACGCCGATGGGGCTGTGGCCGCAGGTGCAGGCGCTGCCCGGCGCCGCCGAGGCGCTGGCGCTGCTGGCCGGGCGGCTGCCGCTGGCCATCGCCACCAACGCCACCGTGTCGCGCCGGCCGATGATCGAGCTGGCGCTGCGCCGCGTCGGCCTCGGACGCCACTTCGCCGACGTCTTCTGCTTCACCGAACTCGGCCACCGCAAGAACGAACCCGAGTTCTGGGACGCCGTCGAGCGCCGCCTGGGCGTGCCGCGCTCGCGCATCGCGATGGTCGGCGACTCGCTGGAGCACGACGTGCGGGCGCCGCGGCGCTTCGGCGTGCAGACGGTGTGGCTGAACCCGGCCGGCGCCGCGCCGTCCGACGGCGACGACGACGTGCCGGTCGTCGCCGACCTGCCGGCGTTCGCGCGCTGGGTGATCCGGGCGTCCTGAGCTGCGGCGGGCTAGCCTGCGAACGGGTTGAACACCGGCACGCCCAGCGCGTCGAAGTCGGCGACGTTGCGTGTCGCCACCGTCAGGCCGTGCACCTGGGCGGTCGACGCGATCATCGCGTCTTCGTACAGCGTGTTCGAGCGCCGGTGCATCAGCCGCGCCCAGGCGCGGAAGGTCCTGGCGTCCATCGGCAGCACCTGGAACGAGGCCGCGATCATCTCCAGCCAGGCCTCGATCTCCGCGGCCTTGGCGGCGTCCTGCTCGCGCGTCAGCTCGATGCCGGCCTGGATCTCGCCGATCGTCACCGCCGACAGATGCACCTGGGCTTCGTCCAGCCCGCGCAGCCAGGCCAGCACGGCGCCGTGCGGCCTGGGCTTGCGCAACTCCGAGACGACGTTGGTGTCGAGCAGGTACATCGCCGTCAGCGCGCGGCGCTCGGCGTGCGGCGGCGGGCCGCGCCGCGGCTGGGCAGCAGCAGATCGCCGCGAGCCTCGTCGCACAGCAGCAGCTCCTTCAAGGACGGGCGTGCGCCCGCCTGCAGCCGCCGCCATTCCTGCACCGGCACCAGCACCGCCGCTTCGGCACCGCGTTTGGTCACCATCTGCGGGCCTTCGGCCAGGCAGGTTTCGAGGAACTCGCTGAAGCGTGCCTTGGCGTCCTGGACCGGCCAGTGCTTCATGGTCGACTCCTTCAAACCAGTGTGCTGACCAGTTTAGCGGCTGTGGCAAGCTTCAATGACTCACCTGTCGCCGCCCCTGCACCGCTCGATTTCTCCCCGCCCCATCGCGGGCAAGACCGGGTTGATGACGCTGCTCGAACAACTGGCCTCCGGCGCGATCACGCTGCGCCCCGCCGTGCTCGCCGACGCGCCGGCCGTCTACGACGCCCACCGCGACTCGGTGCTGCATCTCTGTGCCGAGGCCTACACGCCGGCGCAGATGGCGGCCTGGTTCGAGGGCCGCAGCGCCGCCATCCACCACCCGGGCATCGAGGCCGGCCAGATGACGCTGGCCGAGCGCGACGGCCGCGTGCTCGGTTTCTGCGCCGCCGTGCCGGGCGAGGTGACGCTGCTCTTCGTGCGCCCCGAGGCCGCCGGCAGCGGCCTGGGCGGGCATCTGCTGCACGTCGCGGTGCTGCGCGCCCGGCAGGGCCACGACGGGCCGGTGACGGTGGTGGCGACACGCAACTCGCGCCGCTTCTACGAGCACCACGGCTTCGCCGCCGTCGAGGACGGCTTCTTCGTGCGCGGCGCGGCCGAGACGCGTTTCGAGGTCGTCGTCATGCGCGGCGGCCCGGCCGTGCCGCAGATCGTGCCGCTGGCCGAACGGCCCGACCTGATGCCGCTGATCCGCCGCCGCTTCGAGGCCGAGTGGCCGGCCTGGTACGGCCCCGGCGGGCCGGGCGACGCGCTGCACGATCTGCAGCACTACGCCCGCCACGACGCGCTGCCGCTGGGCCTGGTGGCCCGGCTCGACGGCCATCCCTGCGGCTTCATGGCGCTCAAGCGTGAAGGGCTGGCTTCGCTGCCGGAACTCGGGCCGTGGGTCGGCGCGGCGGTCGTGCACCCGGGCCTGCGCCGTCTGGGCATCGGCCGCGCGCTGTTGCTCGAGCTGCAGCGTCGCGCCGCGGCACTGGGCGAGACGCGGCTGTACTGCGCCACCGCGTCGGCCGCCTCGCTGCTGCAGCGCTGCGGCTGGCGCCGGCTGCGGTGCGTCGAGCACGGCGGCGAGACGCTGGAGCTGTACGACAAGCCGCTCGGCGGCTGATCCCCGGGTCGTGCGCCCCGCGCTTTCGCGTGGCCGGTCCTGCGGCTAGGCTGCGGGCCGACTCCGCCGGAGTGTCCCGATGCCATCCAACCAGTTGCCCGAACAGCTCGAGACCGAGCGCCTGCTGATCCGCGTGCCGCGTCCGGGCGATGGGCCGGTGTTCAACGAAGCCGTGCTGCAGTCGCTGCCGCAGCTCGCGCCCTGGCTGGGCTGGGTGACGCCGCCGCCGACGCCGGCGCAGTCCGAGGCCAGCTGCCGCCGCTTCCACGCCCGCTGGCTGCTCAACGAGAGCCTGGTGGTGTTCTTCTTCCTGAAGTCCTCGGGCCGCCTCGTCGGCGGCAGCGGCCTGCACGACGCCGACTGGACGCTGCGCCGCTTCGAGATCGGCTACTGGTGCCGCGCCGGCCACGAAGGCCAGGGCCTGATGACCGAAGGCGTGCGCGCGCTGGCCGAGCACGCCCTGGGCGAACTGGCCGCCAACCGCGTCTTCATCACCTGCGACGAACGCAACGTGCGCAGCTGGAAGCTGGCCGAACGCGCCGGCTTCCGCCACGAAGGCACGCTGGTCAACGAACGGCTGGACCTGCAGGGGCGCCTGCGCACGACGCGCGTCTACGCGCGCACGCCGCCGCCGCCCTGATCAGCCCTCAGGCGCCGCGCTTGCGCGCCTTGAAGCGTTCCACCGCCGCCCAGTGGTCCTCGTGCACCCAGGCCTGCACGAAGTGGCGCTGCTCGATCTCGCGCCGTTCGCGGTAGGGCTCGCCGCGGCGCAGTGCACGCGTCTGCTCGACGGCGCCGGTCAGCGCGGCGCGCGTCTGGCGCAGGATCGGGGCGATGAACTCGTCCACCGCCGCCGGCATCGCCGCGGCGTCGGGCACGACGAGGTCGGCCAGGCCCCAGGCCAGCGCGGTCTGTGCCGGCACCAGCTCGCAGCGCGACATCATGCGCAGCGCGCGTGCAGGGCCCACCAGCGAGGCCAGGTCCGGCCCGCCGCCCCAGGCCGAGGTGATGGCCAGCCGGCCGTGGATGAAGCCGATGTGCGTGCCTTCGCGCATCAGGCGGAAGTCGCAGGCCACGGCCAGTTCGCTGCCGCCGCCGATGGCGTCGCCGTTGAGCACCGCGACCACCGGCACCGGGCAGTCGCGCACGGTGTCCAGCACGGTGCGGCCGCGGTCGGACATCAGCCGCGCGTCGTCTTCGCTGCGCACGGCCTCCAGTTCCAGCACGTCGCCGCCGGCGGCGAAGTAGCGCTCGCCGGCGCCGGTGACGATCACGCAGCGCAGCGCGGGGTCGTGCGCGTGCTGCAGCAGCGCCTCGCGCAGCGCGGTCAGCACCGCCATCGACAGCGGGTTGTGGCGCTCCGGCCGGTCGACGGTCAGGCGCAGGATCGCGCCGTCGCGCTCGACCCGCAGCGGGTTGGGTTCGGCCATCGTCAGGGTTCTCCGGGTGACGGCCGTCCGCACGACGGCCGGGAGCGCCGGATTGTCCCCCCGCGGCCGGCCCGTGCCGGGCGCCCGGCGCGAGCCCTGCAACCGGCCGGGCGGGCCCCGGCGGTGCGGCGGCTCAGGTGCCGCGCACGTAGGGGTTGTGGCGCCGTTCGTCGCCGAACGTGCTCTCCGGCCCGTGGCCGGGCACGAAGACGGTGTCGTCGCCCATCGGCCACAGGCGCTGCACGATGCTGTCGATCAGCGTCGCGTGGTCGCCGCCGGGGAAGTCGGTGCGGCCGATGCTGCCGGCGAACAGCACGTCGCCGACGAAGGCACGTTTCGCCTCGGCGCTGTGGAAGACGACGTGGCCCGGCGTGTGCCCGGGGCAGTGGCGCACGGCCAGCGCCGAGCGGCCGACGGCGACGGTGTCGCCGTCCTTCAGCCAGCGTGCCGGCACGAAGGGCTCGGCGGCCGGGAAACCGAACATCGCCGCCTGCTGTGCGAGGCCGTCGATCCAGAAGCGGTCGCCCTCGTGCGGGCCGACGATCGGCAGCGACAGCTCGCGCGCCAGACGGCCGGCGCCGCCGGCGTGGTCGATGTGGGCGTGCGTCAGCAGGATCAGCCGCGGCACGACGTCCAGACGCTGCAGCGCCGCCAGGATCGCCGGCACGTCCCCGCCCGGGTCCAGCACCGCGGCTTCGCGCGTCTCGTCGCACCAGAGGATGCTGCAGTTCTGCTGGAAAGGGGTGACGGGGACGGTGCGGTACTGGAGCATCGGGCGGGCCGTGGGGCGGGTTTCCTGGCCGCGATTTTGTCCGCTGTCGCCGGCGGCACGCGCGGCCGCAGCGCACCGCGGCCGGGCAGTCGTGCTGCATTTCGCCGATCTGGCAGGGGCGGGCCCGGCGTTCCCGCGTGCCGCTGCAGGCCGGCCCGGGCCGGGCCGGCGCAAGGCGTCGCATACCGCGGCCGGTATAGTCGTCGTCCTTCCCACCCGTCGCCCGAGGACTCCCGATGAAGACCGCCCACGACCTCGTCGTCGCCGCCAAGGCGCGCATCCGCGAACTGCCGCCGGACCAGGCCGAGGCCGCCGTCGCGCAGGCCGACGTGCTGCTCGACGTGCGCGAGGCCGACGAGTACGCCGCCGGCCATCTGCCCGGGGCGCTGCACGTCTCGCGCGGCATGCTGGAGTTCAAGCTGAGCGCCACGCCGGCGCTGGCCGAGCGCGGCCAGAAGGTCGTGCTGTACTGCAAGAGCAGCGGCCGCGCGGCGCTGGCCGCGGTGGCGCTGCAGGAGATGGGCTACACCGACGTCGTGTCGATCGCCGGCGGTTACGACGCCTGGGTCGCGGCCGGCAAGCCGGTCGTGCGGCCCGAGGCGCCGGCCTTCGACTGATCAGCCGGCCAGCGCCGGCACGGCGAGGTTGATCGCCAGCCCGCCGACGGCCAGCCAGACCAGCAGCAGCGCCGCCAGCGCCAGCGGCCGCGTGCCGGCGCGGCGCAGCGCCGAGACGTGCGTCGTCAGCCCCAGCGCGGCCATCGCCGTGGCCAGCAGCGCGGCGTCGATCACGAGCAGCGTGTCCACCAGCGCCGGCGGCAGCGCCAGCAGCGGGTGCAGCAGCACGACGGCGACGAAGCCGAGCGCGAACCAGGGCACGGTGATGCGCCCCGTGCCGCCATCGCCGCGGCGCGTGTCCCAGGCCGACAGCAGCAGCAGGAAGGGCGCGAGCAGCATCACCCGCGCCAGCTTGGCCACCACTGCGGCGTCGGCCGCGCTCTCGCCCGCCGGCCGCGCCGCGGCGACGACCTGCGCCACCTCGTGCAGCGTCGAGCCGACGTAGAGCCCGAAGCCCGCCGCGTCCAGCCCCAGCAGCGGGTAGGCCAGCGGGTAGGCGAACATCGCCAGCGTGCCGAAGACGACCACGGTGGACACCGCCACCGCCACCTCGTCGGCGCGGCCGCGCAACACCGGCGCGCAGGCCATCACCGCGGCGGCGCCGCAGATCGAGCTGCCGGCGCCGATCAGCACCGTCGTGCGGTGGTCCAGGCCGAAGACGCGCCGCCCGAGCGTGTAGGCCAGCACGAAGGTCGTGCCGACCATCAGCAGGTCGATCACCAGCCCGCTGGCGCCCAGCGCGCCCAGGTCGGCCAGCCCCAGCCGCAGCCCGTAGAGCACGATGCCCCAGCGCAGCAGGCGCTGCTTCGCGAACTCGATGCCCGGCCCGGTGGCCGCATGCCGTGCCGCCGGCATGTGACCGACGGCGATGCCGAGCACGATGGCCAGCGTCAGCGCACCCAGGCCGTGGGCCGCGAAGCCCGGCGCGGCGGTCAGCGCCGTGGCCGCGGCGGCGATGGCGCCGGCCAGCGCCAGCCCGGGCAGCCGCGCGCGCATCGAAGAGGAGGGGAGGGCGAACGACAAGGCGCGCATCGTGCGTCCCGTCGCGTGATTAGAAAAACGAGTTGTTTGCGTATATTCGAGCGACTCAGCAACTCGATCGAACGATGCGTTTCACGCTGCGCCAACTGGAGGTGCTGCTCGCGGTGGCCGACTGCGGCAGCACCGCGGCGGCCGGCGAACGGGTGGCGCTGTCGCAGTCGGCGACCAGCGCCGCGCTCGGCGAGCTGGAGTCGCTGCTCGGCACGCGGCTCTTCGACCGTGTCGGCCGCCGGCTGCTGCTCAACGAACGCGGCCGCGCCGTGCTGCCCGAGCTGCGCGAGGCGCTGGACCGTCTGCGCCGGCTGGAGCACCAGTTCAGCGGCGGCGAAGCCGGGCCGCCGCTGGCGCTGCGCCTGGGCGCCAGCCGCACCGTCGGCAACTACCTCGTGCCGCCGCTGCTGGCGCGGCTGCTGCGCCAGCGGCCCGACGCGCAGGTCACGCTGCAGATCGACAACACCCGCGCCATCGCCGCCGCCGCGGCGCGGCTGGAGCTCGACGTCGCGCTGGTCGAAGGCCATTGCAGCGAACCCGAGCTCAACGTCGAACGCTGGTCCGAAGACCGGCTGCTGCTCGTCGCCGCCGCCGACGACCCGCTGGCCGCGCCTGGCCGGCGGCTGGACTGTGCCGAGCTGCGCGACGCACGCTGGCTGTTGCGCGAGCCGGGCTCGGGCACGCGTGAAGCCGTCGAGCAGGCACTGCTGCCGCGGCTGGACCACTTCTCGCGCACGCTGCAGTTCGACAGCAACGAAGCGCTGCTGCAGGGCGTGGCCGCCGGTCTCGGCGTCAGCTGCCTGAGTTCCTGGGTCGTCGCCGACGCGCTGGCGCTGGGCCGCATCCGGCTGCTGGACGGCGGGCTGCCGGCCATCGTGCGGCCGCTGTACCTGGTGCACCACCGGGCGCGCACGCCGTCGCCGGCGCTGCGCGAGTGGCTCGCGCCGCCGGACTGATCAGTGCGGCGCGTCGCCGCGGCGTGCGCGGGCGGCGGCCAGCGCCGCGGCCAGGCGCGCCTCGGCGTCGGCCGCGTCCACCGGCTTCGGCGGCGGCGCCTGTCGTGCCGCACGGCGGGCGGCGACGATGGCGCTGACGACGATCGCTGCGAACAGCGCCACCGAGGCCGCGTTCAGCGCCGAGCCCAGCGCCTTCAGGCCGGCGTCTTCGGCGCCGCCGAACAGCCGCAGCGCCAGCGACGCCTGCAGCGCCACCACCGGCACGTAGAAACGCGCGCCGAAGCGCAGCTTGACCTTGGCGACTGCCGGCAGGATCACCGGCGCGTGGCCCATCACCATGCTGAAGACGAAGCCCAGGCCCAGCGCGTGCAGCGCCATGTCGCGCCCGGGGCAGCCCAGCGCGGTGCCCATCCAGGCCAGCCCGCCGACCACCAGCCAGGCGTAGCCCGACAGCAGGCACAGCGCCATGTAGCGTGGCAGCCCGGGCGCGCGCACCGTGCGCCGCGCGACGTCGTAGAGCGCGAACCAGACGCCCAGCGCCATCAGCGCCAGGCCGTAGACCACGCCGCCGGCCGCCGGCCGCCAGGCCGACAGCAGCGCGCCCGCCAGCAGTGCCGCGACGATGCCCAGCAGCGCCGGTTCGGCCGCCGGCTTGCGCGGCGCGAAACGCGTCATCTCCAGCCGCTCGGCGCCCACCGTCAGCACGAGGAAGACGAACCACCAGACCGGTGCGTCGGCGCCGCGGCCGGTGGCGAACAAGGCGTTGCCGGCCAGCCAGGCCCCCGCGGCCAGCGCCAGCAGCCGGGTGTGCGTCATCGCCTGGCGCTTGAGCAGCAGCGCGTGCACCGCGACGAACACCGCCGCGCCGGCCAGCGACAGCGCTGCCGCGAGCCCGGTCGCGCCGGCCAGCAGCGCCAGCGCCCCGGCGCCCGACAGCGCCGGCGCCGCGAAGGCCCAGCGCACCCGCGCGGCGACCGCCCGTTCGACGGCGATCACGGTGCCGAAGAAACCCGACAGCATCAGCGCCGCGTGGAACACCGCCGCGCGGCCGAAGACCTGCGCACCGGCATCCGTGGCCAGCAGCGTCTGGCCGACACCCACGCGCAGCAGCCCGCCGATCACCGCCGAGACGAGCACGGTGACGACGGCGGTGGCGACCAGCGGGCGCAGGTACTTCATCGCGGCCTCACCAACCCATGAACTGGCGGGCCGCAGGGCTCATGCGCTCCGGCGTCCACTCCGGCGTCCAGGTCAGCTCCAGGTCCACCGCCCAGCCGGCCGGCAGCACCTGCATCAGCTCGCTCTCCACGTCGTCGGCGATCGAGTCGGCCAGCGGGCAGGCGGCCGAGGTCGTGGTCAGCAGGATCGAGGCGATGCGGTCTTGCAGCCGCACGCCGTAGACCAGGCCGACGTCGACGATGGTCAGCGCGATCTCCGGGTCGACGACCCGCGCCAGCGCCTCGAGCACCGGCTCGCGCCACTCGGGCGGGCCTTCGTACGGAATGCGGGCGAAGGCCGCGGCACGGCTCTCGTTCATGCGCAGGCCTCCAGTTCGGTGATCTCGCGCCGGCGCTGCGCCAGCAGCGGGCGCAGGCCGACGACGCTGCCGATGACGATCAGCGCCGGCGTGCGCACCTTCTGCCGTGCCGCCAGCACCGGCAGCGTCGTCACGGTGCCGGTGAGGCAGCGTTCGTCGGGCAGCGTCGCGCGTTCGACGATCGCCGCCGGCGTGTCGGCCGCCAGCCCGTGCGCGACGAGTTCGCGGCAGATGATCGGCAGCGTGCCGACACCCATGTAGATCACCAGCGTCTGCCGCGGCCGCGCCAGCGCTTGCCAGTCCAGGTCGACGGCGTTGCGGTCGGCGCGCAGATGGCCGGTGGCGAAGACCAGCGCGCCGGCGTGGTCGCGGTGCGTCAGCGGGATGCCGGCACTGGCGCCGGCGCCCTGCGCGGCGCTCAGCCCCGGGATGACGCTGAACGGCACGCCGGCTTCGGCCAGCGCGATCGCCTCCTCGCCGCCGCGGCCGAAGATGTAGCCGTCGCCGCCCTTCAGGCGCACCAGCGAGCGCCCGCTGCGCGCCAGGCGCAGCATCAGCTCGATGATCTGCTCCTGCGGCAGCGCGTGCCGCGAAGCCTGCTTGCCGACGTACAGCCGTTCGGCCGTGGGCGGCGCCAGCGCCAGGATCTCCTCGCTGACCAGCGCGTCGTAGAGCAGCAGCGACGCGCGCTGCAGCGCCTTCGCGCCCTTGAGGGTCAGCAGCTCCGGGTCGCCCGGGCCGGCGCCCAGCAGCGTCACGTGCCCGTAGCGCGACGGGTCTGCCAGCAGGTACGGCGCCTCAGGGAATGCAGTCATGCCGAGCTCCTTGCCGGTGTGTCGCGATGTGGGGCCATTGTCGAAATGCGGTGGCGGGAGCGTCCTTGAACCAGTTTAAGGACGCCCTGGCGGCCGCTGCGGACCATGCGTTCCACGGAAGCGGCACGGCCGCGCCCGCGTCACGCCGCCGGTCTTCCTGCCGGTCGCGACCTGCTGAGAAAGAAGGAGAGAACATGATCCGCAAGACCTCGGTCGCAGGCGCCGCCGCGCTGGCGGCCCTGCTGGCGTCCGCCGGCGCGATGGCCCAGGGCGCGGCGTCCGCCGCTGCCGACACCCACGGCACCATGCCGCCGGCGCAGCAGAGCTACCAGGGCGCCCCGTCGCCGCTGGCCCACGAGCCGATGCACCAGAGCACGAACCCCAAGGCCCCGGCGATGACCGAGGCCGAGTTCGAGCTCGGCCGCAAGACGTACTTCGAGCGCTGCGCCGGCTGCCACGGCGTGCTGCGCAAGGGTGCCACCGGCAAGCCGCTGACGCCGGACATCACGCTGGCCAAGGGCACCGACTACCTGAAGGTCTTCATCTCCTACGGCAGCCCCGCCGGCATGCCGAACTGGCTGACCTCGGGCGAGCTCGACGAGAAGACCGTCGACATCATGGCCCGCTACATCCAGCAGGAGCCGCCGCAGCCGCCCGAGTTCGGCCTCGCGCAGATGAAGCAGACCTGGAAGGTGCTCGTCCCGCCCGAGAAGCGGCCGACGCGCAAGATGAACAAGTTCAACATCGACAACATCTTCTCGACGACGCTGCGCGACGCCGGCGAGATCGCGCTGATCGACGGCGACAGCAAGCAGATCATCAGCGTCATCAAGACCGGCTACGCGGTGCACATCTCGCGCACCTCGGCCTCGGGCCGCTACCTGTTCGTCATCGGCCGCGACGCCAAGATCAACATGATCGACATGTGGATGGAGCAGCCGGAGACGGTGGCCGAGATCCGCGTCGGCCTGGAGGCGCGTTCGGTCGAGACCTCCAAGTACAAGGGCTACGAGGACAAGCTGGCCGTGGCCGGCACCTACTGGCCGCCGCAGTTCACGATCATGGACGGCGACACGCTGGAGCCGAAGAAGATCGTCGCCACGCGCGGCATGGTCGTCGGCACGCAGGAGTACCACCCGGAGCCGCGTGTCGCGTCGATCGTCGCGTCGCACTACAAGCCGGAGTTCATCGTCAACGTCAAGGAGACGGGCAAGACCTTGATGGTCGACTACTCCAACCTCGACGCGCTGAAGATGACCGAGATCGGCTCGGCGCCCTTCCTGCACGACGGCGGCTGGGACGCCAGCAAACGCTACTTCATGGTGGCGGCCAACCAGAGCAACAAGATCACCGTCATCGACGCCAAGCAAGGCAAGCTGGCGGCCATCGTCGACGTCGGCAAGATCCCGCACCCGGGCCGCGGCGCCAACTTCGTGCACCCGACCTTCGGCCCCGTCTGGGCCACCGGCCACCTGGGCGACGAGACGATCTCGCTGATCGGCACCGACCCGGTCAAGCACAAGCCCTACGCCTTCAAGGAAGTCGCCAAGCTCACCGGCCAGGGCGGCGGCTCGCTGTTCCTGAAGAGCCATCCGAAGTCGCAGCACCTGTACGTCGACACGCCGCTGAACCCCGACCCGGCGCTGTCGCAGTCGGTCGCGGTCTACGACGTGAAGAACCTCGACAAGGGCTTCACCGTGCTGCCGATCGCGCAGTGGGCGGGCCTGGGCGACGACGGCGCCAAGCGGGTCGTGCAGCCGGAGTTCAACAAGGCCGGCGACGAGGTCTGGTTCTCGGTCTGGTCGGCCAAGAACAAGCAGAGCGCGCTGGTCGTCGTCGACGACAAGACGCTCAAGCTGAAGGCCGTCATCAAGGACCCGCGGCTGATCACGCCCACGGGCCACTTCAACATCTTCAACACGCAACACGACATCTACTGATGTCGCGCACCGGGGCGGCCGCGGCGCCGCCCCGGGTTCCCGCCCCGAAAGGACTGTTTCATGAACAAGACCCTGCTGGTCGCGCTCGGCCTCGCGTTCGTCTCCGCCGGTGCGCTGGCCGCACCCGAGGACGCGCTCACCAAGGCCGCGTGCATGGCCTGCCACACCAAGGACAAGAAGCTCGTCGGTCCGTCGTTCAAGGACATCGCGACCAAGTACAAGGGCCAGGACGTCAGTGCCAAGCTCTTCGACAAGGTGCGCAAGGGCGGCTCGGGCAGCTTCGGCCCGATCCCGATGTCGCCCAACCCGCCCGAGAAGATCTCCGACGCCGACCTCAAGGAGGTCATCGCGTGGATCCTCAAGCAAGGCTGAGGCTCGGCCGGTGGGCGGCCGTCGTGCTGACGACGGCGGCCACCACCGCCATGGCCGCCGACCCCGCACCCGAGCGCCAGCAGCAGCTGGTGCGGGTGGTGCGGCAGGACTGCGGCTCGTGCCACGGCATGCGGCTCGGCGGCGGCCTCGGCCCCGCGCTGACGCCGCAGGCCCTGGCCGACAAACCCGTCGACGGCCTGGCCGCGACGATCTTCCACGGACGCCCCGGCACGCCGATGCCGCCCTGGCGCGCGATGCTCGACGAGGGCGAGGCGCGCTGGATCGCCGAACGGCTGCTCACAGGCTTCCCCGAACTGCCCGCCTCCCGATGATGAAACGCCGCGACCTGCTCGCCGCGCTCGCGCTGCCGCCGCTGGCCGCGCTGGTGCCCGGCTGCGCCCAGACGCCCGCCCTGCGCGGCACCGGTGACCTCGGCCTCGTCGTCGAACGTGCCGCCGGTTCCGTCGTCGTCGTCGACACCAGCGCGCGCGCCGTGCTCGGCCGCGTCGGCGGGCTCGGCGACCTGTCGCACGCCTCGGCGGTGTTCTCGCGCGACGGCCGCTACGCCTACGTCTTCGGCCGCGACGGCGGCCTCAGCAAGGTCGACCTGCTGGAGCGCCGCATCGCCGGCCGTGTGATGCAGGCCGGCAACTCGATCGGCGGCGCGATCAGCGCCGACGGCACGCTGGTCGCGGCGCAGAACTACACGCCCGGCGGCATCAAGGTCTTCGACGCCGCGACGCTGGCGCTGGTCGCCGACGTGCCGGCGGAATACGCGCCCGGCCAGCGCTCGCGCGTCGTCGGCCTCGTCGACCTGCCGGGCCGGCGTTTCGCCTACAGCTTGTTCGACGCCGACGCGATCTGGATCACCGACTGCTCCGACGCCGCGGCGCCGAAGACGACCCAGCTCGCCGGCATCGGCCGCCAGCCCTACGACGCGCTGGTCACGCCCGACGGCCGCCACTACGTCGCCGGCCTGTTCGGCGAGGACGGCCTGGCGCTCGTCGACCTCTGGGCCGAGCCGCTGCGCGCACGCAAGGTGCTGTCGGGCTACGGCCGCGGCCAGGCGCCGCTGCCGGTCTACAAGATGCCGCACCTGCGCGGCTGGGCCGTCGCCGGGCGCCGCGCCTACCTGCCGGCCATCGGCCGCCACGAGGTGCTGGTCGTCGACACCGAGAGCTGGCAGGAAGTCGGCCGCATCGCGGTCGCCGGCCAGCCGGTGTTCGTGATGGCGCGGCCCGACGGCCGCCAGGTCTGGGTCAACTTCGCCGTGCCCGACTACGACCGCGTGCAGGTCATCGACACGCTGACGCAGCAGGTCGTGCAAACCTTCTCGCCCGGCAAGGCGGTGCTGCACCTGGAGTTCACGCCGCGTGGCGACGCGGTCTGGATCAGCAGCCGAGACGACCACCGCGTCAGCATCGTCGACACCACGCGTTTCACGACGCTGGCGACGCTGGCCGTCGACTCGCCCAGCGGCATCTTCTTCACCTCGCGCGCCCACCGGGTCGGGTTCTAGGCATGGACGGCACCGACCTGCTCAACCGCTGGCAGCAGCGTTTCCCGCTCGAGCGCACGCCGTTCGCGGCGATCGCCGCGGCCACCGGCCGCCCGGCGCCCGAGGTGCTGGCGGCGTTCCGCGACGCGTTGCGCCGCGGCGCGCTGTCGCGCATCGGCGGCGTCTTCGGCCCCGGTGCCGGCGGTGCCGGGCTGCTGGTCGCGATGGCCGTGCCGCCGGCGCGGCTGGACGCGGTGGCGGCGCTCGTCTCGGCCGAGCCGCAGGTCAACCACAACTACGAGCGCGAGCACACGCTGAACCTGTGGTTCGTCGTCAACGCCGCCGACGCCGGCGCGGTCGAGGCCGTCGTCGCGCGGCTGGAAGATGCCACCGGCCTGGCCGCCGTGCGCCTGCCGCTGGTGCGGCCCTACCGCATCGACCTCGGTTTCGACCTGCGTGCACGCACCGCGCCCGAGGCGATGGCGCCGCAGCGCCGCGCGCCGGCGGTGCCGGCCGCCGACCGGCCGCTGGCCGCGCTGGTCGAACAAGGCCTGCCGCTGGTGGCGCGGCCTTACGACCTCTGGGCGCGTGAACTCGGCTGCGAGCCCGAAGCCGTGCTCGCGACGCTGGGCGGCTGGCTGATCGACGGCACCCTGAAACGTTTCGGCGCCATCGTGCGCCACCACGAGCTCGGTTTCGCCGCCAATGCGATGGCCGTGTTCGACGTGCCCGACGGCGAGGTCGACACGCGCGGCGAAGCGCTGGCGCAGGTGCCCGGCGTCACGCTGGCCTACCGCCGCGCGCGTGGCGAAGGCTGGCCCTTCAACCTGTACGGCATGGTGCACGGCCGCGACCGCGAGGCGGTGCACGCCGTGCTCGAGCGCGCTGCCGTGGCCGCCGGGCTGCAGCACGTCCCGCGTTCGGTGCTGTTCTCGTGCCGGCGTTTCAAGCAGACCGGTGCCTCGCGTTTCGGCGCCCCCGTCATGGAGTCCGCCCATGCTCACGCCTGAGGACCTGCGGCTGATCGACCGCCTGCACGGCGGCCTGCCGCTCAGCGACCGGCCGTTCGCCGAGCTCGCCGCCGAACTCGGCTGCAGCGAGTACACGCTGATCGAACGTGTGCACGGCTGGCTGACGGCCGGCGTGCTGACGCGTTTCGGCCCGCTGTTCCAGATCGAACGTGCCGGCGGGCGTTTCGTGCTCGCCGCGATCGCCGTGCCCGAGGAGCGTTTCGACGCCGTCGCCGCGATCGTCAACGCACGGCCCGAGGTGGCGCACAACTACCGCCGCGAGCATGCGCTGAACATGTGGTTCGTCGTCGCCGCCGAATCGCCGGCCGCGGCCGACGCCGCGCTCGCGTGCATCGAAGCCGAGACCGGCCTGCCGGTGCTCGCCTTCCCGAAGGAGCGCGAGTTCTTCGTCGAGCTGCGCCTGCCGCTGGTGGATGCCGCCGCGGCGCTGGAGACCGAGGAGGCCGACGATGCCGCTTGACGCCTTCGACCGTGAACTGATCGCCGCCACGCAAGGCGGGCTGCCGCTGGTGCCGCGGCCTTACGAGGCCGTCGGCGCGATGCTCGGCGTGCCGGGCGAACGTGTGCGCGAGCGCCTGGCGCAGATGCTCGAGCAAGGCCTGGTGCGCCGCATCGGCGCCGTGCCCAACCACTACCGGCTCGGCTTCACCGCCAACGGCATGAGCGTCTGGGACGTCGCCGACGAGCAGGTCGACACGCTCGGTGAGCGCATCGGCGCGCTGGCCGGCGTCAGCCACTGCTACCGCCGCCCGCGCCACCTGCCGGCCTGGCCCTACAACCTGTTCGCGATGCTGCATGGCCGCAGCCGCGCCGAGGTCGAGGCCCAGGCCCGCGAGGTCGAAACGCTGCTCGGCAGCGCCTGCCGCGGCCACGACATCCTTTACTCCACCGCGATCCTCAAGAAGACCGGGTTGCGGATATGAGCTCCGACGCCTCGCGCCGCTCTGCCTTGCCCCCTCTCCCGCGCGCGGGAGAGGGCCGGGGTGAGGGTGTTGGTGCGCCGCGAGCCCTCACCCCACCCTCTCCCGCAGGCGGGAGAGGGAGCAATCGAGAAGGCCCTAACACCATGTTCCGCCTCAGCCAGTACCTGCGAGAACTCGATGCCGCGATCCGCACCGGCGCCTGGCCGGCGGTGCGCACGCCGCGCCCCTCGGGGCCGGTCGTCATCTGGAACCTGATCCGGCGCTGCAACCTGACCTGCAAACACTGCTACGCGCTGTCGGCCGACCACGACTACGCCGGCGAGCTGAGCAAGGCCGAGGTCGGCACGGTGATGGACGACCTGAAGGCTTATCAGGTGCCGGTGCTGATCCTCTCCGGCGGCGAACCGCTGATGCGCCCGGACCTGTTCGAGATCGCCGAGCGCGCCAAGGCCATGCGCTTCTACACCGGCCTGTCGACCAACGGCACGCTGATCGACTTGCCTACAGCCGACCGCATCGCCGCCACCGGCTTCGACTACGTCGGCATCAGCCTGGACGGGCTCAAAGCCACGCACGACAAGTTCCGCCGCCTGGACGGCGCCTTCGACCGCAGCCTGGCCGCGGTGCGCCTGCTGCGTGCACGCGGCGTCAAGGTCGGCCTGCGCTTCACGATGACGGCGCTGAACCAGCAGGACCTGCCGGCGCTGCTGGCGCTGATGCGCGAGGAGCAGGTCGACAAGTTCTATTTCTCGCACCTGAACTACGCCGGCCGCGGCAACATCCACCGCGGCAAGGACTCGCAGTTCGCCGCCACGCGCCAGGCGATGGCGCTGCTGTTCGAACGCGCCTGGCAGAGCGTGCAGGAAGGCCGCGACGAGGACTACGTCACCGGCAACAACGACGCCGACGGCCCGTTCCTGCTGCAGTGGGTGGCCGCGCGCTGGCCCGAGTGGGCCGAGGCGCTGCGCGAGCGCCTCATCGCCTGGGGCGGCAACGCCAGCGGCGTCAACGTCGCCAACATCGACAACCTCGGCAACGTGCACCCCGACACGATGTGGTGGCACCACTCGCTGGGCAACGTGCGCGAGCGGCCGTTCTCGGCGATCTGGAGCGACACCAGCGACCCGCTGATGGCCGGCCTGAAGGCGCACCCGCGCCCGGTCGGCGGCCGCTGCGCCGGCTGCCGCCACTTCGCGATCTGCGGCGGCAACACGCGCGTGCGCGCCCAGCAGCTCACCGGCGACGCCTGGGCCGAAGACCCGGGCTGCTACCTCGACGACGAGGAGATCGGCCTGGCCGCCGGCGCCGATGCGGCGCGCATCGCGCTGGCGCCTTTCGGCCGCCGGGAGGCCCAACATGCGTAACCGTGCCGTCAAGCTGCTGCTGGCCGCGGCCGTCGTCTGGGCCGGCTGGGACGTCGCGCTGGCACAGCCGGTGGCCGAACCGGCCGCCCCGGCGCTGTACACGACGCACTGCGCCGCCTGCCACGGCGCGCAGCGCACCGGCGGCATGGGCCCGGCGCTGCTGCCCGAGAGCCTGGAGCGCCTGCGCCCGGCCGAGGCGCGCAAGGTCATCGCCCAGGGCCGCCCGGCGACGCAGATGGCGGGTTTTGCCGCCACGCTGAGCGCCGCCGAGATCGACGCGCTGGCCGCCTGGGTCTACCAGCCGGTGAACCCGGCGCCGGCCTGGAGCGAGGCCGACATCCGCGCCTCGCGCGAAGAGACGCCGGGTGCCGCCAGGCTGCCGGCCAAGCCGGTGTGGCGTGCCGACCCGATGAACCTCTTCGTCGTCGTCGAAGGCGGCGACCACCACGTCTCGCTGGTCGACGGCGACCGTTTCGAGCTCATCCACCGTTTCGCCAGCCGCTACGCGCTGCACGGCGGGCCGAAGTTCACGCCCGACGGGCGCTACGTCTATTTCGGCAGCCGCGACGGCTGGATCACCAAGTACGACCTCTGGAACCTGACGGTGGTCGCCGAGGTGCGTGCCGGGCTCAACATGCGCAACATCGCCGTCAGCGGCGACGGCCGCTGGGTGATGGCGGCCAACTACCTGCCCAAGACGGTGGCGCTGTTCGACGCCGACCTGAAGCTCGTGAAGACGATCGCCGCGCAGACGCTGGACGGCAAGCAGGCGTCACGGGTCTCGGCCGTGTACGACGCCGCGCCGCGCAAGAGCTTCGTCGTCGCGATGAAGGACATCCCCGAGGTCTGGGAGATCAGCTACGACCCGAAGGCCGAGCCCATCCACGACGGCCTGGTGCACGACTACAAGATGGGCGAGGCGATCGCCACGCCGGGCTTCCAGAACCCGCGCCGCACCGTGCTCGACGAGCCGCTGGACGACTTCTTCTTCGACCAGGGCTACCGCCACGTGCTCGGCGCGACGCGGCCCAAGGCCGACGGGCAGGGCGCCAGCGCGCAGGTCGTCAACCTCGACATCCGGCGCAAGGTGGCCGACCTGCCGATCGCCGGCATGCCGCACCTGGGCTCGGGCATCACCTTCGCGTGGAACGGCACGACGGTGCTCGCCAGCCCCAACCTCAAGGGCGGCGCGATCGACGTCATCGACATGAAGACCTGGAAGCCGGTGAAGACCATCCCCACGCCGGGCCCGGGCTTCTTCATGCGCAGCCACGAGGCCACGCCCTATGCCTGGGCCGACTCGATGATGAGCCCGACGGCCAAGGACACGCTGACGCTGATCGACAAGGCGACGCTGACCCCGGTGGCGACGATCCGCGAGCCCGGCAGGACACTGGCGCACATCGAGTTCACCAAGGACGGCCGCTACGCGCTGGCCAGCGTCTGGGAGCTGGACGGCGCGCTCGTCGTCTACGACGCGAAGACGCTGAAGGAAGTGAAGCGCCTGCCGATGAGCAAGCCGGTCGGCAAGTACAACGTCTGGAACAAGATCACGCGCTCGGAGGGCACTTCGCACTGAGCCGGCTGCGCAGGCCGGCCTGTTCTTGATCAAAGCCAAGCCGCCTAGACTGAATACGATAAGCGTTCCCATTTGCATCGAGCCCGTCGGGCGAGCAGACGCCGCGGGCCGGAACAGGAACCTTCCAGATGATCAAGCCCCTGCTGGCCGCAATCGGCCTCGCCCTCCTGTCCGCCGGCGCCCAGGCCGCGCCCGAGGACATCGTCAAGAAGTCCGGCTGCCTGATGTGCCACCAGGTCGACAAGAAGGTCGTCGGCCCGTCCTACAAGGAGATCGCGGCCAAGTACAAGGGCAAGAAGGTCGAGGCCCAGCTCTTCGACAAGGTGCGCAAGGGCGGCGGCGGCGTCTGGGGGCCGGTGCCGATGATTCCGCACACGCCGCAGCAGATTTCCGACGCCGACTTGAAGACCGTCATCGCCTGGGTGCTCAAGCAGTGAGGTCGGGCGCGGCGCGCCGCTCGGGCGGCGCGTTCGTGTCTAGATCGGCGCGTAGCCGCCCAGGCCGTCGGGCCAGGGCGTCAGCACCTCGCAGCCGTCGCGCGTGACGGCCACCATGTGCTCCCACTGCGCCGACAGCGAGCCGTCGCGCGTGACGACGGTCCAGCCGTCGCCGGCGTCGCGGATCGCGGCGCTGCCGGCGTTGAGCATCGGCTCGATCGTGAAGATCATGCCCTCGGCCAGCCGCAGCCCCTGGCCACGCTGGCCGTAGTGCGCGACGTGCGGCTCGCCGTGGTAGACGGTGCCGATGCCGTGGCCGCCGTACTCGCGCACGACGCCGAAACCCTCGCGCCGCGCGACCGTCTGGATCGCGTGGCCGACGTCACCCAGCGTCGCGCCCGGGCGCACGCGGCGGATGCCGGCGCGCATCGCCTCGTAGGTGGTGTCCACCAGCCGCCGCGCCAGCGGCGAGACCTCGCCGACGCAGTACATGCGGCTGCAGTCGCCGTACCAGCCGTCGTGGATCACGGCGACGTCGATGTTGACGATGTCGCCATCCTTCAGCACCGTGGCCGGCGACGGGATGCCGTGGCAGACGACCTCGTTCACCGAAGCGCAGACCGTCTTCGGGAAGCCGTGGTAGCCGACGTTGGCCGGCACCGCCTTCAGCGTGCCGACGATGTAGTCGTGGCACAGCGTGTCGAGTTCCTCGGTGCTGACGCCGGCACGCACGTGCGGCGCGATCATCGCCAGCACCGACGCGGCCATCTGGCCGGCGGCGCGTGCCTTCGCGACTTCGGCCGGGTTGCGGCGCGGGATCGGGCCCCTCATTGCACCCTCGCTTCGGGCGACGCGGCCACCCGGGCCAGGTCCAGCCCGCCGGCCAGCTCGGCGCGCACCAGCATCCGGCACAGCTCGCCGTGCGGCAGGTCGGGGTGCAGCTCGGCGAGCATGCCGATGCGCATCCAGTGTTCGGCCTGCGCGTTGATCGAGCGCGACAGCGCGCCGGCGGCGATGCGCAGGCTCTCGTGCATCGGCTCGGAGATTTTGACGATTCCCATGCAGTCAGTATACGAAACGTATACGTTTCATCGCTTGGGGTCAGGTCTCGCGTCTTTCCTGTCCCGGCGGCGCTTGCCACCCCGGCCGCCCTAGAGCAGGCCCGTGCCGTCGCGGACGGGCAGCCCCGGCAGGTCGGGCCAGGCCCGGCCGAGCCCGGCGTGCGGCGCCAGGCCGCAGGGCAGCGGCGGCACCGGCAGCGCCTGCGCCAGCGCGCAGGCCGCGGCGAAGCCGGTGTCGCCGTCGAAGGCGTGCGTGACGATCAGGCCGATGCCGGCCGCGGCCGCCGCGTCGGCCAGCGTCAGGCAGCGTGCCAGGCCCAGCAGCGCCGGCTTGAGCACCCAGGCGGCGGGCCGGCGCTCGGGCGGCAGCGCCAGCAGCGCGGCCACGCGCGCCGGGTCGGCCAGCGACTCGTCGGCGG
>NZ_AEWG01000142.1 GCF_000190375.1 Rubrivivax benzoatilyticus JA2 = ATCC BAA-35
GACCGGCAGCGGCGCATGGAGGTGCTCGACGCTCGCGTCAGGCTACTGGTCGTAGGCGCGTACGGTGTGGTTGATGGTGTACTGCCCATCTTTCAGCCCGGTGAGACGCTTGATCGCCTCGTAGTCCTTCGCCAGCAGCGCCGCGCCTTCCTCCGCCGACAGGCCGAAACGGCGGATCACCGCTTGCGGGTCCTTTTCGTATTCGCTGTTCAGCGCGGCATCACTTCCGAGTTTTCGCATCAGGTCAAGCAGCTTCGACATGTCGTTCTTCTCTCTGGGTGATTGGGCGCTGTCGGCACTGGGTCGCCGGAAGGGTGCGCCATCTGTTGCAAACGCACACAAAACGAACCCTCAGTATAGGGGGCGAGGTCCTGCCGGCCTGTGACACGCGTCGCGCTGCGGCCACCTTGTCAGTCGACGGGGAGGGGCGAGGGGCCGGCTCGGGTGGTCATGGCGGCGGCGCCTCAGGCCGCGCCGCCGGCCGAGCGCGGCAGCCCGAACACCCGGTCGAAGGCCCAGGTGAACACGATCGCGTAGACGAAGAAGAAGGCCAGCAGCACCATCTCGGCCAGCAGCGCGGCGAGCAGCGTCGTCTGCAGCCACCAGGCGGCCAGCGGCACCAGCAGGATCGCCAGGCCGCCCTCGAAGCCGATGCCGTGCACCAGCCGGCGCCGGGCCGAGCGGCCCTTGACCGCCTGGCGCGCCTCCCAGGCCTCGAACAGCCCGTTGAAGACGTAGTTCCAGCCCAGCGCGATGGCCGACATCAGCAGCGCCAGCGCCAGCGACTCGCCCACCGGCTGGTCGAAGCCCCAGCTCAGCGCCGGCCCGACGAAGGACACGGCGCCGATTTCGTACAGGATCGCCTGGACCACGCGGCGGGTGGTGGGCGACATCGTTGCAGACCAGTTCATACGCACTCCATGCGTGTCGGGGCCGTCCCCTGCGAACCGGTTCAGCGAGGTCGTCCTGCTGCCGCACCCGCGACGCGCGGATGCGGCCGCGACTCTAGCGCAAGGCCGCTTCGCCGGCCTGGCGGTGCGGCCTCAGATCAGCCGCTGCACGACCTGGCCGGTGTGGTCGGCGATGTACAGCCGCGCGGCCTGCGTGCGTTCGGCGACGAAGGCCGCGTGCCGGCGCACGTAGGCCAGGTCGGCGTGGTAGGCGGCGTGGATCTTCTGCAGCCGGCCGTCGGCGCCGCGGACGACCTCGACGACGCGATACAGGACGTGGCTGTTGTGTTGAAGCGGGCCCATCGATGCTCGGCCGTCGGCCGGGATGAGGGCCGGCCCGCCGCGGGCTGCGATTGTCCGGCGCGAGCGCCGGCGGTCATTTGACCTGCACCATCCGCGGCCGCTTCTGCGGCGCCACCGCCGGTGCGCCCCAGGACTTCAGCGCGCGCAGCAGCGGCCGCTTCTTGTCCTGGTGGGCCTGCATGCGGCGCAGGATGTCGTCGAGCGTGCGGATCGCGTCGACGACGTGCGGGCCCTTGTTGAGCATCACGCATTCGGCGCGGCCGGCCATCGCCGCGTCGGTGATCTCGGCGCGGCTGGGCTGGCCGGTCTTGGCCAGGCCCTCGAGCACCTGCGTGGCCCAGACCACCGGCAGGTGCGCGGCCTCGCAGGCCCAGAGGATCTCCTCCTGCACCTCGGCCAGGCGTTCGAAGCCGCACTCCACCGCCAGATCGCCGCGCGCGATCATCACGCCGGCCGCCGGGCCGGCCATTGCCGCCAGCAGGATCTCGGGCAGGGCCTCGAAGCCGCGCCGCGTCTCCAGCTTCAGCATCAGCGCCGGGGCCGGGCCGGGCAGTGCGGCGAGCGCGGCGCGCAGCGCCTGCACGTCGGCGGCCGACTGCGTGAACGACAGGCCGACGAGGTCGGCGTGCGCGGCCACCGTCGGCAGGTCGGCGAGGTCCTGCGCGGTCAGCGCCGGCAGGTCGAGTTCGGTGTCGGGCAGGTTGATGCCCTTGTCGGCACCGAGCTTCTGGCCGCCGTCGCGGGCGTGGGTGATCTCGACCTCCACCTTGCGCGTGCCGCTGCGGCGCACGACGCCGCCCAGATGGCCGTCGTCGAACCAGACGCGGTCGCCCTTGCGCGCCTGGGCCAGCGCCTGCGGCAGCGTGCAGCCGATGGCCGGCGGCGTGGCGCCGGGGTCGGCCGGGTGGCCGTCGCGCTCGGGCTGCAGCACGAGCCGCGTGCCGCGCTGCAGCCACAGCGCCCCGGGCTCGCGCGGCAGCGCCTGCAGCCGGGCGCCGTGCGTGTCGCCGGCACGCCGGATCTCGGTCGTGTCGGCGAGCCACAGGCTGCGGCGGCATTCCAGCAGCACGCCGGCTGCGGCCCGTTCGGCGACCCGCAGGCGGCGCGGGCGGCCGCGCGTGTCGACGAGCTCGACGCGGTCGCCGACGTCCAGCGTTTCCAGCCAGTCGCGCTCGACGGCCAGCGTCAGCGCGGCGCCGGGCAGCTCGGCGCCGTCACCGGCAGCGCGCAGGCCCAGGCGCGCCGGCTGGACGACACGGCCGAGCGCGTCGCGTTCGGGTTTCAGGTGCACCACCGCCGGCCCGGCGCACAGCGCGCCGGTACGCAGCTTCGGGCCGCCCAGGTCCATCAGCACACGCACCGGCCGGCCGCAGCGCCGGGCGTGGTGGCGCACGCGCGCGGCCATCGCGACCCAGGCCGCGGCGTCGTCGTGGGCGCAATTGATGCGCGCGATGTCCATGCCGGCGGCCACCAGCGCAGCCACCAGCGTGTCGTCGTGGGCCGCCTCGCCGGGCAGCGTGACCATGATGCGGGCGCTGCGTTCGGCCGGTGCGGCGCCCAGCAGCGCCTCGGTGTGCCGGGCCAGCAGCCGCGCGCCTTCGCTGAGCCCGGTGGGCTCGGGCCGGGCGGGCAGGCGCCCTTCGTGGCCGACGAGCCGGTGCAGGATGCCCAGCACCTGGTCCAGGTTGGCCAGCACATGGGTTTCGGCGCGGCCCAGCGAGGACAGGCCGATCGCCGCCAGCCGCTGCTGCACGCGGCGCAGGTCGTAGCGGCGCAGCGCCAGGTAGTGCGCGAGGTTGGCGGCGCTGGCACGGTAGGCCGGGTCGACGGCGGCCAGCTGCGGCGCCAGCCGGGCCTCGTGTTCGAGCATCGACTCGCGCAGCACCTGCAGCTCGGCGATCAGGGCCTCGCAGGCCGGATGGTCCCAGGGGCCGGAGGCGGCGGCTTCGCGGGTGGTGGCGTTGGCGTCGGTGGTACGGTCCATCGGTCGGTGTTCTCCCCGTGGCCACTCTGCGCCCGCCGCGTGGCGCTTTCGTGACCGTCACCGCCGCGTCACGCCGCGGCCCCAGCATGCGGCCATGACGACGATCGACCTCGTCTACTTCAACGCCGGCGGCGGCCACCGGGCCGCGGTGCAGGCGCTGCAGGAGACGGCCCAGGAACAGGGCCGGCCGTGGACGCTGCGCCCGGTCAACCTGGTGCGCGTGCTGGACCCGGGCGCGAGCTTCCAGCGCCTGACCGGCTTCGAGCCCGAGGACTACTACAACCTGCGCCTGCGCCGCGGCTGGACCGCCGGGCTGGCGCACGAGCTCAAGCTGCTGCAGGGCCTGATCCGGCTGGCCCACCGGCCGATGCTCGCCGCGCTGCGCCGCCACTGGCTGGCCAGCCGGCCCGACCTGGTGGTCTCGGTGGTGCCGAACTTCAACCGGGTGCTCGCCGAGTCGGTGCAGGCGGCCGGCAACGGCCTGCCGTTCGTCACCGTGATGACCGATCTGGCCGACCATCCGCCGCGCTTCTGGATCGAGCCGCGGGTCCAGCAGCACCTGGTCTGCGGCACGCCGCGCGCCGCCGAGCAGGCGCGTGCCGCCGGCGTGCCGGCGTCGCGGCTGCACCACGTCTCGGGCATGGTGCTGCGGCCGGCCTTCCACCACCCGCAGGCGCTGGACCGGCGCGCCGAGCGCGCCGCGCTCGGGCTGGACCCCGATCGCCCGGTGGCCGCGGTGATGTTCGGCGGCCATGGCTCGCGCCAGATGCTGAAGATCGCGCGCGCGCTGGGCGACGTGCAGCTGGTGCTGCTGTGCGGCCACAACAGCGCGCTGCAGGCCGAGCTGGCGGCGATGCGCCGCGCGGCGCCGCATGTCGCGCTGGGTTTCACGCAGAACGTGCCGCGTGTGCTGCAGCTGGCCGACGTCTTCGTCGGCAAGCCGGGGCCGGGTTCGATCAGCGAGGCGGTGCAGCTCGGGCTGCCGGTGCTGACCTTCGAGAACGCGTCGACGCTGCCGCAGGAACGCTACAACGTGCAGTGGCTGCGCGAGCTGGGCCTGGGGCTGGCGGTGGGCTCGCTGCGCGAGCTGCCCGGCGCGATGGCCGAGCTGCTGCAGCGCCTGCCGCAGTACCAGGCGCGTGTGCGCTGGGTGGACAACCGCGGTGCCGCCGAGGTGCTGCAGGTCTTCGACGAATTGCTGCGCTCGCGCCGCGCGCCGGCGGCCGCCGCCGCCATCGCCGAGGCGCTGCCCGCCTGAGCCGCGTCAGGCGACCGGCTCGGCCTCGGGCAGGGCCTCGGCGGGCGCCGGCAGCGCCGTCGGCTGCGGGCGCTTGCCGCCGCGCACGATCTCCAGCCGGCCGTCGGCGTGTTCGACCAGCGCCGTCAGGCTCTCGACCCAGTCGCCGTCGTTGCAATAGAGCACGCCGTCGATCGTGCGGATCTCGGCGTGGTGGATGTGGCCGCAGACGACGCCGTGCGCGCCGCGCCGGCGCGCCTCGTGCGCGAGCACGGTCTCGAAGTCGTCGATGTAGCTGACCGCGCGCTTGACCTTGTGCTTCAGGTAGCCCGACAGGCTCCAGTACGGCAGGCCGAAGTGCTCGCGGGCGCGGTTGAACCAGCGGTTCAGTTCCAGCGCCAGCGTGTAGGCGGCGTCGCCGACGTGGGCCAGCCAGCGCGCGTGCTGCACGATGCCGTCGAACAGGTCGCCGTGCGTGACCCACAGCACGCGGCCGTCGGCGGTCTCGTGCAGGCAGTCCTCGACGACCTCGACGCCGCCGAAGCTCAGCTCGACGTAACGGCGCGCGAAACCGTCGTGGTTGCCGGGCACGAAGACCACGCGTGTGCCCTTGCGCGCCTTGCGCAGGATCTTCTGCACGACGTCGTTGTGGGCCTGCGGCCAGTACCAGCTGCGCTTCAACTGCCAGCCGTCGACGATGTCGCCGACGAGGTACAGCGTCTCGCACTCCAGGTCACGCAGGAAGGCGAGCAGCGCCTGCGCCTGGCAGCCGGGTGTGCCGAGGTGGATGTCGGAGATCCAGGCCGTGCGCACCCGCAGCGGCACGCCGTCCGCGGCGCCGTCTCGGGCGTCGGGCGGGGAGGGGGGCGCCGTCTGCATGGACCGGCATCGTCGCCGGCCGGCGTGACGCCGTGGTGACGGCTCAGAGCGGGCGGCCCAGGCGCTTCTCGATCTGACGGCGCTCCCATTCCGGGCCGAGGAAACGCGACGGGCCCCAGACGCCTGCGGCCTGAACCACCAGACCGATGCCCCAGCCCAGCGCCGGCCACACGACCCAGAGATAACCCGGCGTCGTCAGCAGGTTGATCGCCAGCAGCATCAGCATCACCCCGGCGTAGCTCGCCAGCTGGCCGTAGAACGCGCGCAGGCGGCGCACGTGGCGCAGCGCCAGGCGTTCCTCGGCGCTGAGGCGGGCGGCGTCGGCCGACGCGGTGGTGGCGGGCGGGGCGGCAGGCGGGGGCGGGGTTTCGGCGGCCATCGCGGTCTCCGGTTCGGGCGCCGGCGCGTCGGCCGGCATCAGCACTGAAAAGTCGATCTCGAAGACCGACGCCAGCGATTTCAGGGTTTCCGCGCTGGCCGGCTGGCCGCGCTCGATGCGCTGGATGGTGCGCACGCTCAGGCCGCTCAGCTCGGCGAGCTGCTGCTGCGACCAGCCGCGTTGGATCCTCAGTTTCTGAACCAGCATCGTGTGTCCCTGCAATCGACGGCTTCAGCTTGCCCGTCCCGGCGGCGGCGCGCGACGTCAGCGCCACGACAGACGGCGACAGCGACGCGACAGTGGCGTGTCCGGCGGCTGTCGGGTCGCCCCGCCGGCGCGATGATGCAGCAGCCCGCGCCGGGCCGCCGCGCCGGGCGCGGTTCGGCCCGGCTTGGGCTGCATCAAATCCCCACCGGCGCCCGGGCGCCTAATCGGCAGGCCGGCCGCCGTGGCGGCTGGCTGGTGACACCCCGTCAGGAGAACCGCATGTCCACTGCGTCGCACCCGTCGATCGTCCGGGCCGTCGTCCGCGAGATCCTGCCCCGTACCGGGCTGGCCTACCTCGACGGCGACGACCAGCGCGAATGGACCGTCACCAAGAGCACGCCCGGCGCCGACTTCGCGCATCTGCACCCGGGGGACCGGGTGGAGCTGTGTGTCGAACGCCACGACGCCTGGCTGATCGTCTCGGGCTACGCCGAGCTCGACCACTGAGCCCCGGCCCCGCGTGCGCGCGGGGTCTCAGCGGCGGGGCCGCGCCGTCTCCCCGGCCGGCAGCCAGCGCAGCAACTGCGTGTACAGCCGCTCGGCGGCCACCGGCTTGGGCAGGTGGTCGTTCATGCCGGCGGCCAGACAGGCCTCGCGGTCCTCGCCGAAGGCGTTGGCGGTCATCGCGATCACCGGCACGTGTTCGCCGCCGGGGCGGGCGCGGATCTCCCGGGTGGCCTGCAGCCCGTCGAGCACCGGCATCTGCACGTCCATCAGGATCGCCGCGTAGGCGTTGGCCGCCGCACGCTCGACGGCCTGCCGGCCGTCGCCGACCAGGTCGACGACCAGCCCGGCGCATTCCAGCAGCTCTTCGGCGACCAGCTGGTTGATCTCGTTGTCCTCGGCCACCAGCACGCGGGCACCGGCGTGGCGCTGGCGGACCAGGGTCTCCAGGTCCATGCCCGGCGCGGGTGCCGCCGCACGCTCGGCCTCGTCCTGGGCGCGCTGCAGCCTGACCTCGATGCAGAAGGTGCTGCCCTGGCCCGGCACGCTGCGCACGTCGATGCGCCCGTGCATCAGCTCGACGAGGTGGCGGCAGATGGCCAGCCCGAGGCCGGTGCCGCCGAAGCGCCGCGTCGTCGAGCTGTCGGCCTGCTGGAAAGGCGCGAACAGCTGCGCCAGCCGCGCGGCCTCGATGCCGATGCCGGTGTCGCTCACCTCGAGCAGCAGCCGTGGTGCGGCGGCCTCGCTGGCGTCGACGGCGCAGGTCAGGCGGATCTCGCCGCGGTCGGTGAACTTCACCGCGTTGCCCAGCAGGTTCAGCAGCAGCTGGGCCAGCCGCGTCGGGTCGCCACGCAGCCGGGCGCCAGCGGCACGGTTGTCCACCGACAGCGTCAGGTGTTTCTCGGCCGCCAGGTCGGCGACGAGGCCGCGTGCACGCTCGAGCACCTCGTCGAGCGCGAAGTCCACCGTCTCGAGCGTCAGCTTGCCGGACTCGATCTTGGACAGGTCCAGCACGTCGTTGACCAGCGACAGCAGGTGGTCGACGGCGCGCGCGATGACCGACAGCGAACGCTGCTGCTGCGGCGACGCCTCGCGCTGCAGCAGATGGACCATGCCGGTGATGGCGTTCAGCGGGGTGCGGATCTCGTGGCTCATGTTGGCCAGGAAGGCGCTCTTGGCGCGGTTGGCCGCCTCGGCCTTGCGCGTGCGCTCCTCGACCAGCACCTCCAGGTGGTGGCGGTGGCGTTCGAGCTCGGCGACGATGCGCCGGCGCTCGGTCATGTCGCGCAGCAGGCCCAGCACCGCCGGCCGACCCCGGTGTTCGAAGCGCGCCGCGCGCAGTTCCATCCAGACACGATGGCCGTCGCGGTGCAGCAGCGCAACGTCGTCATGGCGCTCGGGCTCGGGCGTCGGCGGCGCCAGCCGTGCCTGGTAACGCTCGTCCCACAGCGGCAGCGACTCCGGCGCGAGGGTCTCGTCGAAGCCGCGGCCCTCGAAGTCCAGGCGGTCGTAACCCAGCAGCGCCGGCAGTGCCGGGTTGACGAAGACGAAACGCCGGTCCTGGGCGACGAACAGGCCGTCGCCCAGCGAGCCGACGATGGTGCGGTTGAAGGCCTCGCTGTCGGCCAGCGCCTGCGCCGCACGCGCGGCCTCGCGCCGCCGCTGCACGTCCTCGAGGCAGCGCTCGATGGCCGGGATCAGCCGCGCCATGCGGTCCTTGAGCACGAAGTCGGCGACGCCGCGGCGCAGCAGGTCGACCGCCAGCTCCTCGCCGATGGTCCCGGTGACGAGGATCACCGGCACCTCGGGCAGCCGCAGGCGCACCTCGGCGAGCGTGGCGTCGAAGTCCAGCCCAGGCAGCGAGTGGTCGGCCAGCACCAGCTGCCAGCCGCCTTCGGCGAGCGCTGCGCGAACGGCCTCCGGCGACGCGGCGCGGCGGCAGTCGGCCCCGAGGCCGTGCTGCTGCAGCTGGCGCCGCAGCAGCTGGTAGTCGGTCTCGAGATCCTCGATGACGAGGATGCGGTCGGCCTTGCCGGCCGGCGGGCAGGAGCTCATCTCATCCCCGGTTCAGCGGTTCGTTGGTCGCCAGCCAGTACACGCCGAGGCCGGCGACCCGTTCGGCGAACTCGCCGAAGTCCACCGGCTTGCGCACGAAGCTGTTGGCGCCGCCTTCGTAGCTGGCGATGCGGTCGGTGTCCTCGTCGCTGGAGGTCAGCACGACGACCGGCAGGCAGCGTGTGCGCTCGTCGGCACGCAGCCGCGCCAGCACCTCCAGCCCGGTCAGCCGGGGCAGGCCGATGTCCAGCAGCACGACGGTCGGCAGGTCCGGGCCCGGGCGCGTGGCGAACTCGCCGGCGCGGAACAGGTAGTCCAGCGCCTGCTGGCCGTCGCGCACGACGTCGACGCGGTTGGCGACCCGTGCCCGGTTCAGCGCGCGCAGCGTCAGCAACTCGTCCTGCGGGTTGTCTTCGACGAGCAGGATCACACGCTCGCTCATGCCGTCGCTCCTTCGTTCTGGCCGGCCTGCGGCCGTGGCGGCAGGGTGAAACGGAAGCAGGCCCCCCGGCCCGGGTGACCTTCGGCCTCGATGCGCCCGCCGTGGCGGTTGACGATGCGCTGCACGGTCGCCAGGCCGATCCCGAGACCGGGAAACTCGTCCTGCCGGTGCAGCCGCGCGAAGGCCTTGAACAGCCTTCCGGCATGCGCCATGTCGAAGCCGGCGCCATTGTCCTCCACGCAGAACCAGCGCTCCCCGTCACGGCTGAGCGCATGGACGTGGATGCGTGCGTCGGCGCGTCCGGCCGAGTACTTCCAGGCGTTGCCGACCAGGTTGCCGACCAGCGCGGCGAGCATGCGCCGGTCGCCGTCGAAGACCAGGCCGGGCTCGATCTCGACCTCGACCTGGCGCGCGGGCTCGGCGCGGCGCAGGTCGGCTGCGGCTTGCGCGGCCAGCGCCGACAGGTCCACCGGCGCCACCGACAGCGCGCCGCGCAGCGTGCGCGACAGCGTCAGCAGGCCTTCGACGAGGTCACCCATGCGCTGTCCGGCGAGCACGACCTGGTCGAGATAGCCGCGGGCCTCGGGCTCCAGCTTGTCGCCGTGGTCCTCGATCAGGGCCTGCGAGAAGCCGGTCATCGCGCGCAGCGGCGCGCGCAGGTCGTGCGAGACGGCGTAGGCGAAGGCGTCGAGCTCGGCATTGGCGGCCTGCAGCTCGGCGGTGCGTGCGGCGACACGCGCCTCGAGCTGGGCGTTGAGCTCGCGCAGCGCCGCCTGCGCCTGGCGCTGCTCGGTGATGTCGTGCAGCACGACCTGCACGCCCTGGCCGTCGGCCAGCGCCAGCAGCATCACGGTCGACTCGACGTCGGCCTGGCCGCCGTCGAGCCGCCGGATGCGGTGCTCGAGCGCCGGGCCCGGGGCGCCGCCGGCGGCCAGCGCGGCCTGCTGCTCCAGGCGCCGTCGGGCCAGTTCGGCGTCGTCGGCAGCGAACAGCTCGGCCGTGCTGCGTCCGCGCAGCTCGGCGATCGAGGCCGCGCCGAACAGGCGCAGGCAGGCCTGGTTGGCGATCTGCAGCCGGTCGTCGAGCGCGACGTAGATCGCCACCGGCGCGTCGCGGAACAGGGTTTCGTAGCGTGCGGTGGCCAGCTGCTGCTCGGCGAGCCGGCGCGAGAGCTCGTCGTGCAGCCGGCGCAGCGCGTGCGCGAGATCGGCGACCTCGTCCTGGCGCCGCGCCGGCATCGCCGCGAAACGCGGCGGCTGCTCGTGCACGACGCGCAGCGCCGCGGCCGACAGATCGCCGATCGGCCGCGCGACGCGCGAGGCCAGCCAGACGCTGAGCAGCATGAACGCCAGCGCGCCGGTGCTGCCCAGCACCAGCAGCCGTCGCGACATCTCGTCGGCGGGACGGAAGGCGAGGACGGCGGGCTGGCGCAGCAGCACCGTCAGCCCCGAGCTGCCGGGGCCGCCGGGGCTGCGTTCCCAGTCGCTCAGGTACTCGCCTTCGCCCGGCCAGGCGGCAATGTGCGGCGGGTTGTCGGGGTCGGGCGGCAGCGGCGCCGGGCGGTCCAGCCAGGCCGCCGGGCCGAGCAGCACGCGCTGCTCGCGGTCGAGCACGATGCTCTCGATGCCGGTTTCCGCCGACATGCCGCGCTGCAGCGAGCGGTGCAGGTCGCGCAGCCAGTCCCAGTGCAGGCGCGCCGCGAGCACGCCGATCGGGCGGCCGGTCATGTCGGTCATCGGCACGCCGAGGTCGATCAGCGGCGGCGGTTCGCCGTCGTCGAGGCCCAGGCTGGCGGCCAGCGCACCGGCCGGCCGGCGCCCGCCGATCCAGGGTGCCTGCGTCGCCGGCTCGAACCACGGTTCGCCACGCAGGTCGGCACCTTCGAGCAGCGCGTTGGTGGCCACCTGCACACGCCCGTCGGTCGAGACGATGGCCACCCAGGCCAGCGCCGGCTGCTGCGCACGCAGGCCTTCGAGCAGCAGCCGGGCGTCGCCGGCCTCGAACAGCCCGCTGGCCAGCAGCGGGTGGTCGGCGGTGGCCTGCAGCTGTTCCAGGCGCTGGCGCAGCGCGCCGTCGAGCGTGCGCGCCAGCAGCAGGGCCTCGCGCCGCATCGACTGACCCTGCTGCTCGACGAGCTGGCCGCGCTGCACGTGGCCGACCACCGCCGCCGTCAGCAGCGCCAGTGCCAGGCCGCTGCCGCCGAGGATCAGCGCAAAACGTGCGCGCAGGCTGCGGCGGGGGTCGAGCCAGCGGGGCAGCATCGGCTTCAGTTGCCGTAGTAGCCGCCGGCGCGCATCTCGCGGTCGGCGGCGGCCTGGGAGGCGCGCAGCGCCTGCTCCACCGTCGTGCGGCCGGTGAGCGCGGCGGCGATCTGCTGGCCGACGGCGACGCCGATGGTCTGGAACTCGGGAATCGCCGCGTACTGCACGCCCTGGTAGGGGCTGCGCGGCAGCGTGCTGTCGCCAGGGTCGACGCTGTCGATGGCCTTCTTCTCGGCGGCCGCGAAGTGGCCGGCGACACGCTGGAACGCCGGGTTGGCGTAGGTCGAGCGCCGTGTCCCGGTGGGCACCGCGGCCCAGCCGCGCTCGCGTGCCACCAGCGCCGTGTACTCCTTGGACGTGGCCCAGGTGACGAAGCGGCGCGCCGGCTGCGGGTGCCGGCTCGAGGTCGGCACCGCCAGCGACCAGGCCCAGAGCCAGTTCGCGCCCTTGGTCGTCACCGCATAAGGCGCCTGGGTGAAGCCGACGCGTCCGGCGACGCTGCTGCCGGCGGGGTCGGAGACGAAACCGGCGGCGATCGTCGCGTCGACCCAGATCGCGCAGCGGCCGGCGCGGAACAGCGTCAGCAGCTCGTTGTAGCTGTTGGCCGCCGAGCCCGGCGGGCCCCAGCGCTGCAGCAGCTCGACGTAGAGCGTCACGGCCTCGCGCCAGGGGCGGGTCTCGAGCTGCGGCCGCCAGGCCATGTCGAACCACTGGCCGCCGAAGCCGTTGACCATCGTCAGCAGCAGCGCCATGTTGTCGCCCCAGCCGGGTTTGCCGCGCAGGCAGATGCCGTGCACGCCGGCCGCCGGGTCGTTCAGCCGCTCGGCCGCGGCGCGCACCTCGCGCCAGGTCGGGCGCTCGCCGAAGCTGATGCCGGCGCGCGCCGCGAGGTCGCGCCGGTAGTACAGCATCGAGCTCTCGCCATAGAACGGCGCGGCGTAGAGCCGGCCGTCGACCGAGAGCCCGGCGCGGATCGCCGGCAGCAGGTCGTCGACGTCATAGGCCGGCGGCGGCTCGATCGGCCGCAGCCAGCCCTTGCGGGCCCAGACCTGGGTCTCGTACATCCCGATCGTGACGACGTCGTAGCGGGTGGCGCCGCGCGCGACGTCGGTGGCCACGCGCTGGCGCAGCCCGGCCTCCTCCAGCGTCACCCAGCGCACGCGGATGTCGGGATTGGCACGCTCGAAATGCGGCGTCAGGCGCTGCATCTCGATCATGTGCTCGTTGTTGACCGTCGCGACGACGATCTCGGTGGCCGCCCAGGCCGGCGACGACAGCACCGCGAGGCTGCACGCGAGGCGAAAGAACGAAGCCCTCATCGTTCTCCTTCCGGGCGCTTGCCACCGCCCGCGGCGTGGATGGTCGCCTGTCCGGGCCGCCGGAGCAACGGCTGCGGCGCCGGCCGCCGCCCGGTGTTGCGCCGACGCCCGCCGGACGCGGCGGCGCCGCGTCAGCGGCCGAGCGCGCCCAGCACGCGCAGCACGTCCCAGCACGCGCCCATGTCGTGGTAGTCGGTCTTGCCGGCGGGACTCTTCTCGTCGGTCAGCTTGCGGTTGTCGGGGCCGAGGATGCGATACCACGCGCCGTGCCGGTGGTCGACGAAATGGCGCCAGACGTAGGCCCAGATCCGGTCGTACCAGCCCCAGGCGCCGGGTTCGTCCAGACGCACGGCCAGCCAGGCCGCGGCGGCCAGGCTCTCGGCCTGCACCCAGTGGTACTTGTCGGCGTCGCAGACGCTGCGGTCGGGCGCGAAGCCGTAGGCCAGGCCGCCGTGCTGCGCGTCCCAGCCGTGGGCCAGCGCGGTGTCGAAGAAGCGTCTGGCGGTCGGCGCGATCCACGCCGGGGTCTGCGCCGGCGCCAGCCGTGCCTGCAACTGCAGCAGCAGCTTGGCCCACTCGGTGAGGTGCCCCGTCTGGAAGCCCCAGGGGCGGAAGATGTTGCTGCGGTCGTGGCGGTTGTAGTCCCAGTCGATCGTCCAGGGGCCGTCGCCGTCGCGGCGCCAGTGCTCCCAGACCAGGCCCGAGGCCTTCGACGCCAGGCCCTGCGTGACGGCCTGGGCCAGCGACAGCGCACGCTCCAGGTGGCGCGGCTCGCCGGTGGCCTCGTGCGCGGCCAGCATCGCCTCGCAGGCGTGCATGTTGGCGTTCTGGCCGCGGTAGGGCGCGAGCCGCCAGGCGGCGTCGGCCTCGTCGGCGTAGAGGCCGCAGTCGGGCTCCCAGAAGCGGCGTTCCATCAGCTCGAGCGCCTCGTCCAGGCCCTCGCGGGCGCCGGCGATGCCGGCCATCGCGGCATGTGCGTGCGCCAGCACGACGAAGGCCAGGCCGTAGCCGTGGTTCGTGGTGTCGAGCACGCGGGCGCGGCCGGCGTGCCAGTCCAGCAGCCAGGCGTAGCCGCCATCGGGCTGGCGATGGGCGTCGTGCAGGAAGTGCAGGCCGTGGCGCGCCAGCGCGAGGTCGTCGGCGCTGCCGAAGTGGCGCGCCGCCTGCGCGTGCACGACGACGAAGCGCGTGCTGCTGACCAGGTGGCGCGTGCGCCGGTCGTAGACCGTGCCGTCGTCGAGAAAGTAGTGGAAGAAGCCGCCGCCGGGATCGGCGGCGCGGCCGGCGTAGAACGCGAGCGTGTCGCGGATGTGGCGGCGCAGGAACTCCGGCGAGCGGAAGTCGGGGGTCGCGCGGCCGTCGGGCGCGGGGGCAACGGGGTCGGACATCGGTGGACTCGGACGGCTGAACCGCGACGATACGACGCCGTTGCCGCGCCGCGAAAGCCGTCCTTGGCGCCGGGGTTCAGCGCCGCGCCGTGGCGCCCGCCGGGCCGCGCGGCAGTGCGTCGGCCAGGCGCGCGTGCAGCGCCTCGAGCACACCCAGCGCGTCGGCGAGTTCGGCCGCCGGCAGGCCGGCCGCCAGGCGTGCCGTCCAGGCCTCGTGCAGTGCCGTGGCGGCGGTGAGCTGGCGGCGGCCGGCGGCGGTCAGGCCGTAGAGCGGCGAACGCTGGTGGCGCGGGTTCGCCGCCGCGGCGACCAGGCCTTCGCGAGCCAGCAGGTGCAGCTGCTTCTGTGCGCCCTGGCGCGTGACGCCGACGGCCTCGGCGAGCTGCGGCGCCGACAGCGGCCGCCCGGCCTGGGAGATCGCGCCCAGCGCCTGCCAGCGTGCGGAGTTCAGCTCCAGCGGCTCGAGCAGGGCGTCGCCGCGTGCGAGCAGGCGGCTGCTCAGGCGCTGCACCGCCTGCATCAGCGTGCTGACGAGGCGGGCGGGATCGTCGGTCGGATGGGCCATCGTGGTGCGTCTCGAACTGACAACCAGTTTCCAGTAAGGGAAGCCGGTTGTCAATTTGGCACCCGCTGCGGGCATCGCGGCCGGCCGGTCTTGCGCTCGCTCAGAACGCGAAGCCGTTGGCGCACGCGGCATTCAACTTTTCCCCTGTCCGGACGATAGGGGACCATGACCCTCGCCGGTTTCCGGCGACACCGTTCGAACCGACACGTCAGACCTCATGCTCAGATTCCTACGTCGTTTCACGCTCCGAACCCGACTGCTGGCCTCGATGGCCCTGCTCACCGCCGCGCTGCTGGGGCTGGGCGCCTGGGGCGTGGTCGAGAACCGGATCGTCACGCAGCGCACGGCAGCCCTGTTCGACAGCGCCCAGCAGGGCTCGGACGCGGTGGCGCGCCTGCGCGAGTCGCTGACCAACCTGCGCCGGCTGCAGGCCGACGCGATCGCCTCGGGCGCCAACCCGGTCGAGGTCGAGCGCATCGTCGGGCTGTGGAAGGCCGAGGCGCAGCGTGTGCAGGCACTGGACGCCGAACTGACGAAGGTCGATCCGGGCAACACGACGATCGAGGCGCTGGTCAAGCAGCAGCAGGGCCAGTTGCAGCAGTACACGGGCATCGTCGGGCCGCTGCTGGACAAGCTGCAGTCGGCGGTACTGGACAGCGCCGGCGCGCTGGCCTACGCCGAGGAAGCCGAGGAGCACGTCAAGGCGCTGCACGGCACGGCCGACGCGATGCTGCGTGCCAGCCAGTCGCGCCAGGCGACGATCCGCCAGGAACTGGCCGACGCCTCGGCGCTGGCCGCCAACCTGCGCCTGGCGATGACGGTGCTGGCCGTGGCGGTGCTGCTGCCGGCGCTGTGGCTGACGCTGCAGTCGGTGTGCGACCCGCTGCAGCAGGCGGTGTCGGCGGCCGACCGCATCGCGCGCGGTGACCTCGGCGAAGACCTGCGTGTCGAGGGCCAGGACGAGACCGCGGCGCTGCTGCGCTCGCTGCAGCAGATGCAGCAGTCGCTGCGCCGCCTGGTCGGCCAGGTGCGCGAGTCGGCCGAGTCGATCCAGACCGCCAGCGGCGAGGTCGCCGCCGGCAACACCGACCTCAGCCAGCGCACCGAGGAGCAGGCCAGCAACCTGCAGCAGACCGCCTCGTCGATGGAGATGCTGACCGGCTCGGTGCGCCACAACGCCGACTCGGCGCAGCGTGCCAACGAGCTGGCCAGCGACGCCGCCGGCGCTGCGGCCCAGGGCGGCAAGGTTGTCGGCCAGGCGGTGACGACGATGCACGACATCGCCGCGTCGTCGCAGAAGATCGCCGAGATCATCGGCGTCATCGACGGCATCGCGTTCCAGACCAACATCCTGGCACTGAACGCCGCGGTCGAGGCCGCGCGGGCCGGCGAGCAGGGCCGCGGCTTCGCCGTCGTGGCCGGGGAGGTGCGCAGTCTGGCCCAGCGCAGCGCCGAGGCGGCGCGCGAGATCAAGACCCTGATCACCGCCAGCGTCGAGCGTGTCGAGGCCGGCACGCGGCAGGTCAGCGACGCCGGCCAGTCGATGCAGGACATCGTCACCAAGGTCGAGCGGGTCAGCCAGCTGATCGCCGACATCTCCGGCGCGACGGTGGCGCAGTCGCGCGACATCGGCCAGGTCGGCGACGCCGTCGGCCAGCTCGACCGCGTGACCCAGCAGAACGCCGCGCTCGTCGAGCAGAGCGCCGCGGCGGCCGAGAGCCTGCGCGCCCAGGCCGCGCGTCTGGCCGATCTGGTCAGCGTGTTCCGGATCGGCCAGGCCTGACGCGTCGGGCCCGCACGCCGGGCTTGATCCTCGTCAGTCCGGCCTCGAAGTGCGGCCCGCGGCGGCTGCGCACGGCCCCGTGTTTGCTTGATGGGCGGCATGCACCCGCATGCCGCCAGCTTTGTCGGACTCGCGACAGCCGCCGCGCCCGCCGCGCCGCCACCGGGCTTCGTGCCGCGGCGCCTGGCTCGCGGCCAGGTCCTGTGCGCGCCGGGCGACGGCCGCAACCTCGTCTTCTTCGTCGCCAGCGGACGCCTGCGTGTGCACCTCACCGGCGCCAGCCGCGAGCTGACGCTGGCCTTTCTCGAGCCCGGCGACGTCTATTCGACGCACTCTCCGGCCTGGGTGACCGCCGCCGCCGCGACCACGGTCTGGACCGTCGACACGCGTGCCTTCATGGCCCGGCTGGCCGACGACCCGGCGCTGCTGCCGCCGGTGATGGCGGTGCTCGGCCGCCTGCTCACCGGCGCCGTGGGGCTGGTCGAGGACCTGGCCTTTCGCGAGGTGCCGGCACGGCTCGCGCGTTTCGTGCTCGGGCTGGCGCAGCGCCGCGGCGAACACGACGGCGAGGGCTGGCGGGTGCCGCTGGATCTCAGCCTGGAGGACATCGCCAGCCTGCTCGGCAGCACCCGGCAGACGGTGTCGGCGCTGGTCAGCCAGTGGCAGCGCGAAGGCCTGCTCGAGCGCCGCGGCCGGCGCTGCCTGCGCATCCCGTCGGCCCAGGCGATGCAGGCGCTCGAACTCGTCGCCGGGCGCGGCGGTGCGTGAAGAACGTCGCCTGGCCGACGGACACGCGCCGCCGTCACCGTCGACATTGTCTGTCGTCGTCCACCACCGGAGCCCCGCCCCGTGAGCCACCGTCCCTGCGACTGCCCCAAGACCGACCGCTACGTCAGCTTCGCCGGCATCGACTGCGCCGGCAACGCCCGGCGCATCATCGAGATCATCGACACCCACCTCGCCGTGCCCGGTCGGCGCGACCGCTTCTGGGACTACTTCGACCGCAAGCGCACCGGCGGCTCCGGCCCGCGTCCGGACGACCTGTTCCTGGTGCATTCGCACCTCAACCAGATCCGCGAGTACTTCGAGGCCTGGCAGGACGCGCCGGCGATCGCGCTGCTCGACCGTGTCGAGGAGGAGTGCTGCTGAGCGCCGGCCGCCTGCCAAGATCTGCACGGTGTTCGACGCGTTCATCTGGAAACACTCTAAATTGCAAAAACGAAAAATCCGATTCCACGAACTGGCATTGATGAACTGCTGTTCCGGTTCGTGGAAAGGATGTCTCCGTGTTTGCACTGCTCGATCGATGGTCCCTGTCGCACAAGCTGCTGCTGATCGCCGTGCTGGCGTTCACGCTGCTGGCGGTGCCGGGCACGCTGGCGCTGAACCTGGCGCTGGAGCAGGTTCGCCAGGCACGCCATGAGCTCGAGGGCCTGCCGCCGGCCACGGCGCTGATGGCGCTGGCGCGGCTGACGGCGCAGCACCGCGGCCTGTCCAACGCGGCGCTCGGCGGCAACGCCGAGGCCGAGGCCCAGCGCGCCGCGCTGCGCACGAAGATCGACGCCGCGGCGGCGACGGCGCGCGCCAGCGTCGCGGCGCTGGACGAGCCCGCGCTGGCTGCTCGCCTCGTGCGCCTGCTCGACGAGGAGCGCGGCCTGGCCGAGGAGGTCGCCGCCCGCCGCGTGCTGGCGCCGGCCAGCTTCCAGCGCCACACCGCCGTCGTCGCGGCGCAGCTGGACCTGGTCTACGACATCGCCGCGGTCACCGAGATCGTGCTGCATCCGCTGGCCTCGGGCTACTTTCTCCAGGACGCGACGCTGAACCACCTGCCGCGCCTGGGCGAGCTGCTCGGCCAGCTGCGCGGGGCCGGCATGGGCCTGCTGGTGCGCGGCGAGGCCACGCCGGCCGAGCGTGCACGGCTGTCCGGGCTGGTGGAGCGCGTGCGCAGCGCCAGCGCCGAGCTGACGCGGGCGCTGGACCACGCGATGGACGCCGACCCGGCCCTCGCCGCGGCGCTGGGCCCCCGCGCCCGCGAGGCCCGCGAGGCGGTGATGCAGGGCCTGGACTTCGCGACCGGCGCGGTCGTCGACGCGGCGGTGCTGGACCATCCCGGCGCCGACTGGTGGCGGCGCACCAGCGAGGTCATCGACCTTCAGCACGCGCTGGGCGAGCTCACGGTGCAGGCGCTGCAGGCCGACCTGCGCCAGTACGCCGACACGCGCGTGCAGCGGCTGGCCTGGGCCGGCGCGCTGATGGCGCTGCTGGGCGCGGGCACTGGCGGGCTGCTGTGGCAGATCGGCCGGCGCAGCGCCCGGTCGCTGGCCACCGCGATCGACGCCGCCAACGCGGTCGCCGCCGGCGACCTCAGCCGGCAGCTGCCGCTGCCGCCGGAGAACGCGCGCGACGAAGGCCAGCGCATGCTGCGCGCGATGCACACGATGTGCGCGCAACTGGTCGCGCTGGTCGGCACGGTGCGCGACAACGCCGGGCAGATCGCCACCGCGAGCAGCGAGATCGCCAACGGCAACGCCGACCTCAGCGCGCGAACCGAGCAGCAGGCCAGCAGCCTGCAGCAGACCGCGGCCAGCATGGAGCAGATGACGGCCACCGTCGCCCAGACGTCCGAGCATGCGACCCAGGCCAGCCGCATGGCCAGCGCCACCGCCGAGGCCGCCGGCCGCGGCGGCGAGGTCGTGCAGCGGGTGGCCGCGACGATGGCTGAGATCGAGGCCGGCGCGCGGCGCATCGGCGACATCGTCGGCACGATCGACGCCATCGCCTTCCAGACCAACATCCTGGCGCTCAACGCCGCCGTCGAGGCGGCCCGCGCCGGCGAGCACGGCCGCGGCTTCGCGGTCGTCGCCGGCGAGGTGCGGGCGCTGTCGCAGCGCAGCGCCGAGGCGGCGCGCGAGGTGCGCACGCTGATCGGCAGCAGCACCGCGGCGGTGGACGCCGGCGGCGCGCTGGCGCGCGAGGCCGGCCAGGAGATGCAGGCCATCGTCGAACAGGTGCAGCGCGTGGCGACGCTGATCGCCGAGATCACCGCCGCCAGCAGCGAGCAGACCGAAGGCATCGGCCAGGTCAACGCCGCCGTCGGCGACCTGGACCGGACGACGCAGCAGAACGCGGCGCTGGTCGAGCAGAGCGCCGCGGCCGCCGACAGCCTGCGCCAGCAGGCGGCGCGGCTGTCGGCCGCCGTCGGCGTCTTCCGCCTCGAACGCGGCTGAGGCGGCCGGCGCCGCATCCGATGGCGCGTCGCGGCGCGCCTGTTCGCGTGGCCGGTGTTCGACGCCCCGGCGGCGAGGCGCTAGGCTTGCCGTTCCAACGGAGAACCTGCCTCATGCACGCAACGATGTCCCGTTCCCTGGTGTTGCGCGGCCGCCGGGTCGCCGCGTTCGCGGCGCTGGCCGCGCTCGCCGCCTGCTCCTCCACCCCGCGAGGCATCGACGCCCAGTGGCGCGCGCCCGACGCCGGCCGCCCGCTGGGCGGCGCGCGGGTGCTCGTCGCCTGCGAGGCGGCCGAGACGACGCTGGTGCGGCTGTGTGTCGAACGCTTTGCCGCCGAGCTGGCCGCGCGCGGCGCCACGCCGGTGCCGGCGCCCGATGCACCGCCGCCGCCGGCCGCCGGCCCGCGCG
>NZ_AEWG01000141.1 GCF_000190375.1 Rubrivivax benzoatilyticus JA2 = ATCC BAA-35
ACCGCGGCCGCCACCGGCGCACGCGACGGCGTGGGCGCCGGCGGTGTCGTGTCGAAGACCTCGTGCGCCGCACGTTCGACGATGGCGCGGCCGATGCGCCGCTGCCCCTGGGCGTAACCGCCGAGCAGCGCCCGGTCGGCGAGCAGGTTGATGCGCCGCGGCACGCCGCCGCACAGCCGGTGCAGCGCCGCCAGCGCCTCGTCGTCGAACGGCGGTTCGCCGGCCAGCCCGGCGACCGCCAGCCGGTGGCGCACGTAGGCCGCGGTCTCGGCAGCGTCCAGCGCCGGCAGGTGGTAGCGCGCGATGACACGCTGGGCGAGCTGTTCCAGGTCGGGCCGCGCCAGCATCGTGCGCAGCTCGGGCTGGCCGATCAGCACGATCTGCAGCAGCTTGCGCTCGTCGGTCTCCAGGTTGGTCAGCAGGCGCAGCTGTTCCAGCACCTCGGGGGCCAGCGCCTGGGCCTCGTCGATGACCAGCACCGCGTGGCGGCCGGCGGCGTGCGCGGCGAGCAGGAAGCGGTTCAGCGCGTCGACGTAGGCCTTCACCGTCGCCGCGCCGGCCGGCACCTCGAGGCGGAACTCGTCGCAGACGGTCTGCAGCAGCTCCAGCGCGTCGAGCTTGGGGTTGAAGACGTAGGCCACGTCGCAGTGCGCCGGCACCTGCTCCAGGAAGCAGCGGCAGACGGTGGTCTTGCCGGCGCCGATCTCGCCGGTCAGCAGCACGAAGCCGCCGCCGCCCGACAGGCCGTAGAGCAGGTGCGCCAGCGCCTCGCGGTGCGCTTCGCTCATGTAGAGGAACCGCGGGTCGGGGGCGATCGAGAAGGGCTCGCGCTGCAGGCCGAAGAAGCTCGCGTACATCGGGGTCCGGATCGGTCGTGGGGCGTTGCGGCGCGACGGGTTGCGCGAAGACGCCTAGCATAGCGAGGCCCGGTATCGCGCTTGCTTCACGCCCGTGTCACACGCCCGCGTGTCCGCCTCCGGTGCAATCCAGACTTCACGCCGACCCGCCATGAACCAGCTCGACCAGCTCCGCCAGTACACGACCGTCGTCGCCGACACCGGCAACTTCCACCAACTCGCCCAGTTCGCGCCGCGTGACGCGACGACCAACCCGTCGCTGATCCTGAAGGCCGTGCGCCAGCCCGAGTACGCGCCGCTGCTGGCCGAGACCGTGGCCGCGCACGCCGCCCGCCCGCTCGACGAGATCGTCGACGAGGTGCTGGTGCGTTTCGGCCTGGAGATCCTGAAGGTCGTGCCCGGCCGCGTCAGCACCGAGGTCGACGCCCGCCTGTCGTTCGACACCGCGGCGACGATCGAACGCGGCCGCCGCATCGCCGCGCTGTACCGCGCCGCCGGCGTCGGCCCGGAGCGCCTGCTGGTCAAGATCGCGTCGACCTGGGAAGGCATCCGTGCCGCCGAGGTGCTGGAGCGCGAAGGCATCCACTGCAACCTGACGCTGCTCTTCGGCTTCGGCCAGGCCGTGGCCTGCGGCGATGCCGGCGTGACGCTGATCTCGCCCTTCGTCGGCCGCATCCTCGACTGGCACAAGGCGCGTGCCGGCGCCGCCTGGGACGCCGCGGCCCACAGCGGCGCCGCCGACCCCGGCGTGCAGTCGGTGACGACGATCTGGCGCCACTACAAGCGCCACGGCCTGGCCACCGAGGTGATGGGCGCGAGCTTCCGCAACGTCGGCCAGATCCTGGCGCTGGCCGGCTGCGACCTGCTGACCATCAGCCCCGAGCTGCTGGCCCAGCTGCAGGCCGCCGACGCGCCGGTCGCGCGGGCGCTCGACCTCGCCGAAGCGAAGGCCGCCGACCTGCCCGCCGTGCACCTGGACGAAGCCGCGTTCCGCTGGACGCTCAACGAGGACGCGATGGCCACCGAGAAGCTGGCCGAAGGCATCCGCGCCTTCGCCGCCGACGCCCGCGCGCTGGACGCGCTGATCGAGGAAGCAAGACGATGACACGCTGCGACCGCACCGAAGCCTGGAGCGCGCTGGCCGGCCACTACGAGGCCCACGGCCGCACGCTGGACCTGCGCGAAGCCTTCGCGCGCGACGCCTCGCGCTTCGAGGCGCTGTCGCTGCAGGCGCCGGAGGTCTTCGCCGACCTGTCGAAGAATCTGCTCGACACGGCGACGCTGCACTTCCTCGCCGATCTGGCGCAGGAGTGCGAGCTGCCGGCGCGCCGCGACGCGATGCTGGCCGGTGCGGTCGCCAACCTCACCGAAGGCCGCGAGGTCTTGCACACCGCGCTGCGTGCGCCGCTGGGCGCCGCGCCGCACGGCGAGCCGGTGCATGCGGTGCTGGCGGCGATGCTGGCCTACGCCGAGCAGGTGCGGCTGGACGCGCAGATCACCGACATCGTCAACATCGGCATCGGCGGCAGCGACCTCGGGCCGCAGATGGTCGTCGCCGCGCTCGAGTCCTACGGCGAGCCGGGCCGGCGGCTGCACTTCGTCAGCAACGTCGACGGCCACGACATCACGCCGGTGCTGGCCCGGCTCGATCCGAAGCGCACGCTGTTCATCGTCGCCTCCAAGACCTTCACGACGCAGGAGACGATGGCCAACGCGCAGGTCGCGCGGGCCTGGTTCCTGGCCCGCGGCGGCACGGTCGAGCAGATCGCGCGCCACTTCGCCGCGACGACGACCAACGTCAGCGCCGCGGCGGCCTTCGGCATCACGACGACCTTCGGCTTCTGGGACTGGGTCGGCGGGCGCTACTCGCTGTGGAGCGCGATCGGCCTGCCGATCGCGATCGCCATCGGCGCAGCCAACTTCCGCGCGCTGCTCGACGGCGCGCACGCGATGGACCGCCACTTCGCCGAGGCGCCGGTCGAACGCAACCTGCCGATGCTGCTGGGCCTGCTCGACGTCTGGTACCGCAACTTCCACGGCTTCACCAGCCGCAGCGTCGCGCCCTACCACCAGGGCCTGCGCCGGCTGCCGGCCTATCTGCAGCAGCTGGAGATGGAGTCCAACGGCAAGCGTGTCGACCTGGCCGGTGAGCCGCTGCCCTACGCCACCAGCCCGGTCGTCTGGGGCGAGCCCGGCACCAACGGCCAGCACGCCTACTTCCAGATGCTGCACCAGGGCACCGACGTGATCCCGGTGGAGTTCATCGCCGTGCGCCGGCCGACACACGCGCACGCCGACCTGCACGCCAAGCTGCTCGCCAACTGCCTGGCGCAGAGCCAGGCGCTGATGCTGGGCAAGACCGCCGAGGCGGCGCGCGGCGAAAAGGTGCCCACCGCGTCGGCGACGCTGGACCGCGACGTGCTCGCGCGCCACCGCACCTTCCCCGGCAACCGGCCAAGCACGACCTTCGTGCTCGACGCGCTGACGCCGCGGGCGCTGGGCGCGCTGGTCGCGATGTACGAGCACCGCGTCTGGACCAGCGGCGCGCTGTGGGGCCTCAACAGCTTCGACCAGTGGGGCGTCGAGCTCGGCAAGGCGCTGGCCAACGACCTGCTGCCGCGCCTGGCCTCGGGCGACACGCGCGGGCTGGACGCCAGCACCGCCGGGTTGCTGGCCAAGCTGCGCGGCTGAGGCCTCAGGCGCTGCGCCGCGCGCGCACGCGCCGCCACTGGCGCGTGCCGCCGAGGCCGGCTTCGGCGACCGCCTGCTTGGTCGCCCGGCCTTCGCGCAGCGCACGTTCGGCGAGCGCGACACGCAGGTCCTCGATCCAGGCGCGTGGGCTGCTGCCCACGTGTTCGGCGAACAGCCGCGCCAGGTGGCGCGGCGAGACATGGGCCAGCGCCGCGAGTTTCTCCAGCGGCCAGTCGGCGGCCGGGTCGTCGAGCACCGCGTCCTGCACGCGGTGCAGCGCCGGGTGCAGGTGCTCGCGGCCGGCGAGCAGCGCCGAGTGCTGCGGGTCCTCGCTGCCGCGGCGGTGGAAGACGACCATCGTCTGCGCCACGGCCGCCGCCACGGCCTCGCCGCAGACGCGCCCGACGGCGTGCAGCGCAAGGTCGATGCCGGCGGTGACGCCGGCGCTCGTCGCCACCGGACCGTCGGTGACGAACAGGCGGTTGGCCAGCACCTGGGCGCTCGGCGCCAGGCGCTGCAGCTCGCCGAGCATCTCGTGGTGCGTCGTGCAGCGCCGCCCGGCCAGCAGGCCGGCGTCGGCCGCCAGCAGCGCGCCGGCGCAGACCGTCAGCAGCTCGACGCCGGCGCCCAGGCGCGGCGCCACCGCCTCGGCCAGCCAGCGGCGTGTCGCGGCCCAGTGCGCCGGCAGCGGCTGTTGCAGCGCGCTCTCGTTGCCGCTTGGCTGGCCCAGCAGCACGACCCAGGTCTCGCGGTCGAAGCTGGCCGGCAGCGGCTCCAGCGCCGTGATCGTCGCGCCGACCGAACTCGCCGCCTGCGGCTCGGGGCCGACGTGGCGCAGCCGGAAGGCCGGCGGCCGGCCGCGGCGCTGCAGCTGCTGGTTGGCGAGGCGCAAGACCTCGGCCGGGCCCGCCAGGTCCAGCAGCAGCGTGTCGGGCAGGACGACGAAGACGATGTCGATCATGCGGCGCGGCGCAAGGCCTCCTCGACGCTGCAGATCGTCGCGAAACGCCCGGCGAGCACGGTCTCGGTACGTTCGTAGAGTTCGGCCGGGCTAAGCGTGCGGCCGGCGGGTGTCGTCATCGCGAAGGTCAGCGTGGCCTCGGTGACGTAGTCGACCTCCCAGCCTTCGTCGCTGGCGTGGCGCGTCGTCGTCTCGCAGCACTGCTCGGTGCGGATGCCGGCGACGATCAGTCGGCGGATGCCCTGCTGGTGCAGCCAGACCGTGAGCCCGGTGCCGACCAGCGCGCTGTGGCGCTCCTTCAGGAAGCTGGCCGCGGCGTCGTAGGGCGCCAGGCCGTCCAGCGGCCGCACGAGGCCGCTTTCGAGCGCGAACGGGTTGTCGGCCGTCTTCGGGCCGTCGGTGTGCAGGATGCGCACCACCGGCAGGCCGCGTTCGGCGGCGCCGGACACAAGCGCATTGACACGCGCCAGGAAGCCCGGCGCGGCCGCCGGGTCCCAGTAGGGACGCGCGGTGAAGGACTGCTGGACGTCGATCAACAGGACGGCGGTGGACATCGGAAGGCCTCGTGCGGTGGTGGATGGTGACCGCATCGTGCCTCTCGCAGTGTGCACGCGCCGGGCCCGAACCGGACGCGAGGCGGACGTTTCAGGACATCCGCTGTCGTGGCCTCAGGGCCGCGGCTGCGCCAGCCAGGCTTCGGCCAGCCGCACCCAGGCCGAGGCGCCGATCGGGATCAGCGCGTCGTTGAAGTCGTAGCTCGGGTTGTGCAGCATGCACGGCCCCAGGCCGTGGCCGGCTTCGCGGTGCGTGCCGTCGCCGTTGCCGATGACGAAGTAGCAGCCGGGCTGCTGCTGCAGGTAGAAGCTGAAGTCCTCGGCGCCCATCGTCGGCTCGAACTCGAGCACGTTGGCCGCGCCCACCACCTCGGCCAGCGTGCGGCGCACGAACTCGGTCTCGGCCGGGTGGTTGATCGTCGGCGGGTAGTTGCGGTGGAACTCGAACTCGCAGCGTGCGTCGTAGGCCGCGCAGGTCGCTTCGGCCACCTGCTGCATGCGGCGCTCCACCAGGTCCAGCACCTCGGTCGTGAAGGTGCGCACCGTGCCCTGCAGCTCGACGCTGTCGGGGATGACGTTGGTCGCCTCGCCGGCGTGGATCATCGTCGTCGAGATCACCGCGGTGTCGATCGGGCGCTTGTTGCGCGTGACGATGCCTTGCCAGGCGTTGACCAGCTGGCAGGCGACGAGCACTGGGTCGATGCCGTTGTGCGGCATCGCCGCGTGCGCGCCCTTGCCGCGGATCGTCACCTTGAACTCGTTGCTGCTGGCGAAGACCGGGCCGGTCTTCACCGCGAACTGGCCGGCTTCCAGCCCCGGCCAGTTGTGGGCGCCGAAGATCGCCTCCATCGGGAAACGCTCGAACAAGCCGTCCTGGATCATCTCGCGCGCGCCGCCGCCGCCTTCTTCGGCCGGCTGGAACACCAGGTACACGGTGCCGTCGAAGTTCCGGTTCGTCGCCAGGTGCTGGGCGGCCGCCAGCAGCATCGCCGTGTGGCCGTCGTGGCCGCAGGCGTGCATGCGGCCGGCGTGGCGGCTGGCGTGCGCGAAGGTGTTCTTCTCGGTGATCGGCAGCGCGTCGATGTCGGCACGCAGGCCGACGGCGCGCGCCGAGCTGCCGTTTTTTCACGATGCCGACGACGCCGGTCTTGCCCAGCCCGCGGTGCACCGGGATGCCCCAGCCTTCCAGCGCGGCGGCGATCAGGTCGCTGGTGCGCTGTTCCTCGAAACACAGCTCGGGGTGGGCGTGCAGGTCACGTCGCAGCGTGGCGATGCCGGCGGCGTCGGCGACGATGGAATCGATCAGCTTCATCGGGCAGGGCAGGGGACGGCCAAACGGCGATCCTAGCCCCGATCCCGCGCCGCATCGGTCGCCGGGGAGATACCGTGTCGAGCGGCGGGCCGGCGGTCGCATGGCACCATCTCGGCCTTCGCGCCGCCTACCGCCACGCTCCGACCATGAACGCCGCTCCCGACATCCGCGTCGTGCACGCCGCCTGCCCGCACGACTGCCCCGACACCTGCGCGATGCGGGTCACCGTCGAGAACGGCCGCGCGGTGCGGGTGCAGGGGGACCCGGAGCACCCGACGACGAACGGCGCGCTGTGCACCAAGGTCAGCCGTTATCCGGAGCGCACCTACCACCCCGAACGTGTGCTGACGCCGCTGAAGCGCGTCGGCCCCAAGGGCCGCGGCGAGTTCGTGCCGGTGTCCTGGGACGAGGCGCTGGACACGATCGCCGCGCGGCTCAAGGCCATCGCCGCGCGCGACCCCGAGGCCATCCTGCCCTACAGCTATGCCGGCACGATGGGCCTGGTGCAGGGCGAGAGCATGGCGGCGCGTTTCTTCCACCAGCTTGGCGCCTCGCGCCTGGACCGCACGATCTGCGCCTCGGCCGGCAGCGAGGCGCTGCTGGCGACCTACGGCATCAAGGCCGGCATGCACGTCGAGCACTTCACCGAGAGCCGGCTGATCCTGATCTGGGGCAGCAACTCGATCACCTCGAACCTGCACTTCTGGACCATCGCCCAGGCCGCCAAGCGCCAGGGCGCCAAACTCGTCTGCATCGACCCGCGGCGCACCGAGACCGCCGAGAAGTGCCACGAACACCTGGCGCTGCGCCCGGGCAGCGACGGCGCGCTGGCGCTGGCGCTGATGCACGAGCTGATCGCCCACGACTGGCTGGACCACGACTACCTGGAACGCTACGTCGACGGCTGGCCGGCGCTGCGTGAACGTGCGCTGCAGTGGCCGGCCGAACGTGCTGCCGCGGTCTGCGGCCTGACGGTCGAGCAGATCCGCGGCCTGGCGCGCGACTACGGCACGACGAAACCGGCGGCGATCCGCCTGAACTACGGCATGCAGCGTGTGCACGGCGGCGGCAGCGCGGTGCGCCTGATCGCCTTGCTGCCCTGCCTGACCGGCGCCTGGCGGCATCGCGCCGGCGGTCTGCTGCTGTCGGCCTCGGGCTGGTTCGCCGGCCGGCGCGACGACGCCTGGCTGCAGCGTCCCGACCTGCTGGCCGGCCGCCAGCCGCGCACGATCAACATGAGCACGATCGGCGGCGACCTGCTGCGCGAAGCCTCGCCGGCCTTCGGCCCGCGCATCGAGGCCGTCGTCGTCTACAACAGCAACCCGGTGGCGGTGGCGCCCGAGAGCCGCAAGGTCGTCGCCGGCTTCGCACGCGAGGACCTGTTCACCGTCGTGCTCGAGCATTTCCTCACCGACACCGCCGACCACGCCGACTTCGTGCTGCCGGCGACGACCCAGCTCGAACACTGGGACGCGCACACCGCCTACGGCCACACCTACGCGCTGCTGAACAAGCCTGCGATCGAGCCGGTGGGCCAGGCGCGCTCCAACGCCGCGATCTTTCGTGCGCTGGCTGAACGGATGGGTTTCGACGACCCGTGTTTTGCCGACGACGACGAGACGCTGGCGCGGCGCGCCTTCCTCGCCGACCGTGTCGATCTCGACTCACTGGAGCGGCGCGGCTGGGCCCGGCTGGACGTCGCCGAGGCGCCGTTCGCCAACGGCTTCCCGACACCGTCGGGCAAGGCCATCGTCGACGTGCCGGGGCTGGGTGTGCCCGACCACGTGCCGAACTACGAGTGTGCGGAGACGACGCCCGAGCTGGCAGCGCGTTTCCCGCTGGCGATGATCTCGCCGCCGGCGCGCCACTTCCTGAACTCGACCTTCGTCAACGTGAAGAGCCTGCGTGCCGTCGAAGGCGAGCCGCTGCTGGAGATCCACCCCGACGATGCCGCCGCACGCGGCATCGCCGACGGCGCCGAGGTGCGGGTGTTCAACGAACGTGGCGAGTACCGCTGCGCCGCGGCGGTCAGCACACGCGCGCGGCCGGGCGTCGTCGTCGGCCTGGGCGTCTGGTGGCGCAAGCTGGGCCGCGACGGCACCAACGTCAACGAGCTGACGCACCAGCGGCTCACCGACATCGGCCGCGCGCCGAGCTTCTACGACTGCCTCGTCGAGGTGGCGGTCGCCTGATGCGCGGGCGCCGGGCGGGCGGGGTCGCGGTGCTGGCCGCCGTGACGGCGCTGGCCGGCTGCAGCAACGTCGGCTACGTCGCCCAGGCGCTGCAAGGCCACCTGGACCTGCTGCAGCGCTCGCGCCCGGTCGAGGACTGGCTGGGCGACCCGGCGACGCCGCCGGCGCTGCACGCCCGGCTGGAACTGGCGCAACGCCTGCGGGCCTTCGCCGTCGCCGAGCTGAAGCTTCCCGACAACCGCAGCTACAAACGTTATGCCGAGCTCGACCGCAAGGCCGTCGTCTGGAACGTCGTCGCCGCGCCCGAGCTGTCGCTGACGCTGCAGACCTGGTGCTGGCCGGTGATGGGCTGCGTCGGCTACCGCGGCTACTTCCGGCGTGACGGCGCCGATGCGCTGGCCGCCGAGCTGAAGGCCGAAGGCCGCGAGGTCTGGGTCTACGGCGTGCCGGCCTATTCGACGCTGGGCTGGAGCGAATGGCTGGGCGGCGACCCGCTGCTGTCGACCTTCATCGGCTGGTCCGACGGTGAACTGGCGCGGCTGGTGTTCCACGAGCTCGCGCACCAGGTCGCTTACGCGCCGGACGACACGCCGTTCAACGAATCCTTCGCCACCGCGGTTGAGCGCCTGGGCGTGCGGCGCTGGCTGGACACCCAGGCCGACGCCGCGGCACGCGCCGAGTACGAACGTTTCGACGCCCGCCGGCGCGCTTTCCGCGCGCTGGTCGGCGAGACGCGCGAGGCGCTGCGCACGCTGTACGCCAGCGACGCCGACGAGGCGACGAAGCGCGCCCGCAAGGCCGAGCTGATGGCCGCGATGCGCGCGCGCCACGCGGCGCTGAAGGCCGGCGAGTGGGCGGGTTATGCCGGTTACGACGCCTGGTTCGACAATGCGAACAACGCGGCGCTGGGCGTGCAGGCGGCCTACGACGAGTGGGTGCCGGCGTTCGAGCGGCTCTTCGAGGCCGAAGGCGCCGATTTCAAACGGTTCTATGCCGAGGTGGCGCGGCTGGCCGCGCTGCCCAAGGCCCAGCGACGTGCGGCACTGGCCGCCGCCGCGGCGACAGGAGTTGAAGAGTGAGCGACATCCGCATCCGACGCGAACACGACCTGGGCCTGGACGTGGCCCGTGCAGTGGCCGACGACTGGGCCGAACAGTGCCGTACCCAGTTCGACATGCAGTGCAGCGTGCGCCGCGGCGAGAGCAGCGACACGGTCGAGTTCCGCCGCAGCGGCGTCAACGGCCGCCTCATCGTCGCCGCCGATCATTTCGACCTCGACGCCAAGCTCGGTTTCCTGCTCGGCGCCTTCAGCAAGACGATCGAACGCGAGATCCGCAGCAACCTCGACCAGCAACTCGCCCGCCACGCGGGCGACGCGAAGAAGCGCGGCTGAAGCCTTACTTCAAATCCTCGATGAGGTCGATGTATTCCTGCATCGCCTCGTTCGCGCTCTTGCCCTTCAAGCCCGCCCAGGCGTCGTACTTCGCCCGGCCGACGAAGTCGGTGAAGCCCGGGCGGTCGCCTTCGACGTCGCCGACCGTGGCCTGCTTGTAGAGCGAATAGATCTTCAGCAGCGTCGCGTTGTCGGGCTTGGCCGGCAGCGACTTGCTCTCCGCGACGGCCTTTTCGAACGCAGCCTTGAGTTGCGGCATGGTGCAGGTCTCCTCTGACCCGTGATCCGGGCTTGACGCTCCCGATGTTAGCGGCCATCGTGCCGCGAAAAAGCGGAGGAGCGCATGAGTCTTGACGCCGAGCGCATGTCACGCGTGGACACCGCGTGGCTGCGCATGGACAACGACGTCAACCTGATGATGATCGTCGGTGTCTGGCTGCTGGAGCCCGGCATCACGCTGGCGGCGCTGCGGCGGCGTGTCGAGGAGCGCTTCCTGCGCTACGCGCGTTTCCGCCAGCGCGCCGTGCCCGACCTGCTCGGCGCCTCCTGGGTCGAGGACGATGACTTCGACCTCTCGCGCCACGTCGTCACGACGAAGCTGCCGCGCCGCCGCGGCCAGGACGAGCGCGCCGCGCTGAAGACCTTGTGCGCCGAACTCGCCGCGACGCCGCTCGACCCCCAGCGCCCGCTGTGGCAGTTCCACCTCATCGAGCGCTACGAAGGTGGCTCGGCCATCGTCGTGCGCCTGCACCACTGCATCGCCGACGGCATCGCGCTGATCTCGGTGATGCTGTCGATCACCGACGGCGGCGCCGAGCCGCCGAAGCACCCGCAGCACGCGCATGGCCACGACCACTCGCATGAACACGACTGGCTGGCCGACGCGGTGCTGCGCCCGATCACCGACCTGACGGTCAAGGCGATCGGCATGTACGGCAACGGTGTCGCCCGCTCGATGGAGATGCTGGCGCACCCGCAGGCGCCGCTGTGGGGCTCGCTCGCGGTGGCGCGCCACGGCTGGCAGGTGGTGCACGACGCCGCGTCGCTGGCGCTGATGGCCGACGACTCGCCGACCGCGCTGAAGGGCAAACCCGGCGGCCTGAAGGCCGTGGCCTGGAACGAACCGCTGCCGCTGGACACCGTCAAGGCCGTCGGCAAGGCGCTGGGCTGCTCGATCAACGATGTGCTGCTGGCCTGCGTCGCCGGCGCGATCGGCCGCTACCTGCACGAATGCGGCGACGACCCGGCGGGCAAGGAGATCCGGGCCATGGTGCCGGTGAACCTGCGGCCGATGGACAAGGCCTGGCAGCTGGGCAACCGCTTCGGCCTGGCGCCGCTGGTGCTGCCGATCGGCATCACCAACCCGATCGAACGCGTCTACGCGGTGCGCCAGCGCATGGCCGAGCTGAAGGGCAGTTACCAGCCGCTGCTGGCCTTCGCGGTGCTGGCGATGGCGGGTTTCCTCGTCAAGCCGGTGCAGGACGCGGTGCTGAACCTCTTCGCACGCAAGACCACCGCGGTGATGACCAACGTGCCCGGCCCGCGCGAGCCGCTGAAGTTTTGCGGCTCGACGCTGCGCCAGACGATGTTCTGGGTGCCGGCCTCGGGCGACGTCGGCCTGGGCGTCAGCGTGCTCAGCTACGGCGGCGGCGTGCAGTTCGGCCTGATCGCCGACACTGCGCTGTGCCCCGACCCCGAGGCCATCGTCGAACGTTTCGAGCCCGAGTTCGAGAAGCTGCTCTGGCTGACGATGATGCTGCCCTGGCCGGGCGAGGACGGCGCGGCCGCCTAAACCGCCGCCTGCAGCGCCAGCTTCGCCGCCTCGACTTCCAGCCGTTCGATCGCGTCGGCCGGCACGTGGCGTGCTGCGTCGGCCAGCAGCCGCCGGGCCTCGGGCCGCGCGGCCTCGCCTTCGAGGATCAGCAGCCCGCGCGCGACCTCGACCTTCACGATCGCGCTGGCCGGGTTCAGCGCCAGCGCCTGGCGGTAGTGCGCCAGGCCCTTGACGGCGTCGGCGCCTTCGGTCATCGCCAGCAGCCGGCCGACGCGCGCGATGGCCTCGGCGTGGAAGGTGGCCAGCGCCAGGTGGGCTTCGGGGTGCTTCGGCGCCAGCTTCAGCGTGTGTTCGAGCGACTGCCGCACCTGCGGCGCCAGACGTTCGGCGACCAGCTTCAGCAGGTCCAGCGACTCGGCGCGGCGCCCCAGCGCGTAGGCGTGCCAGAACCAGCCCGCCGGGTTGGCGGGCTCGGCCTTCTGCTGGGCAAGGGCACGGCGCGCGACCTCGTCGACCATCGCCAGCCGCGTGCGTTCGGTGCGTTCGAGGTAGGTGGCCTGCAGCGCCTGGGCCTTGTTGGCCAGCGTGACGCCGGCCGGCCCCAGCGCCAGCGCGGCGTCGTAGGCGGCGCGGAACTCGCCGGCATGGAGCTTCGCCCAGGCCGCGAGCAGCGCCGCATCGCGTGGCAGCGGCTCGGCGTCGCCGACATGCAGCCGTTTCCAGCGCCGGCGCAGCGCCGCCGGCTCGTAGACGTAGCCCGGGTCGGGCCAGGGGAAACGCACCCAGCGCGCCATCAGGCGCGGTAGGGCGCGGCCAGCGCGTTCAGGTGCGCGCGCGACTCGGCGTCCAGATAGGGCAGCAGCAGGCTCATCGTGTGCCAGGCGCCACGCGCCAGCGCCGCGCCGGCGCCTTCGGGCTCCAGCGCCCGGCGCGGGTCGCGCACGTATTCGTAGCTCAGCCAGTAGGTCAGCACGACGACCATCGCGGTGGCCAGCGGCTCGGCCTCCTCGGGTGTCAGCTTCACCGCGCCGGCACCCGACAGCCCGGCCAGCAACTCACGCACCGCCTCGCCCTTGTGGCGCAGCACGAACTGGAAGTGCGTCTCCAGGCGCCGGTTCTTGCTGAGCAGGTCGTTCAGGTCGCGGTACAGGAAGCGGTACTGCCAGACCAGCTCGAAGAACATGTGCAGGAACAGCCACGCGTCCTCGACGTTGCGCACGCCGTCGGCGGCACGCAGCAGCTCGTCCAGCGCACGTTCGTAACGGTCGAACAGCGCGTTGATCAGCTCGTCCTTGGCCGGGTAGTGGTAGTACAGGTTGCCGGGGCTGATGCCGAGCTCGGCCGAGATCAGCGTCGTGCTGACGTTCGGCTCGCCGAACCGGTTGAAGAGGTCCAGCGTCACCTCGAGGATGCGTTCCGCGGTGCGCCGCGGCTTCTTGGGCGTCGGCATGGTGCGGCGCATTGTGCACCGTGGGGTCTGGGGTGCGCTGCCTACAATCCGCCCCCCATGCCCGCTGTCCGTTTCGACCACGTCACCAAGACCTTCCGCGGCGCACGCGGCACCGTCCAGGCCCTGGACGGCGTCAGTTTCGACATCGAGCCGGGCGAGTTCTTCGGCCTGCTCGGCTCCAACGGCGCCGGCAAGACGACGCTGATCTCCATCCTCGCCGGGCTGGCGCAAGCCAGCGGCGGCCGCGTCGAGGTCATGGGCCACGACGTCGTCACCGACTTCGCCGCCGCGCGCCGGGCGCTGGGCATCGTGCCGCAGGAGCTGGTCTTCGACCCGTTCTTCAGCGTGCGCGAGACGCTGCGCATCCAGAGCGGCTACTTCGGCCTGAAGCACAACGACGACTGGATCGACGAGCTGCTGGCCAACCTCGGCCTGGCCGACAAGGGCGGCGCCAACATGCGCCAGCTCTCCGGCGGCATGAAGCGGCGTGTGCTCGTCGCCCAGGCGCTGGTGCACCGGCCGCCGGTCATCGTGCTCGACGAGCCGACCGCCGGCGTCGACGTCGAGCTGCGCCAGACGCTGTGGCACTTCGTCGCACGCCTGAACCGCGAAGGCCACACGGTGCTGCTGACCACGCATTACCTGGAAGAAGCCGAGGCGCTGTGCGGCCGCATCGCGATGCTCAAGCAGGGCCGCGTCGTCGCGCTGGACCGCACCTCGGCGCTGCTGTCGGGCATGGCGAGCACGATGCTGCGCTTCAAGACCGACGCCGCGCTGCCGCCGGCGCTGGCGGCGCGCGCCCGCGTCACCGGCCGCATCGTGCAGCTGCAGGCGCGCGACGCCGCCGAGGTCGAGCACGACCTGGCCACGCTGCGCCAGGCCGGCGTCGCTGTCGAGGACCTGGAGATCGGCCGTGCCGACCTCGAGGACGTCTTCCTCGGGATCATGGGCGGGGAGGGCGCACGATGAGCGGCATCGACCTCGCCGGCGCCGGCACGCTGTTCCGCAAGGAGGTGCTGCGCTTCTGGAAGGTGGCCTTCCAGACCGTCGCCGCGCCGGTGCTGACGGCGGTGCTGTACCTGCTGATCTTCGGCCACGTGCTGGAGGACCACGTCGAGGTCTTCCCCGGTGTCGGCTACACGAGCTTCCTCGTGCCCGGGCTGGTGATGATGAGCGTGCTGCAGAACGCCTTCGCCAACACCAGCTCGTCGCTGATCCAGAGCAAGATCACCGGCAACCTCGTCTTCCTGCTGCTGACGCCGCTGTCGCACTGGGCCTGGTTCGTCGCCTATGTCGCGGCGTCGGCGGTGCGCGGGCTGGTCGTCGGCCTGGGCGTGCTGCTGGTCACCGTCTGGTTCGCGCCGCTGCACCTGGCCGAACCGTGGTGGGTGCTGGTCTTCGCCGCGCTGGGCGCCGGCATGCTGGGCGCGCTGGGGCTGATCGCCGGGCTGTGGGCGGAGAAGTTCGACCAGCTCGCCGCGTTCCAGAACTTCATCGTCATGCCGATGACCTTTCTGTCGGGCGTTTTCTACTCGGTGAAGTCGCTGCCCGGCGTCTGGCAGGCGGCGAGCCACCTGAACCCGTTCTTCTACATGATCGACGGCTTCCGCCGCGGCTTCTTCGGCGCCAGCGACGTCTCGCCCTGGCTCAGCCTGGCGGTCGTCGGCACGAGTTTCGTCGTCGTCTCGGCGATCGCCTTGCGCCTTCTGGCGTCGGGCTACAAGCTGCGTTCATGACGCCCGCCGCGGCGGCCTGAGATAATCGCCTTCCAACCCCTGCACGAGCCTCCGAGCATGACGCACATCCACGCCGCCTGCGACGCCAAGCCTGCCGACAAGGACGCCGCCAAGCCCGCCGGCGGCCTGCAGGAACAGCTGTCGTTCAAGTCGCGTTTCGTCCTTGTCTTCGGCGAGATCGACGACAAGCTGGCGCGCGCCACCTGCGAGCGCCTGATCGCGCTGTCGCAGGACTCCGACGCGCCGATCCACATGCTGATCAGCAGCCCGGGCGGCCACGTGGAAAGCGGCGACGCGATCCACGACATGATCCGCTTCATCAACGCGCCGGTGACGACCATCGGCAGCGGCTGGGTCGCCAGCGCCGGCACGCACATCTACCTGGCCGCGCCCAAGGAGCGCCGGGTCTGTCTGCCGAACACGCGTTTCATGATCCACCAGCCCGCCGGCGGCGCCGGCGGCCGGGCCACCGACATCGCGATCCAGGCCAAGGAAATCATCAAGACCCGCGAGCGCATCGCGCGTGTCGTCGCCACCCAGACCGGCCAGAAGATCGAGAAGGTCATGGCCGACATGGAGCGCGACTACTGGATGAGCGCCGACGAGGCGATCGCCTACGGCATCGTGTCGCGCGTCATCGAACGCCAGTCGGAACTCGCCTGATGGCCGAGCCGACCGTCGCCGAAGTCCGCGGCTACATCGAGGCCGGGCTGCCCTGCGAGCACCTGCAGGTCGAAGGCGACGGCCGCCACTTCTTCGCCACCATCGTCTCGTCGGCCTTCGAGGGCCTGAACCGCGTGCGCCGCCACCAGCGGGTCTACGCCGCGCTGGGCGATAGAATGCGCGAGCAGATCCACGCGCTGTCGATGAAGACGCTCACGCCGGCCGAGTACTCGGCCCAAGGCGCCACCCACCACCCCTGACACGGCACCTGCGGCGCGCCGCGGGTGGCCGCGTGCTGCGCTGCCGCCCGTCCCGTGCCGCGTGCTTTTCCGAGCACCAGCATGGACAAACTCCTGATCCGCGGCGGACGCCGCCTCCAAGGCGAGGTGGCGATCTCCGGCGCCAAGAACGCCGCGCTGCCCGAGCTCTGCGCCGCGCTGCTGTGCGCCGGGCCGCTGACGCTGGACAACGTGCCGCGCCTGCAGGACGTGGCGACGATGCTGTCGCTGCTGCGCCGCATGGGCGTCGCCGTCGAGCGCCCCGAAGACCAGCCGGCGCGCGTGACGCTCGCCGCGCCCGACGGCGTCGACCCGGTCGCGCCCTACGAGCTCGTGAAGACGATGCGCGCGTCGATCCTCGTGCTCGGCCCGCTGCTGGCGCGTTTCGGCCGCGCGACGGTGTCGCTGCCCGGCGGCTGCGCGATCGGCTCGCGCCCGGTCGACCAGCACATCAAGGGCCTGCAGGCGATGGGCGCGACGGTCAAGGTCGAACACGGCAACATCGTCGCCAGCGCCGGCCGGCTGCGCGGCGCGCGCATCACGACGGACATGATCACCGTCACCGGCACCGAGAACCTGCTGATGGCCGCGGCGCTGGCCGAGGGCGAGACGGTGCTGGAGAACGCCGCTCAGGAGCCCGAGGTCACCGACCTGGCCGAGCTGCTGATCTCGATGGGCGCGAAGATCGAAGGCCACGGCAGCGGCCGCATCCGCATCCAGGGTGTCGAGCGCCTGCACGCGCCGGCCGCGCCGCACCGCATCGTGCCCGACCGCATCGAGGCCGGCACCTTCCTCTGCGCGGTGGCCGCCGCCGGCGGCGAGGCCGTGCTGCGCGACGCGCGTGCCGAGCACCTCGACGCCGTCATCACCAAGTTGCGCGAAGCCGGCGTTGCCATCGAGTCGGGCGAGGACTGGATCCGCGTGCGTGCCGACGCGCGCCCGAAGGCGGTGAGCTTCCGCACCAGCGAGTACCCGGCCTTCCCGACCGACATGCAGGCCCAGTTCATGGCCGTCGACTGCGTCGCCGAAGGCGCGGCCAAGGTCTCGGAGACGATCTTCGAGAACCGCTTCATGCACGTCAACGAGCTGGTGCGCCTGGGCGCGCGCATCCAGGTCGACGGCCACACGGCGATGATCCAGGGCGTGCCGACGCTCTCGGGTGCCACCGTGATGGCGACCGACCTGCGCGCCTCGGCCAGCCTGGTCATCGCCGGCCTGGTGGCCGAAGGCGAGACGACGGTGGAGCGCATCTACCACCTGGACCGCGGCTACGACCGCATGGAAGCCAAGCTGCGCGCCCTCGGGGCGGACATCGAAAGAATCCGATGATCACGCTCGCACTGTCCAAGGGCCGCATCTTCGAGGACTCGCTGCCGTTGCTGGCGGCCGCCGGCATCGAGGTGCTGGAGGACCCGGAGAAGAGCCGCAAGCTGATCATCGGCACCACCCGGCCCGACGTGCGCGTCGTGCTGGTGCGCGCCAGCGACGTGCCGACCTACGTGCAGCACGGCGGCGCCGACCTCGGCGTCGCCGGCCTGGACGTGCTGCTGGAGCACGGCGACGGCCTGTACCGCCCGTTGGACCTGCGCATCGCGCGCTGCCGCATGAGCGTCGCCACGCGCGCCGACTTCGACTACGCGCACGCCGTGCGCCAGGGTGCACGCATCCGCGTCGCCACCAAGTACACCCAGATCGCGCGCCAGCACTTCGCCGCCAAGGGCGTGCACGTCGACCTGATCAAGCTCTACGGCTCGATGGAGCTGGCGCCGCTCACGGGCCTGGCCGACGCCATCGTCGACCTGGTCTCGACCGGCAGCACGCTGAAGGCCAACCAGCTCGTCGAGGTCGAGAAGATCATGGACATCTCGTCGCGCCTGGTCGTCAACCCGGCGGCGCTGAAGTTGAAGCGCGCCCCGCTGCGCGCGCTGATCGACGCCTTCGAGCAAGCCGTGGAGTCCCGCGCATGAACCCCGTTGCGATCACCCGTCTGTCTACCGCCGACGCCGGCTTCGAGGCCGGTTTCCAGCGTGTGCTGCACTGGTCGGCCGAGACCGACGCCGAGATCGAGAACCGCGTCGCCGCGATCCTCGACGACGTGCGCCAGCGCGGCGACGCCGCGGTGCTGGAGTACACGGCGCGTTTCGACCGCCTGCAGGCCGACTCGGTCGCGGCGCTGGAGATCGGCGCCGACGAACTGCGCGCCGCGCTGGCCTCGATCACGCCGGCGCAGCGCTCGGCGCTCGAGGCTGCCGCCGAACGCGTTCGTGACTACCACCAGCGCCAGCTGGACGCCTGCGGCCGCAGCTGGAGCTACCGCGACGCCGACGGCACGCTGCTGGGCCAGAAAGTCACGCCGCTGGACCGCGTCGGCATCTACGTGCCCGGCGGCAAGGCGGCCTACCCGTCGAGCGTGCTGATGAACGCCATCCCGGCCCAGGTGGCCGGTGTCGGCGAGATCGTGATGGTGGTGCCGACGCCCGGCGGCGAGCGCAACGCGCTGGTGCTGGCCGCCGCCGCGGTGGCTGGTGCCCACCGCGTCTTCACGATCGGCGGCGCCCAGGCGGTGGCCGCGCTGGCCTACGGCACGGCGACCGTGCCCCGCGTCGACAAGATCACCGGCCCGGGCAACGCCTACGTCGCCAGCGCCAAGCGCCGCGTCTTCGGCCAGGTCGGCATCGACATGATCGCCGGGCCGAGCGAGATCCTCGTGCTGGCCGACGGCACGACGCCGGCCGAGTGGGTGGCGATGGACCTGTTCAGCCAGGCCGAGCACGACGAGCTGGCGCAGAGCATCCTGCTGTGCCCGGATGCCGGCTACATCGCCGCGGTGCAGGCCGAGATCGAGCGCCTGCTGCCGGCGATGCCGCGCCAGGCGACGATCCGCGCCTCGCTCGAAGGCCGCGGCGCGCTCATCCACACGCGCTCGATGGAGGAGGCCTGCGAGATCTCCAACCGCGTCGCGCCCGAGCACCTGGAAGTCAGCTCGGCCGAACCCGGCCGCTGGGAGCCGCTGCTGCGCCACGCCGGCGCGATCTTCCTCGGCGCCTACACCAGCGAGAGCCTGGGCGACTACTGCGCCGGCCCGAACCACGTGCTGCCGACTTCGGGCACCGCGCGCTTCTCGTCGCCGCTGGGCGTCTACGACTTCCAGAAGCGCAGCAGCCTGATCGAGGTGAGCGAGGCCGGCGCCCAGGTGCTGGGCCCGATCGCCGCCGAGCTGGCCTACGGCGAAGGGCTGCAGGCCCACGCCCAGGCCGCCGAGTTCCGTCTGAAGCCCCGTTGAGCGCGGCCTGAGCTCAGCCGGTGACCGTGTCGCAGAACCCCAGGCCCGAAAGCCCGCGATGACTCCCGATCTCCCGTCCCTGATGGCGCGCGTCGTGCGCCAGGACATCCAGGGCCTGCACGCCTATGCGGTGCAGCCCTCGGCCGGCTTCGTCAAGCTGGACACGATGGAGAACCCGTTCCCGCTGCCGCCTGAGCTGCAGCAGGCGCTGGGCGAGCGTCTGGGCCGTGTGGCGATCAACCGCTACCCGGCCGAGCGCACCGAGGACCTGAAGGTGGCGCTGGCGCAGTTCGCCGGCCTGCCCGAAGGCTGCGCGCTGACGCTGGGCAACGGCTCCGACGAGCTCATCACGATGCTCAGCCTGGCCTGCGCGGTGCCGGGCGCGGTCTTCATGTCGCCGCTGCCGAGCTTCGTGATGTACGGGCTGTCGGCGGCGCTGCAGGGCGTGCGTTTCGTCGGCGTGCCGCTGGCGGCCGACTTCGAGCTCGACGAAACGGCGATGCTGGCGGCGATCGCCGAGCACCGTCCGTCGCTGCTGTACCTCGCCTATCCGAACAACCCGACCGGCAACCTCTGGGACGACGCCGTCGTCGACCGCCTGATCGCGGCGATGGGCGAAGCCGGCGGCCTGGTCGTGATGGACGAGGCCTACCAGCCCTTCGCCGCACGCGACTCGATGGCGCGCCTGGCCGCGCATCCGCACGTGCTGGTGATGCGCACGATGAGCAAGTTCGGCCTGGCCGGCGTGCGCATCGGCTACCTGATGGGCCGCAGCGCGCTGATCGCCGAGATCGACAAGCTGCGCCCGCCGTTCAACGTCAGCGTGCTCAACGCCGAGGCGGCGCTGTTCGCGCTGGAGCACGCCGACGAGTACGCGCGCCAGGCCGCCGAGATCCGCGCCCAGCGCCAGCGCCTGCACGAGGCGCTGCAGACGATGCCCGGCGTTCACGCCTGGCCGAGCGAGGCGAACATGATCCTGGCGCGTGTGCCCGACGCCGCAGCGGCCTTCGCCGGCCTCAAGTCGCGCGGCGTGCTGGTGAAGAACGTCTCGGCGCTGCACCCCTCGCTCGCCAACTGCCTGCGCCTGACCGTCGGCACCCCCGACGAGACGACCCGACTGATCGACGCGCTGCGCGCCAGCCTGTAGAAGGACGCCATGGACACCCGCAACGACGCCCGCACCGCCGAAGTCCGGCGCGACACCCGCGAAACGCGCATCCGCGTGCGCGTCGACCTCGACGGCCGCGGTGACGCCAAGCTCGCCACCGGCATCGGCTTCCTCGACCACATGCTCGACCAGGTGGCGCGCCACGGCATGATCGACCTGGAAGTCGAGTGCGAGGGCGATCTGCACATCGACGGCCACCACAGCGTCGAGGACATCGGCATCACGCTGGGGCAGGCGGTCGCGCAGGCCGTCGGCGACAAGCGCGGCATCACGCGCTACGGCCACAGCTACGTGCCGCTGGACGAGGCGCTGTCGCGTGTCGTCGTCGACTTCTCCGGCCGCCCCGGGCTGGCTTTCGACGTCAAGTTCACCGCCGGCATGATCGGCGCGCTGGACACCCAGCTCGTCTACGAGTTCTTCCAGGGCTTCGTCAACCACGCGCTGGTCACGCTGCACGTCGACAACCTGAAGGGCATCAACGCCCACCACCAGTGCGAGACGGTGTTCAAGGCCTTCGGCCGCGCGCTGCGCATGGCGCTCGCCGCCGACGAACGTGCGGCCGGCATCGTGCCGTCGACGAAAGGTTGTTTGTGAGCGTCGTCGCCGTCGTCGATTACGGGATGGGCAACCTGCGCTCGGTGTCGCAGGCGGTGATGCACGTCGCCGCTGGCACCGGGCACGAGGTCGTCGTCACCTCGCAGCCTGAGGAGGTCTTCGCCGCCGAGCGCATCGTGCTGCCGGGGCAGGGCGCGATCCGCGACTGCATGCGCGAGCTGCACGACTCCGGGCTGCTGGAGGCGGTGCTCGACGCCGCCGCGAACAAGCCGCTGATGGGCGTGTGCGTCGGCATGCAGATGCTGCTGACGCACAGCGAGGAGCAGGACACGCCCGGTCTCGGCCTGATCCCCGGCGAGGTGAAGCGTTTCCGTCTCGAAGGCCGGCTGCAGGAGGACGGCAGCCGCTTCAAGGTGCCGCAGATGGGCTGGAACCAGGTCTGGCAGCGCCCGCACGCGCTGTGGGACGGTGTGCCCGACGGCGCCTTCTTCTATTTCGTCCACAGCTACTTCGCGCAGCCCGCGGATGCCGCCCACACCGCGGGCGAAACCGACTACGGCGCGCGCTTTACCTGCGCTATCGCGCGGGATAACATTTTTGCCACCCAGTTCCACCCCGAGAAGAGCGCTGCCCACGGCCTCGCGCTGTACCGCAACTTCCTCGGCTGGAAGCCCTGATCCGTCTTTCCCCCTCCCGCCACGGCGCCGACGAGCCATGCTGCTGATCCCCGCCATCGACCTGAAGGACGGCAAGTGCGTCCGCCTCCAGCAGGGCGATATGAATGCCTCCACGACCTTCGGCGACGACCCCGCCGCGATGGCGCGCCGCTGGCTCGACGCCGGCGCACGCCGTCTGCACCTGGTCGACCTCAACGGCGCCTTCGCCGGCCGGCCGATCAACGAGGCGGCCGTCAAGGCCATCCTGCGTGAGGTCGGCGACGAGATCCCGGTGCAGCTGGGTGGCGGCATCCGCGACCTGGACACCATCGAACGCCTGCTCGACGACGGCATCAGCTACGTCATCATCGGCACCGCCGCGGTCAAGAGCCCGGGTTTCCTGAAGGACGCCTGCACGGCCTTCGGCGGCCACATCATCGTCGGCCTCGACGCCAAGGACGGCAAGGTCGCCACCGACGGCTGGAGCAAGCTCACCGGCCACGAGGTCGTCGACCTGGCGAAGAAGTTCGAGGACTACGGCGTCGAAGGCGTGATCTACACCGACATCGGCCGCGACGGCATGCTCACCGGCATCAACATCGAGGCCACCGTCAAGCTGGCGCAGGCGCTGGCTATCCCCGTCATCGCCTCGGGCGGCCTGTCGGACCTGGCGGACATCGAGCGCCTGTGCGGCGTCGAGTCCGACGGTGTCGAAGGCGTCATCTGCGGGCGCAGCATCTACACCGGCGCGCTCGACTTCGCCGCCGCGCAGGCGCGCGCCGACGAGCTCAACGGCGCCGCCTAACCTCTTTCGCGCCGCCCCTCGCCGGGCGTTCCCATGCTGGCCAAACGCATCATTCCCTGCCTGGACGTCACCGGCGGCCGGGTCGTCAAGGGCGTCAACTTCGTCGAGCTGCGCGACGCGGGCGACCCGGTCGAGATCGCCGCGCGCTACAACGAGCAGGGCGCCGACGAACTGACCTTCCTGGACATCACCGCGACCAGCGACGGCCGCGACCTGATCCTGCACATCATCGAGGCCGTGGCCTCGCAGGTCTTCATCCCGCTGACCGTCGGCGGCGGCGTGCGCAGCGTCGAGGACGTGCGCCGGCTGCTGAACGCCGGCGCCGACAAGGTGAGCTTCAACTCGGCGGCGGTGGCCAACCCGCAGGTCATCCGCGACGCGTCGGAGAAGTACGGTGCGCAGTGCATCGTCGTCGCCATCGACGCCAAGCGCCGCCAGGGCGAGGACCTCGCCGCGCGCGGCCCGGGCTGGGACGTCTACACCCACGGCGGGCGCAAGAACGTCGGCCTGGACGCCGTCGAATGGGCGCGCCGCATGGCCGAACACGGTGCCGGCGAGATCCTGCTGACCAGCATGGACCGCGACGGCACGAAGAGCGGTTTCGACCTGGAACTCACGCGCGCCGTCAGTGACGCGGTGCCGGTGCCGGTCATCGCCTCGGGCGGCGTCGGCACGCTGGAGCATCTGTCCGAAGGCATCCGCCTGGGCGGCGCCGACGCGGTGCTGGCGGCCAGCATCTTCCACTATGGCGAGTTCACCGTCGCCCAGGCCAAGGCGCTGATGGCCCGCGACGGCATCCCGGTCCGCCCGTGAAACCGCCGCAGCGCGGCCGTCCGAACGAGGTGCGGCTGATCGGCGGCGCCTGGAAGCGCAGCAAGCTGCCGGTGCCCGACCGGCCCGGTCTGCGCCCGACGCCCGACCGCGTGCGCGAGACGCTGTTCAACTGGCTGGGCCAGGACCTCACGGGCTGGCGTGTGCTCGACGCCTTCGCCGGCAGCGGCGCGCTCGGTTTCGAGGCCGCGTCGCGCGGCGCGGCCCAGGTGCTGCTGCTGGAGCAGGACGCGCAGCTCGTCGCCGGCTTCAAGGCCCATGCGCAACGGCTGGGTGCCACCGGGCTGGAGGCGCGCCGCGCCGACGCGATGGCCTGGATGGCCTCGGCCGCGCCCGCGGCCTGGGAACTGGTGCTGCTGGACCCGCCGTTCGCCGCCGGTCTGGCGCTGCCGGCGGCGCGAGCCGCCGCGCGTCTCGTCGTGCCGGGCGGCTTCGTCTATGTCGAGAGCGCCGAGCCGCTGGCAGAGCCGCCCGAGGGGTTGGAAACCTGGCGTGAAGGCCGTGCCGGCGCGGTGCACTACCGCCTGCTGCGCCGCGGCTACACTGCGCCGGTTTGCGTTACAGGACCGACGCCGTGACCACCGTCACCCCGCTGACCGCCGTCTATCCCGGCACCTTCGACCCGATGACGCTGGGCCACGAGGACTTGATGCGCCGCGGCTCGCGCCTGTTCGACCGGCTGATCCTGGCGGTGGCCGCCGGCCACCACAAGCGCACGATGTTCACGATCGAGGAGCGGCTGTCGATCGCGCGCGAGATCGCCGCACCCTACGCCAACGTCGAGGTCGTGGCCTTCCGCGGGCTGCTGCGCGATTTCGTCGTTGCTGCCGGCGCCAAGGTCGTCGTGCGCGGCCTGCGTGCGGTCAGCGACTTCGAGTACGAGTTCCAGATGGCCGGCATGAACCGCCAGCTGATGCCCGACGTCGAGACGGTGTTCATGACGCCGTCCGACCAGTACCAGTTCGTCAGCGCGACCTTCATCCGCGAGATTGCCACCCTCGGCGGCGATGTCTCCAAGTTCGTGGCACCGTCGGTGCTGAAACGACTCCAGGACCGCGTGAACCAACCGGCGGCTTGACGATGGCTTTGTGGATCACCGACGAGTGCATCAACTGCGACGTCTGCGAACCCGAGTGCCCGAACCAGGCGATCTCGATGGGCGATGAACGCTACGAGATCGACCCGCGGCGCTGCACCGAGTGCGTGGGCCATTTCGACGAGCCGCAGTGCGTGCAGGTCTGCCCGGTGGAGTGCATTCCGGTGAACCCGGAGCACGTCGAGACGCGCGAGCAGCTGCGGCTGAAGTTCCAGGCGCTGCAGGCTGGCGGCGCGCGTTAGTCGCGCCGGTTCTTCTTCTTGCGCGGCGCTTTCTTCGGCGTCTTCTTCAGCACGCTCTGCACGGCCGGCTTCTCGGGTTCGACGAAGCCGGCAGCGGCCGTCACGGCCTCGCGTTCACGTGCACGGCGCTCGTCGCGCAGCTGTTCGGCCAGCGCCATCTCGCGGCGCGCCACTTCGCGGGCGGCGGCTTCGTCGCTGGCGCTGGGGCGCTCGTCGCGCACGGTCATGGCCTCGCCGTCGTGGCAGGGGCGATCCTGCAGCAGGCGCCCGTCGGGCCCGCAGCGCCAGATGCGCTGCGCGTCGGCCGCGCCGGCCAGCGCCAACAAGGCGAGGGCGAGCGCGGCGCGCATGGTCAGGCGCCGGGCGGGACGTCCGGCGCCGGCGGCGCCTCGGGGCGCGGCGGCTTCGGCGGCTTGGGACGCGCAGGCTTGGCGTGGATCTTCTGCAGCGCGCGGTCCATCTCGCCGGCGAGCAGCAGGTCCGACGCGGCGAGCGACTGCTCGATGGCCTTGGCGATGGCCTCGCGGTGGTCCGGTGAGGGCTTCTTCAGCACCCAGTTGACGACCTCGGCGCGCACGCCGGGGTGGCCGATGCCCAGGCGCAGGCGCCAGAAGTCCAGCGTGCCGAGCTGGCTGTGGATGTCCTTCAGGCCGTTGTGGCCGGCGGCGCTGCCGCCGAGCTTGATCTTGGCCTCGCCGGGCTGCAGGTCGAGCTCGTCGTGCACGACGAGGATCTCGTTCGGTGCGATCTTGAAGAAACGCGCCAGCGTCGCGACCGAGAACCCGGAGCGGTTCATGTAGGTCATCGGCTCGAGCAGCCAGACCGGGCCGTGCGGCGTGTTCACACGTGCGGCCAGCGCCTGGTAGCCGCGTTCGGGCACGAGGCGTGCGCCGAGCTTGTCGGCCAGCGCCTCCAGCCACCAGAAGCCCGCGTTGTGGCGCGTGGCCTCGTACTCAGGGCCCGGGTTGCCCAGGCCGACGAACAGACGAATCATGGTCGAGGATTATCCGGAGCCCGGAAACGACAAGGCCCCACCGAGGTGGGGCCCCAAACGGTGTGCGCAGCCGGCGCGAGGCCGGCCGGGGCATCACTTCTTGTTCTGCTTCTCGTCCTTCTTGCCCTTGCCCTTGCCCTTTTCGGGCGCGGCCACCGGGGCGACGATCACTTCTTCCTCGGCCTTCGGCATCGTGACGGCGACGATCGCCGGGTTCAGCGTGCCGTGGCGCACGGCCTTGATGCCGGCCGGCAGCTTCAGGTCGTTGAGGTGCAGGCTCTGGTTCTTCACCAGGCCCGACAGGTCGATCGTCACGAACTCGGGCAGCTGCGAGGCCAGGCACTCGATCTCGATTTCGGTGGCGACGTGGCTGACCAGGCACTTGTCGGTCTTCACCGCCGGCGAGTTCTCTTCGCCTTCGAAGTGCAGCGGCACCTTCTTGCGCAGGCGGGTCGTCTCGTCGACGCGCTGGAAGTCCACGTGCATGACGATCGGCTTCCAGGCGTGCATCTGGAAGTCGCGCAGCAGAACCTTCTCGACCTTGCCGGCCAGTTCCATCTCGAGGATCGAGGAGTGGAAGGCTTCCTTCTTCAGCGCGAAGAAGAGGGCGTTGTGATCGAGCTCGATCATCTTCGGCTCGCCGGCACCGTAGACGATGCCCGGAACCTTGGCGGCGTTGCGCAGGCGGCGGCTCGCTCCGGTCCCCTGGACGCTACGCTCGTAAGCAGTGAATTTCATGTGGACTCCACAGTTGCGAAAAAGGGGCCCGCGACCAGGCCCCAAAAAGGAAAAGGGCTCGCGAAGCGAGCCCGCTTTCCGAATCAGAAATTACTGTTCTGCTCGGCGAACAGCGAGGTCACCGACTCGCCGTCGCTGATGCGGCGGATCGTCTCGGCGAACAGGAACGCGACGCTGAGCTGGCGGATCTTCGGGCAGGCCTTGGCTTCCGGGCTCATCGGGATCGTGTTCGTGATGACGACCTCGTCGATCTGCGAATTCTTGATGCGCTCGACGGCCGGGCCGGAGAACACCGGGTGCGTGCAGTAGGCGTAGACGCTCTTGGCGCCGCGTTCCTTCAGCACCTCGGCGGCCTTCACCAGCGTGCCGGCGGTGTCGATCATGTCGTCCATGATCACGCAGTTGCGGCCGTCGATCTCGCCGATGATGTGCATCACCTCGGAGACGTTGGCGGCGGGGCGGCGCTTGTCGATGATCGCCAGGTCGCAGCCGAGCTGCTTGGCCAGCGCGCGGGCACGGACCACGCCGCCGACGTCCGGCGACACGACGACCAGGTCCTTGTAGGCCTTGCTCTTCAGGTCCGACAGCAGCACCGGGCTGGCGTAGATGTTGTCGACCGGGATGTCGAAGAAGCCCTGGATCTGGTCGGCGTGCAGATCCATCGTCAGCAGGCGCTCGACGCCCACCGTCTCGAGCAGGTTGGCGACGACCTTGGCGCTGATCGGCACCCGCGTGCTGCGCGGGCGGCGGTCCTGGCGGGCATAGCCGAAGTACGGGATCACGGCGGTGATGCGGCGAGCGCTGGCGCGCTTCAACGCATCGACCATGATCAGGAACTCCATCAGGTTCTCGTTGGTCGGGCTGCAGGTCGGCTGCACGACGAAGACGTCGCGGGCACGCACGTTCTGCCGGATCTCGACCGTGACCTCGCCGTCGGAGAAGCGACCCACCGAAGCCCGCCCGAGCTCGACGCTCAGATGCGTGGCAATTTCCTGCGCCAGCACCGGGTTCGCGTTGCCGGTGAAGAGCACGGTATTGAACAGCACGATGGGGATCTCCGGGAGCGCTGACGGCGACGCGCCGTCAGAGAGAATTTTGGCAGGGGAGGAAGGACTCGAACCCTCGCATGTCGGAATCAAAATCCGATGCCTTAACCAACTTGGCGACTCCCCTACACAGGACCCGGCTAGGCCGCGCCCTTGAAACCGTCTCAGTCACGAGCCCAGCCGACCAGCGGATGATGCTCCAGACTGCGGCACATCCGTCCGACCCAACCTTCCGGAAGCTCGGCTTCCGAAAATGTCGCCAGGGGTCGATCGCCTGTGCCAGCTCTCGCGAAGACTGCGCTGCCTGAGCCCGTCATGCGGCTGTTGCCGTAACGTTGCTCGAGGAAACCCAGGGCTTGCGCCACATCGTTGCATCGGTCCTGCGCGGGGGGTTGCATGTCGTTGCAACCGTATCCTGCACTGAATTCCGCGACAACTTTGTCCTCTGCGGGAGAGCCCAAGACTATAGCAGATGTATCCCGTTTGAGAAGGGGGTGTTCGAAGATTTCTTTCGTGGAGAGGCCTTGCACGGGCTTCACGACCGCGTACCACTGGCGCGGCAGCTCGATCGGCGTGAGCTTTTCGCCGATGCCTTCGACGAAGGCGTTGCGGCCGCCGACGAAGAACGGCACGTCGGCGCCCAGCGTCGCGCCCAGCGCCAGCAGGCGCTCGCGCGGCCAGTCCAGGCCCCACAGGCGGTTCAGCGCCAGCAGCACGGTCGCGGCGTCGGAGCTGCCGCCGCCCATCCCGGCGCCGGCCGGCAGCTGTTTGGCGATCGAGATGTCGACGCCCAGCGTCGTGCCGCTGGCCGCCTGCAGCGCGCGCGCGGCACGCAGGCAGAGATCGTCGGACGGCAGCGCCACGCCGAGGTCGTGGCGGGCGATCCGGCCGTCGTCGCGGCGCTCGAAGTGCAGCGTGTCGGCCCAGTCGATCAGCACGAACGGCGACTGCAGCAGGTGGTAGCCGTCGGCGCGGCGGCCGACGATGTGCAGGAACAGGTTCAGCTTGGCCGGGGCCGGGACGTCGAGCAGCGATCGCAAGGTCATGGGTCGCGACTCTAAGCCGTCGCCCGTCCGGTCACGCTTGCGCCGAGCCAAGCGCGCCTCGGTCCGGGTTCATTCCGGCGCTTGCTCCAGCCGCACGCGCACCAGCACCGGCGGCGGTGCCGCACGCGAGGCCTCGACCCAGCCGTCGTCGCGCCGCGCGAGGTCGATCGTCCAGCCCAGCTGATCGAAGCCACGTGCCGTCGGCTGCGACGCGGCGCCGGGCCAGGGCCGGCCGGCCAGCCAGTCGGGCAGGGCGGCCAGCGGCAGCGCCTCGCCGAGCGCCTCGCGCGAGAGCTCGTCCAGCCCGGCGTAGCGTGTGCTGCCCTCGGCGGCGGTCAGCACCGCCTCGCCTGGCGCCCAGCGCGCGGTGGCGACGATGCTGCCCAGCGGCGAGGTCAGGCGCAGCTCGCCGCGCTCGCCGTCGCCCTGCAGCTCGAATCCGCTGGCCAGGCGGCGCAGCGGCGCGTCGGCGGGGCGCACCTCGACCGACAGCTTGCCGGCCACCCAGCCGCCAGCGTTGTGCGGCACCGTCGTGCAGCCGGCCAGCGCGAGGGCCGCGGCCGCGAGCAGCGCGCGCTTCATGCGGCCGCACTCACGGCCGCACCTTCAGCCGCTTCAGGGTCTCGACCAGGACCTCGTTGTCGGCGTCGCGGCTGCGGGCCTCGGCCCAGACGCGCCGCGCCTCGTCCTGGCGGCCGTCGGCCCACAGCACCTCGCCGAGGTGGGCGGCGATCTCGGCGTCGGGGCGCGAGGCGTAGGCGCGCTGCAGCAGCTCCAGCGCCCGGGCGCGGTTGCCCAGGCGGAACTCGACCCAGCCCAGGCTGTCGGTGATGAACGGGTCGCCGGGGGCGAGTTCGAGCGCCCGGGCGATCAGGTCGCGTGCCTCGGGCAGGCGCTGGCCGCGATCGGCCAGCGAGTAGCCCAGCGCGTTGTAGGCGTGCGCGTTGTCGGGCTTGAGCTCGATGACGCGGCGCAGCAGGCGCTCCATCTCGTCGATGCGGCCGAGCTTCTCGGCCAGCATCGACTGTTCGTAGAGCAGTTCGGGGTCGTCGGGCTGCAGCTTCAGTGCCTGGCCCATCACCTCGTAGGCCTCCTTCCAGCGCTTGACGCCGCGCAGCATCGACGCCTCGGCGTCGAGCCGGGCGCGCAGGTCCTTCGGCTCGCTGCCGGGCATGGCCAGCAGCAGCCGGCGCGCGTCGTCGACGCGGCCCTGGCGCGCGAGCATCGACGCCCGCCGGGTCTGGACCTCCAGCGCACGCTCGGGGGCGTCGACACGCGCCAGCCAGCGCTCGGCGGCGGCGTAGTCGCCACGCTGCTCGGCCGAGGCCGCCAGCATCAGCCAGGCCTGGACGCGGCCCTGGGCCGGCGCGTGCGAGCGGTCGTCTTCGCCGCCGCCGCTGGCGGCAGCGCTCGCGGCCGACGCCGGCGCCGCGGCGGGTTCGGTCAGCTCCAGGTAGCGGCGCAGCGCGGCCTCGCCCTGGGCGGCGTGCCGGAGCTCCAGGTGCAGCGCGCCCAGCGTCAGATAGGGCGGCGCGAGATCGGGCTTGCGCCGGGTGACGGTTTCGAGCTGGCGCAGCGCCTCGGCATAACGCTGCGTGCTGGTCAGCGCCCGCGCGTACAGCAGCAGCAGCGCCGGCTCGGCGTCGGGGCGGGCGGCGTAGTCGGTGACGATGGGCTCGGCCTCGGGCCGGCTGGGCAGCAGCTCCAGTGCCAGCAGCACCGGCGCCTGCGCCGCCGGGTCGGCGGCATGCGCCTGGCGCGCCAGCTCGAGCGCGCGCGTGCCGTCGCCTGCGGTCAGCCGCGCGCGGCCGATCGCGATCTGTGCGGCCACCCGCGTCGCCGGGGTCTCCAGGTACGGTGCGAGCACCTCCTCGACGAGCCGGGCGCCGCGCGCCGGGTCGGCCGCACGCTGCAGGAAACCCGGCACCGCGGCGATGATGCCGCTGCGCTCGGCCGGGGTCGCGGCCGCCAGCAGCGCGCGCAACGGTTCGGCGGCCTGGTCCAGGCGGTTCATCGCCGACAGGATCTGCAGCTCGGTGCGCAGCGCCTCTTGCGAACGCGGCAGCGCCGTGCGCCAGGCGCGTGTGGCGGTCAGCGCCTCCTCGCCGGCCCGGGCCTGCAGCGCGATCTCGACCGCGCGGCGGAACAGCAGCTCGTCACGGCTGCGCCGCGCGGCGTCGAGGATCACCTGGTAGGCGGCTCCCGGCTGGCCTTGGCGGGCCTCGATCTCGCCGATCAGCAGCTGGTAGAACAGCGGCGCGTCGAGGGCCGAGTTGCGCACCTCGGGTGGCGCCGGGGGCGATGTGGCGACGGCCCCCTGGGCCCAGGCAGAGACGGCGGCGAAGGCCAGCGCGGCGGCCAGCGGACGGGCGCCGCGGCGACGCGCGGCGACAAGGGAACGGCAAGGCATCTCGACATAATGCCGCATGCCCGAATTGCCCGAAGTCGAAGTCACGCGCAGGGGCATCGACGAGCCGCTGCGTGGTGCCGAGGTCTTGGCGGTGCGCCTGGGCAAGGCCTTGCGCTGGCCGCTGGGCGTCGCGCCGCAGGCCCTGCTCGGCGCCCGCGTGCTGCCGGTGCAGCGGCGCGGCAAGTACCTCTGGCTGCCGCTGCTCGGCGGCTGCGGCGGCGGGCTGCTGCTGCACCTGGGCATGTCCGGCTCGCTGGCGCTGCACCCGGCCGCGCCGGCGCCCGGCCCGCACGACCACTTCGACCTCGTCACCTCGCACGGCACGCTGCGCCTGACCGACCCACGGCGCTTCGGTGCCGTCGTCTGGTCGCCGTCCACCGCCGACCCGCCGGCGGCGACGCTGCTGGCCGCGCTCGGCGCCGAGCCGTTTGACGCCACGCTCACGCCGCAGTCCTTCCATGCCGCGCTGCAGCGCCATCGCACGCCGATCAAGGCGATGCTGCTGTCCGGGCGCATCGTCGTCGGCGCCGGCAACATCTACGCCTGCGAGGCGCTGCATCAGGCCGGCATCCACCCGGCGACGCCGTGCCGGCGCATCGGCCCGCTGCGTGCGGCGCGGCTGCTGCAGGCGCTGCGCGAGACGCTGGCGCAGGCGATCGAGCTGGGCGGCTCGACGCTGCGCGACTTCCGCGATGCCCACGGCATGAACGGCGAGTTCCAGCACCATGCCCGGGTCTACGGCCGTGCCGGCGAACCCTGCCCGCGCTGCGGCGCCGCGGTGCGGCGTGTCGTGCAGGCGCAGCGCGCCACCTATTTCTGCGCCGCCTGCCAGCGTCCCTGAACGCGACGGATTGCGCAGCTTGTTTCCTTGACGCGGCGCCGCGCGCCCGGGCGCGCGGAGGGCTGCGCTAGCATCGGCCGCGCCATGAAGAGTTCCCTGGTCTCGACGCTCGACTCCCTGGCCGCATGGCGGCAGGACGTCGACCGCCGCGTGGCCGTGTTCGCGCGTTTCCTGGCCGATCACGAACTGGCCGACGCGGCGCAGACCGAGCTGCTGGCCACGCTGCGCGAACGGCTGGCGGCCGAGCGCGTGGTGCTGGCCTTCGTGGCCGAGTTCTCGCGCGGCAAGTCGGAGCTGATCAACGCGATCTTCTTCGCGGCGGCCGGCCGCCGCGTGATGCCGGCGACTCCCGGGCGCACGACGATGTGCCCGGTCGAGCTGTTCCACGACCCGGCGCAGCCGCCGCGGCTGTCGCTGCTGCCGATCGAGACCCGGCTGGCCGGCCTGTCGCTGGCCGAGCTGCGCCGCCGCGACGAGGCCTGGCAGTCGCTGCCGCTGGATCCGCAGGACCCGGAGCAGCTCGCCGCCACGCTGGCAGCGGTGACGCGCTCGCGCCGCGTCACCGTTGGCGAGGCGCGTGCGCTGGGCTTCTGGCACGACGAGCGCCCCGAGGACAACCCGCCGCTGCTGGCCGACGGCCAGGTCGAGGTGCCGGCCTGGCGCCACGCGCTGATCAACTTCCCGCACGCGCTGCTGTCGCGCGGGCTGGTCGTGCTCGACACGCCGGGCCTCAACGCGATCGGCGCCGAGCCCGAGCTGACGCTGTCGCTGCTGCCGTCGGCGCATGCCTGCGTGTTCGTGCTCGCGGCCGACGCCGGCGTCACGCGTTCGGACCTCGCGATCTGGCGCGAGCACCTGGGCAGCGACGGGCTCGAACGGTTCGTCGTGCTCAACAAGATCGACACGCTGGCCGATCCGCTGGCCGAGCCGGCCGTCGTCGCGGCGCAGATCGAGCGCCAGCGCGACGCCAGCGCCGCCTCGCTCGGCGTGGCGCGTTCGCGTGTCTTTCCGCTGTCGGCGCGCGAGGCGCTGGCCGCGCGCGTGGCCGGCGACGCCGCGGCGCTGGAGCGCAGCCGCCTGCCGGCGCTGGAGTCGGCGCTGACCGCCGAGCTGATCCCGCGCCAGCACGAGGTGCTGGCCCAGGCGGCGGCCGGCTGCGCGCAGCAGATGCGCAGCGCCGCGTCGCGCCGCCTCGCCGACCGCCGCCGCCAGCTCGCCGAGCAGTTGCTGGAGCTGCGCGGCCTGCGCGGCAAGAGCGCCGCCAAGGTGCGGCTGATGCTCGACCGTGTCGAGGCCGAGTCGGCCGAGTTCGACGGCTGCGTCAAGCGCCTGGCGGCGCTGCGGCTGGTGCAGACGCGCCAGCTCGGCGCGCTGCTCGACCGCCTGGGCAGCGACGCGCTGCGCACCGAGGTCTCGGCGATGCTGTCGGCCATCGGCGGGCGGGCTTTCACCGCCGGCGCGCGCGAGAGCTTCGCGACGCTGTTCAAGCGCCTGCGCGCCACGCTCGGCGACGCCAGCGCACGCACCGACGAGATGCGGCGCATGCTGGACTCCAGCTTCGTGCAGCTCAACGCCGAACACGGTTTCGCCTTCGCGCTGCAGCCGCCGCCGCTGCTCAACGCCTACGTCGACCAGCTCGACCAGCTCGAGCAGAACTACGGCCGCTACCTCGGTCTGGCCCAGGGCTGGCGCATGGCGATGCCGGGCTCGGCCGAGCAGTTCCGGCGCATGCTGCTGGCCAAGCTGCGCGTCGTCTTCGAGCGCGCTGCGCATGACGTCGAGGTCTGGAGCCAGTCGCAGTCGGCGCAGGTCGACGAGCAGCTGCGCGAGCGCCGCCGGGGCTTCCGCCGGCGCCGTGAGGCGCTGGTGCGCATCCAGTCGGCCGCCGGCGAGCTCGAGGGGCGCATTGCCGAGGTCGAGCAGCAGGACCAGCACCTGGTCGCGCTGCAGGTCGGGCTGGACCGCGTCGTCGCCGACCTGGTGGCCGCGGCGCGCGACGCCGAGGGCCTCGAGCGGGCGCCCGTCGAGGCGTCCGCGGCCGCGCCGCTGGCCCGCGACGCCGCCTGATGCCCGACACCACGATCGCCGCGCGCGTCGTGCGCTGGCAGCGCACGCACGGCCGCCACACGCTGCCGTGGCAGAACACGCGCGACCCGTACCGCATCTGGCTGTCCGAGGTGATGCTGCAGCAGACCCAGGTGGCGACGGTGCTCGGCTACTACGAACGTTTCCTGCAGCGCTTTCCCGACGTCGCCGCGCTCGCCGCCGCGCCGCTGGACGAGGTGCTGGCGCTGTGGAGCGGGCTGGGCTACTACAGCCGCGCGCGCAACCTGCACCGCTGCGCGCAGGCCGTCGTCGCCGAACACGGCGGGCGTTTCCCGCCCGACGCCGCGACGCTGGCGACGCTGCCCGGCATCGGCCGCTCGACCGCCGCGGCGATCGCCGCTTTCGCCTACGGCGAGCGCGCCGCGATCCTCGACGGCAACGTCAAGCGCGTGCTGACGCGCGCGATCGGCTTCGGCGGCGACCTGGCACGCCCGGCCGAGGAGCGGGCGCTGTGGCGCCAAGCCGAGGCGCTGCTGCCCGAGCAGGACATCGAGCGCTACACGCAAGGCCTGATGGACCTGGGCGCGACCGTCTGCCTGGCGCGCCGGCCGCAGTGCCTGCTGTGCCCGCTGGCCGAGGTCTGTGTCGCGCGCACCGAAGGCGCGCCCGAACGCTATCCGGTGAAGACGCGCACGCTGCGCCGCGGCCGGCGCCGCCACGCGCTGCTGTGGCTGAGCCGGGGCGACGCGGTCTGGCTGGTGCAGCGCCCCGACAGCGGCGTCTGGGCCGGGCTCTGGAGCCTGCCCGAATACGAGTCGGCCGAGGATCTGGAGGCGCTCGTCGCCGGCTGGCCGGGGCAGGGCGCGTGGCTGGCCCCGTTCGTGCACGTGCTGACGCACCTGGACTGGACCTTGGAGCCGCTGCGCTGGACGCTGCCGCCGGCGCTGGCCGCCGAGCCGGGCGCCGTCGAAGCCGTGCTGCCGGCCGGGCGCTGGTTCACGCGTGCCGAGGCGCTGGCCGCCGGGCTGCCGGCGCCGGTGCGGCGCCTGCTCGAAGCCGACGCGGTGCTCAGCCGATGACGATCGACTTGTCGCGCAGGTAGCCGTCGACGATCGACAGCCGGATCACCGGATCTTCGAGTTCCATCAGCTTCTGCTTGGCCGACAGCGGCACCGGCAGCAGCTCGCACCAGCGGTTGGCCACCCAGCCGGCGTCGTCGAAGCGGTAGGGCTCGGCAAACGGCTGGTGGCCCTGTTCGTCGAGCTTGCGGATCGCCTCCTGCAGCGCCTGCACCGTCGGCTGCATCGCCTCGCCCGGCGCACGCAGCGCGTCGGCAGCGATGTCCTCGACCTCGCAGGTCCAGAGCCCGTCGGGCTGCTGCGCCGGGGTGCCGGCGAGGCGGAAGCGTTCCAGCCCGGTGCCACGCACGCGCAGCAGCCCGGGGCCGTCGGCGTCGACCTCGTCGAGCCGCACGACGACACCGACCCTTTCGAGCTTCACGCCCTGCGCCGCGGTGCCGGTCTCGCGCCCCTGCTGCAGGCAAACGATGCCGAAGCCCGTGCCTTCACGCAGACAGCGTGCGACGAGGTCCAGGTAACGCGCCTCGAAGACCTTCAGCCCGACCAGCCCGCCGGGAAAGAGCACGGCCTGCAGCGGGAACAGCGGCATCAGTCCCGTTGGGCTCATCGACAACCCCTCGCCTGTTGGCCTGCGGAGGTCTTCCCCCCGGGGACAGCTCGCCACTGGCGGGCAGGGGGAGCGCCCGTGGCATACGGGCCGGATCCGATCCGGGTCTCCCGGTCGGATTCGGAGCCCCTTTGGGGCTGAGCCCGGACGAAGACAGTCCGGAGGACTGTCTGCGCCTGGCGAAGAGCCCGCCGTCCCCGGCCGGCGCGCCCTGCAAGGGCGGCCGCCAGGCGGCCGGGGGCCGTCATTTCATCCACGGGCGTCGAGCTCGCGATGGCGGATCAAGGTGGCCTGGCGGCCTTCGAAGCGCCGGGCCAGCTGCTCGACGCCGTAGACCGAGCGGTGCTGGCCGCCGGTGCAGCCCAGCGCGACCGTCAGGTAGCTGCGCTGGTTGTCCTCGAAGGCCGGCAGCCAGCGTTCGATGAAGGTGGCGATCTGCTCGAGCATCTCGCCGGCATCGGTTTGCGCCCGCAGGTAGGCGGCCACCGGCTCGTCGCGGCCGGTCAGCGCACGCAGCTCGCGCACGTAGTACGGGTTGGGCAGCGCACGCAGGTCGAAGACGAAGTCGGCGTCAAGCGGCACGCCCTGCTTGAAGGCGAAGCTCTCGAAGACCAGCGTCAGCGCCGACTCGCGTGCGCCGGCCAGCCCGCGCACCCAGGCACGCAGCACCCCGGGGCGCAGCTGGCTGGTGTCGATGACGGTGGACTTCTCGCGCAGCCCCGCCAGCAGCTCGCGTTCGAGCTCGATCGCCTCGACCAGCGCGCGCGCGGCGTCGTTGCCGGCCGGCACCGAGGACAGCGGGTGCGGCCGGCGGGTCTCGGAGAAGCGCCGCACCAGCGCGTCGGTGCTGGCGTCCAGGAACAGCGAACGAACCTTCAGCCCTTCGGCGCGCAGCTCGTCGATCAGCGGCAGCAGCAGCGGCAGCGAACCGACGGTGCGCACGTCCACCGCGACGGCCACGCGCCGCGTCCAGCGGCCGTGCTCCAGGCGGATGAACTCGCGCAGCAGCTCCGGCGGCAGGTTGTCGACGCAGAAGTAGCCGGCATCCTCGAGCGCGTGCAGGGCGATCGACTTGCCCGAGCCGGAGATCCCGGTGACGAGGAAGATCTCGTTGCCGCTGCCGTCGGGCAGCGGCGCCCATTCGCTGGGCGGCGGGTCGACGAATCCGCTCACTGGAACTCCCTTCGGCCTGCGGCCGCTGCGGCCCGGCAGGAACGAGCCCGCGGCAGGTCCCGAGGGCTCATCGTGCGTTCCCTGCCAGCATCGCCTCGGCGTGGGCGCGGCTGGTGCTGGTCAGGCGTTCGCCGCCGAGCATGCGCGCGACCTCGGCCACGCGGGCCTCGCCGGCCACCGGCCGCACCTCGCTGACCGTGGCCTGGCCCTGCAGCGCCTTGGCGACGACGAAATGATGGTCGGCGCAGGCCGCGACCTGCGCCAGGTGGGTCACGGCCAGCACCTGCGTCGTGCCGCCGAGCTGCTTCATCAGCCGCCCGACGCTGTCGGCCACGGCGCCGCCGACACCGGCGTCGATCTCGTCGAAGATCAGCGTCTGCGCGCCGTCGCCGGGCGCGTTGGCGGCCGTGGTAACGGCGATCGCCAGCGCCAGCCGCGACAGCTCGCCGCCCGAGGCGACCTTGGCGATCGCGCGCGGCGTGCTGCCGGCGTGGCCGGCGACACGCAGCTCGACGTTCTCCAGCCCGTAGGCCTGCGGTTCGTCCTGCGGCAGCAGCGCGACCTCGAAACGCCCGCCGGCCATGCCCAGCTGCTGCATCGCCTGCGTCACCGCGTCGGCGAGTTTGGGCGCGGCCTTGGCGCGGGCGCGGCTGATCTTCTTCGCCTCGTCGCGCCAGGCGCGTTCGGCTTCGGCGGCGGCCCGTTCGAGGCCGTCGAGGTCGGCGGCGGCGTCGAGCGCCGCGAGTTCGGCCTTCCAGCCGGCCAGCAGCGCCGGCAGCTCGATCGGCTGGCGGCGGTAGCGCCGCGCCAGCGAGACCCAGGCCCCCAGGCGGGCGTCCAGGTCGGCCAGGCGTTCGGGGTCCGGTTCGCGGCGGCCGAGGTAGCTGCCCAGCGTGTGCGCGGCGTCTTCCAGCTGCGCCTGGGCGCCGCGCAGCACCTCGACGACCGAGGCCAGCTCGGCGTCGTAGCGCTGCACCTCCTCCAGTGCGTCGATGGCACGCGCGATCAGCGCATCGGCCGAGGGTTCACCTTCGGCGGTGGCGTCCAGCGCCGCGCGGGCGCCGTCGAGCAGCGCCTGGCCGTGCGCCAGCCGCTGGTGCTCGGCGTTCAGCTCCTCCCACTCGTGTTCGCCCGGCGCGAGCTTGTCGAGCTCGCCGATCTGCCAGGCCAGGCGCTCGCGTTCACGCTCCAGCGTGTCGCGCTGCGCGCGGGCGGCGTCCAGCGCGCCCAGCGCCTGGCGCCAGGCGGCCCAGCGGGCGGCCAGCGGGCGGGTGTCGGCGCCGGCCTGGGCGTCGAGCAGCGCGCGCACCGCGGCCGGCCGCGTCAGGCTCTGCCAGGCGTGCTGGCCGTGGATGTCGACGAGATGGTCGGCGGCTTCGCGCAGCTGCGTCACGGTGGCCGGGCTGCCGTTGATCCACGCCCGGCTCTTGCCCTGGGCGTCGATCGTGCGGCGCAGCAGCAGCGTCGGCTCGGCGGCGAAGCCGGCCTCGTCCAGCCAGGCGGCCAGCGAGGGCGGGGCGTCGAATTCGGCGGCCACTTCGGCACGCGCCGCGCCTTCGCGCACCAGCGTGGCGTCGCCGCGTGCGCCCAGCGCCAGCTGCAGCGCGTCGATCAGGATGGACTTGCCGGCACCGGTCTCGCCGGTGAGCACGCTGAAGCCGGCGTCCAGCTCGATCTCCAGGCGTTCGACGATGACGACGTCGCGAAGAGAAAGTCGGCGGAGCATCTCTAGACCACGCCTTCGTACCAGCGGAGTTTTCGACGCAACGTCGCGTAGTAGCTCCAGCCGCGCGGATGAAGAAAACGCACCTTGTAGGCCGAGCGCCGCACCTGCACGCAGTCGCCGTGCTGCAGGCTGGCCAGGCTGTGCATGTCGAAGTGCGCCGAGGCGTCGCGCCCGGCGACCAGCGTGATGCGCACCGTCGCGCTGTCGGGCAGCACGATCGGCCGGTTGGACAGCGTGTGCGAGGCGATCGGCGCGAACACCAGCCCGGCGATGCCGGGGTGCAGGATCGGCCCGCCGGCGGACAGCGCGTAGGCGGTGGAGCCGGTCGGCGTGGCGATGATCAGGCCGTCGCAGCGCAGGTTGGCGACGAAGTCGTCGTCGACGTCGACCCGCAGCTCGACCATGCTGGCCGTGACGCCGCGCGCCACCACCACGTCGTTCAGCGACAGCGCCTCGTGGATCGGCTGGCCGTCGCGGAAGACCTGGCCTTCGAGCATCGAGCGATGCTCTTCCTCGTAGTCGCCGGCGATCAGCGTCGCGAGCGCCTCCTTGTACTGGCCCACCGGCACGTCGGTGATGAAACCCAGCCGGCCCTGGTTGATGCCGACCAGCGGCAGGTTGTGGCGCGAGAACTCGCGCGCGATGCCGAGCATCGTGCCGTCGCCGCCGACGACGACGGCGAAGTCGCAGTGTTCGCCCAGCGACTGCGCGTCGTGGGCGCCGAACTCGGCGATGCCGGTGGCCTCGGCGGTCTCGCGCTCGAAGGACACCGCGACGTCCTGCTGCTGCAGGAAACGCGCAAGCTCCAGCAGCACCGGGGCGATGCCCTGTGCCTGGTACTTTCCGACGATCGCGGCATGGCGGAACGGGGCCGGCATGCGGCGCATTACACCATAGGGAAAACTGCTCCCTACAATCCGAAACCATGCTCGACGACCGCGCCAAGACGCTGCTGAAAGCCCTCGTGGAGCGCTACATCGCCGACGGCCAGCCGGTGGGGTCGCGCACGCTGTCGCGCGCCTCCGGGCTGGACCTGTCGCCGGCGACGATCCGCAACGTGATGGCCGACCTGGAAGAGCTCGGCCTGATCGCCAGCCCGCACACCAGCGCCGGCCGCATCCCGACGGCACGCGGCTACCGGCTGTTCGTCGACACGATGCTCACCGCACGCCCGATCGACCTGCAGACCGTCGCCCCGGAGCTGGCCGCCGCGCGCGAGCAGCTGCATCCCGACCAGCCGCAGCGTGTCATCGCCCAGGCGGCTTCGCTGCTGTCCAACCTGTCGAGCTTCGTCGGCGTCGTCAGCGCGCCGCGCAAGGCCGGGCTGATCCACCACATCGAGTTCCTGCGCCTGGGCGAGCGCCGCGTGCTGGTGATCCTCGTCGCGCCCGACGGCGACGTTCAGAACCGCGTCATCTTCACCGCCCGCGACTACACCCAGGCCGAGCTGATCGAGGCCACCAACTTCCTCAACGCCCACTACACCGGGCTGGCGATCGAGGAGGTGCGCGAGCGCCTGAAACACGAGGTCGACGCGCTGCGCGGCGAGATCGCCCAGCTGATGCAGGCCGCGGTGCAGGCCGGCGAGGAGCTGGCCGGGCGCAGCGAGAACGTCGTCGTCTCCGGCGAGCACAACCTGCTGGGCGTGCAGGACCTGGGCCACGACATGGTCGGGCTGCGCCGGCTGTTCGACGTCTTCGAGCAGAAGACCGAGCTGATGCGGCTGCTCGACGTCAGCAGCCGGGCCGAGGGGGTGCGCATCTACATCGGCGGCGAGAGCCAGGTCGTGCCGTTCGAGGAGCTGTCGGTCGTCACCGCCCCCTACGAGGTGGACGGGCGCATCGTCGGCACGCTGGGTGTCATCGGCCCGACGCGCATGGCCTACGACCGCATGATCCGCATCGTCGACATCACCGCCCGGCTGGTGGGCAATGCGCTGTCCTCGCGCTGAGCGCGCGTCACGCAGACGGCCCGCGCGTGAGGGATTGCCGGCCCGGCGTTGAGATTTTTCAGCCCCGTGGGGGGCGGCCGATACACGCTGCAACGTGGTGGCCGTTATAAACCGCATGGCACCGCGTGCAGCGTAGGCGCGGTCGCCATCCACTCCGGTGCGGACCAGGCGCGACAGACGCCGTCCGCAGGCCAGTCTGGCGGGGGCGATCACCCGGTCTCCGCCACGGGAGTTCGGTTGTTCGTTCGCGTTCGTCGTCTCACGGAGCCTCGGTGCCCTGCGGTCTTCCATCCGCCCCGGTTCGCGCATGTCCTGGCGATGCTCGTGTTCGCCTTTGTCGCCGCCGGCAACGCGCTGGCGCAGGACCGCGTGCTGCGCGTCATCAGCGACGAGAACTACCCGCCGTTCCTGTTCCGTGACGCCGACGGCCAGGTCCAGGGCTATCTGGTCGACTACTGGAAACTCTGGCAGCGCCGCACCGGCGTGCGCGTCGAGCTGATCGCCACCGGCTGGGTCGAGGCCCAGCGGCGTGTGCAGGCCGGCGAGGCCGACGTCATCGACCTGATCTACCGCACCCCGGCGCGCGAGGCGATTTACGACTTCTCCTCGCCGCACGCGCAGCTGCCGGTCAACATCTACAGCCACGTCGGGCTGAGCGGGGTGAACAGCGTCGCCACGCTGAAGGGTCTGCCGGTGGGGGTGCAGGCGGGTGACGCCTGCATCGACAAGCTGCACGAGCACGGCATCGACTCGCTCGTCGAGTACGCCAACTACGACGCGCTGATCGCCGGCGCCAAGCGCGCCGAGGTGCGCCTGTTCTGTCTCGACCAGGCCCCGGCCAACTTCTACCTCTACAAGTTCGGCGCCGAACGCGAGTTCAAGCGTGCGTTCCAGCTCTACACCGGGCAGTTCCACCGCGCCGTGCGCAAGGGCGACAGCGCGACGCTGGCGCTGGTCGACCGGGGCGTCGCGGCGATCTCGCCCGAGGAGGACGAGGCGCTGCGCATCGCCTGGTTCGGCGAGCCGCTGCGCGGTGCGTCCTACGTCGACCAGCTGTGGTGGATCGCCCCCGGCGTGCTGGCGCTGGGCGGGGCGCTGCTGCTGTGGAACGTCTCGCTGCGCCGGCGCGTGGCCGGGCGCACCGCCGAGCTGCAGGACGCGCTGGGCGAGCTGCGCAACGCGCACGCGGTCGCCGAGTCGGTGCGCGCCAACCTGGCCGCGACGCTGTCGGCCATCCCCGACCTGCTGTTCGAGTTCGACGCCCAGGGCCGATACCTGGACGTCTATTCCGGCGGCAGCAGCACCCGGCTGCTGTACCGGGACTCCGACGAGATCATCGGCCGCCGCGTCGGCGAGGTCCTGCCCGCCGACGCCGCGGCGATCGTGCTGGAGTCGATCTCCGTGGCGCTGCGCGACGGTGCGGATTACGGCCGGACGATGGAGCTCGACATCGGCGGCCAGCCGCACTGGTTCGAGCTGTCGACCACGCGCAAGGCCACCGGCCACGTGCTGACCCTGTCGCGCGACATCACCCGGCGCCGCGCCGCCGAGGAGGCGCTGCTGCAGGCCCGCGAACGCGAGGTCATCGCCGAACGCGACCGCCGCCTGCGGGCGCTGAGCGACGCTGCGCCGCTGCCGATGCTGTACCTGCGCGGCGAGGTCGTCGAGTCGAGCAACGTCGCCTTCCGCGAGCTGTTCGGTGTCGACGAGCACGAACTCGGCAGCTTCGACGCCTGGTGGCGCCTGGTCTGCCCGGACGACGCCGCGCGCGAGGCGATGCAGCGCGCCTGGCGCGAGGCGGTCGAACGCGCGGCCCGCGAAGGCGGGCGCGTGCACGAGATCGAGTGCCGCGTGCGCGTGCGCGGCGGCCTCGACCTGGTGCTGCTGGCCGGTGGCCAGCAACTGGGCGACGGCATGGTCGTCACGCTCGCCGACATCACGCCGCTCAAGCGTGCCCAGGAGCTCGCCGAGGCCGCCAGCGCCGCCAAGAGTGCCTTCCTGGCGACGATGAGCCACGAGATCCGCACGCCGATGAACGCGATCATCGGCATGACCGCGCTGGCGCTGAACACCGAGCTCAGCCCGCGCCAGCGCGACTACCTGCAGAAGATCCAGTCCGCCGGCCGCAGCCTGCTGGCGACGATCAACGACATCCTCGACTTCTCCAAGATCGAGGCCGGCAAGCTCGAGATCGAGCGGCGCGAGTTCGACCTCGAGGAGGTCGTCGGCGAGGTCTGCGACCAGCTCGCCGCGCGTGCCGCAGCCAAGGGGCTGGAATTCGTCGTCGACCTCGGCCCCGAGGTGCCCCGCCGTCTCGTCGGCGACCCGCTGCGTCTGGGCCAGGTGCTGCTCAACCTGTGCGGCAACGCGGTGAAGTTCACCGAGCAGGGCGGCGTCTGCGTGCGCCTGCGCGTGCAGCGCCAGACCGAGGGCCAGGTGCTGCTGCGCTGCGCCGTGCAGGACAGCGGCATCGGGCTTGGCGAGGAGCAGCGCTCGCGCCTGTTCCAGAGCTTCCAGCAGGCCGACAGCTCGATCACGCGGCGCTACGGCGGCACCGGCCTGGGCCTGGTGATCGCCAAGCGCCTGGTGGAACTGCAGGGCGGCGAGATCGGCGTCGACAGCCAGCCCGGCGTGGGCTCGACGTTCTGGTTCACCGTCCACCTGGGTGTCGGCGCCGGGCGCGGCGCTCGCAACTGGGGCGACACCGCGCTGCGCGGCCGGCATGCGCTGGTGGCCGACGCCCATCCGCGGTCGCGCGAGGTGCTGGTGGCGATGCTGCGCGGCTTCGGGCTGCACGTCGCCGTCGCCGACGACTGGCCGCCAGCGGCCGCGATGCTGCAGGAGAGCGATGCCGAGGGCCAGGGTTTCGACGTCGCCGTCGTCGATCCGCGGCTCGCCGGCGGTGCGGCGCCCGAGGCGTTGCTGCAGCCCCTGGCGCTGGCGCGGCCGCCTCGGCTGGTGCTGGTGGCCGGCCCCGAGGGCGACCTCGACGTCGCCGAGACGCCGACGCTGGCGCTGCTGCGCCAGCCGATGACGCCGTCCCGGCTGCTCGACGCGCTGATGCGCCTGCTGGTGGCGCCGCGGCCCGAGCTGCCGCCGGCCGCCGCGCTGCCCGGTCCGGCCGCCGCCCCCGCGTCGCTGGCCGGGCGCCGCGTGCTGCTGGCCGAGGACAACGAGCTCAACCAGCAGGTGGCCGTCGAGCTGCTGTCCGAGCTGGGCCTGGTCGTCGACGTCGTCGACAACGGGCGCACGGCGGTCGAGCGGGTGCGCGAGCGCCGCTACGACCTCGTGCTGATGGACATGCAGATGCCCGAGATGGACGGCCTGAGCGCCACGCGCGCGATCCGGGCGTTGCCCGGCGCCGCCCGGCTGCCGATCGTCGCGATGACCGCCAACGCGATGGTCGACGACGTCCAGCGCTGCCTCAGCGCCGGCATGGACGGCCACATCGCCAAGCCCATCGACCCGCGCCGGCTGGCCAGCCAGCTGCAGGGCTGCCTGGAGCGTGGCGCCGAGCCGGTGCCGGCCGTGGTCGCGCCGCCGTCGCCGGCCCCCGCTCCACCCGATCCGGGCGTGCTCGACATCGAGACCGGCCTGCGGCTGGCCGGCGGCCGGCGCGGGCTGTACGAGCGTCTGCTGCGCCGGTTTGCCGACAGCCGCGGCACGATTGCCGGCCGCGTCGGCGAGGCGCTCGCCGGCGGCGACCTGGCGGCGGCGCGCCTGGCCGCGCACACGCTCAAGGGCGGCGCAGCGCAGATCGGCGCGGCGGCCGTCAGCGCGCTGGCCGCGGTGCTGGAGCAGTCGATCCGGGCCGGCGTGCCGCTGGAGCAGCTGCAGGCCCAGCAGGCCGAGCTGGAGCGCGCGCTGGCGGCGCTCGACGACGCCGTGCGCGCCGCGCTGCCGGCGCCCGACGAGGGCTCCTAGAATCGCCGTCTTTTCGCGCGGGGCCGTTAGCTCAGTCGGTTAGAGCAGAGGACTCATAATCCTTTGGTCCGGGGTTCGAGCCCCCGACGGCCTACCAACACCTGCCGGCTGCAGGGCCGCGGCCTCGGCACAGGGCACAGGTCTCACCTCGCCGCCGTCGCGCCGACCGGCACCAGGTACAGCTCGCTCGGTTTGTCCAGCAGCCAGCTGCTGAAGACGAAGCTGCAGCGGATCTCCTCGCCCAGCGGCACATCCTTCCCCAGCGTCATGCGCATCAGGCGGTAGCCCTGCCGTTCACCCCGCCGGATCGGCGCGATCGCCGGCCCGGCCTTGCGCTGCTGGAAGCTGAAGCGCGGCGCGTAGCCTTCGCGTGCGTCGGGCGGGCGGCACACGACCTCGGTGAGCGGCCCGCCGGTGAACAGGTGCCGGTGGTCGTCCGGGTCGGGATAGAACTCCCACTGCAGGGTTTGGCGCTGCGTCGCTGCCGGGATCGTCAAGCGCAGCACCCGCGTGTCGTCGATGCGCTCGATGCGCCAGGTGCTGCCCGCCGGCGCCGTCGTCCACGGGAAGGGGCCGAGGTCCGGCACCTGCGCCAGCGCTCGTGCCAGCACCGCGTTGCGGGCCGCATAGGCCGCGGCCACGCACGCGGTGTCGGCGCCGCAGGCGTTGCGCTCGCGCAGCCAGCGGCGCTGCGTGCGGCGCAGGCTGCGGTCTTCCTCCCAGCGTTGGGTCAGCGCGCTGTAGGCCGCCGCCATGCGCGCATCCGCCCGGGCCAGGTCGGGGTCGGCGCAGACCAGGCGCTCGACGGGCGTGCGCGCGCGCTGGCAGTCGAAGCCGGGTTGCGCGTCAGCGCGCGGGCCGGCGTCTTGGGCCCGGGCCGTCGCCGACAGCAGCAACAGGCCGAAGAGAGCAAGCAGCGAAGAGGGCGTGGAGTTCATCAGGGTGTGGTGTTGCGACTGTTCGAGCTTCTTGCCGAAGCAGCGGCCAGCCAAGGGGCGCCGGTCAGGCCGCTTCTTCGACCGCTTCCACCCCCACCCAGGCCCGGATCTGCGCCAGCTCGTCGGCGTCCAGCACCTTCTGCTCGCGCTCGCACAGGAACTGCATCTGGTTCACCAGCCGCGAGCCCAGCGTCGGCACGCTGTCCTGGCCCTGGCCGAAGACGTGGCCGTTGAGCTGCATGCCGCGCACCAGGAAGCTGACGTCGCGCTGGCGCACGCGCATGCCCGCCGTCTCGTGGCAGCGGCGGCAGACCTCGTGCGCGGTGGCCGCGGCCTCGAAGCCGCGTTCGGCCAGCAGCTCCGACAGCGTGCGCAACACGAGCTGCAGGTCCTGCGGCGCCAGCATCGGCGCGCCGGTCAGCGAGCACACCTCGCGCACGACGGCGAAGGTGGCACCGCGGCCGTGCCAGGGCGACTCCGCGTCCTGCTCGACGGCCGCGGCCTCGACCTCGTGGCGCGCCGGGTCGACGATGCGCCCCCCCGAACCGCTGATCCACAGCAGCCGCGCCATCCCCAGTGACCGGAAGAAGGCCTTGAACGTGCCGCCGCCGTTCCAGTTCTCCATGATGTCCGGGTGCTCCTGGCGCAGGCGCGAGGCCAGCATGCCGGCGCTCACCGGCAGCGCCGACTCGTCGACCGTGGCCCAGATGCGGGTGGCGATCAGGCCCAGTTCGTCGCCGGTGGCGGGGCGCGGCGCCTCGCGCGCCGGCTCGGGCCGCGGCGCGGCGGCGGCGCGTGCTTCGCCCGTGTCGGCCACGGCTTCTGGCGCCGGCTGCGCCAGCGCCAGCGCGTCGCGCAGGAACACCCGTTCGTCGATCAGCAGGTCGGCCGAGGCCTGGTAGGCCGCCGACGGGAAACCGATCGCCAGCACCGTGGTGCGGCGGTCGTAGCGGCGCAGCTTGCGCAGCACCGGCGTGAAGTCGGCGTCGGCCGAGAAGACGATGAACTCGTCGCAGCGGGTCTCGTGCTGCAGCAGGTCGACGATGTCCAGCACCATGTGGATGTCGGTGCTGGTCTTGCCCTGGCTGGTCACCGGCGGGCAGTCGACGATCTCGAAGCCGGCACGCAGGAAGGCGTGGCGGTAGGTCTGGTACCAGTTCGGGTTCAGGTAGCAGCGGCGCACCAGCAGCCGGCGGCGCTCGCCGTCCTCGTGCGGCTCGGGCAGTGCCAGAGCGCTGGTCAGCCAGCCGATCCATTCGGAAGGGTGACGCGCGAAACGTTCGGCGGCGTCGGGCTGCAGCTGGCGCAGCTGCGAAAACACGTTGTCGAAGTCGACGAACAGGGCGCTCTTCATGGCGGCGGGGGCTCCCGGATGCGCGGGCGGCCGGCAGGTTAGCCGATCCGCCGCCGCCTGAGGCGCCTCACGGCCCGGGCGGCGGCTCCTCCCGACCCGGGCCGGCCGCTCGTTTCATCCGACGCGGCGCGGGCCGCGTCAGGGGCCGCCATCTCCGGGGACGGGGCGGCCCGCGCGGTGCTCAGGCCGTCGCCAGCGCCGCGGGGGTGCGCAGCAAACGGCTGCCGGCAACGGCTGCCGCCTCGTCGTCGCCTTCGGTCTCGTGGTCGTGCACGATGTGCGTGCCGGTCTCGCCCATCAGCGCCGGCACCGCGGTCTCCAGGCTGGTGATGATCACGCGCCGGCCGCCGGTCTCGAGGAAGCGGATCGCCGCCTCGATCTTTGGCCCCATGCTGCCGGGCGGGAAGTGGCCCTCGGCCAGGTAACGCTTCATCTCGCTCAGCGAGGCGCGTGCCAGGTCGCGCTGCTGGGGCTGGCCGAAGTGGACGGCGACACGCGGCACGGCGGTCAGGATCATCATGTCGCGGATGCCCAGCACGTTGGCCATCACCGCCGCCGTCAGGTCCTTGTCGATGACGGCCTCGACGCCGCGGCGGCGGCCGGCCTCGTCGCGCAGCACCGGGATGCCGCCGCCGCCGCCGGCGATGACGACGGTGCGGCCGCACATCAGCGCCTCGACCAGCGAGACGTCGCAGATGTGCTTGGGCTTGGGCGAGGGCACGACGTAGCGCCAGCCGCGGCCCGAGTCCTCGCGCACCGTCACGCCCAGCTCGGCGGCCAGTGCCTTGGCCTGGGCTTCGCTGAAGAAGGGGCCGACCGGCTTGGTCGGGTTGGCGAAGGCCGGGTCGTGGCGGTCGACCTCGACCTGCGTCACCAGCCCGACGACGTGGCGCGGGTTGCCGGCTTCGCGCAGCGCGTTCTCGAAGGCCTGCGCCAGGATGTAGGCCAGCGCGCCCTGGGTCTGCGCCACCAGGATGTCCAGCGACTGCGGCGCCACGCGGTCCTGCGCCGCGGCGTTGGCCAGCAGCAGCTTGCCGACCTGCGGGCCGTTGCCGTGCACGACGACGAGCTGGTTGTCGAGTTCGAGCAGCGGCAGCATCGCTCGGGCCGTGGCCGCGGCGATCGCCTTCTGCTCCTCGGGCGTGCCGCGGCCCTCGGCCGGGTCGAGGGCGTTGCCGCCCACCGCGACGATCAGGCGGCGCGGAACGGAGAACGGTTGGGTCATCGCATGTGCTCCTGCAGAACGGTCAGTCTTTGCAAAAGCCATTGTCGAAACGCCGATCCCCACGTTCGTTCGAATCGGTCTCACAGTGCAATGCCGATCTTTCGAATCGCCACGAGGCCCTGAAACCGGCTCTTCCGGGTTTCGAACGGTCGCGATTGCATTGTTGAGAGCTGTTTGAAAGTCGCGGAAAACGATGCCTGGCACCTGCCCTCGGCGGGGTGTCGTGATGACACTGGCTGCGTCGTCAACTGAACGCAGCACAGAGGTAGAAGCAATGTCATCGATCACGACACCGGACCGCGGCCAGGAGGCCGCGACCGAGCGCAGGGCCGGGATACCCGGCTGGTGGATCACCGTGGCCGTGTTCTGGCTCGGCTGGATCTTCATGTACGCCGACCGCACGATCCTCAACCCGGTGATGAAGGACATCCAGACCGAGTTCGGCCTCAGCGCCACGCAGCTCGGCATCATCAGCAGCGCCTTCTTCCTGTCGTACGCGCTGCTGCAGGTGCCGGCCGGCGTGCTCGGCGACCGCATCGGCCGCAAGAAGGTGCTGGTGCCCGGCTTCCTGCTCTTCGGGCTGTTCACCGCGGTCAGCGGCATGGCCAGGAGCTTCGCCACCTTCATCGCCGCGCGGGTGGTCACCGGCGCCGGCCAGGGCACCTATTACGGGCCGCAGTACGGCATCGCCGCCGAGCAGATCCCGGCGCGCAACCGCTCGCTGGGCAGCGCGCTGATCAACTCCGGCATGGCCTTCGGCATCGCGCTCGGGCTGATGGTCTCGTCCTGGGTCGCGCACTCGCTGGGCTACGGCTGGCGCGCGCCGTTCTTCGTGATGGCCGTGCCGACGGTGGTGATGGCGCTGCTGATCTGGTGGCTGATCAAGGAGAACCCGCGGCCGCTCGGCGCCCAGGCGCAGGCGCAGTCGAACAAGGCGTCGTTCGTCGCGCTGCTGAAGAACCGCAACCTGCTGGTCACCTACGTGATGGTGTTCTGCTCGCTGTTCGGCTTCTTCATGATCCTCACCTGGCTGCCGTACTACCTGCAGACCGAGCGCGGCATCCCGGTCAAGGAGATCGGCAACATCAGCTCGCTGGTGGCCTGGGTGTCGATCCCCGGCGGCCTGCTGTTCGCCCAGGTCTCCGACAAGCTCGGCAAGCGCAAGCCGCTGGTCTTCGTGCTGGTGCCGATCGCCGCGGCCAGCCTGATCAGCATCGCCTGGCTGCAGGACGTGAACCAGGTCATCGCCGCGATCTGCGTCTACGGCTTCTTCGGCAAGCTGGCGCTGGACCCGGTGCTGATCGCCACGGTGGCCGACAACACGCCCAAGGAGAGCTACGGCACGGCCTTCGGCATCTTCAATTTCGTCGGCATGAGCTCGTCGATCCTGGCGCCGACGATCGCCGGCTTCGTGTCCGACGCCACCGGCAGCCTGGCCACCAACTTCTACATTTCGGCCGCCGTGCTCGCGGTCGGGATGATCGGCATGGGCTTCCTGCGCGAAACCCCGAAACAGGCCGCGACGGCGTGACCGGCTTGCTCCGTGCGGGCCGCCGGCCACGGCCGCCCCGGACGGAGCCCCACGCGACGGAGTTCCCCGAATGACTGCCCCGATCTGTCCCAAGCCGCTGCCGACCCGCGCGATCGACCGTCGCGTCGGCATCCCGGGCTGGTGGATCACCGTGTTCCTGTTCTGGCTCGGCTGGATCTTCATGTACGCCGACCGCACCGTGCTGAACCCGGTGATGAAGGACATCCAGACCGAGTTCGGCCTCAGCGCGACGCAGCTCGGCCTGGTCAGCAGCTCGTTCTTCCTGTCGTACGCGGTGCTGCAGATCCCGGCCGGCGTGCTCGGCGACCGCATCGGCCGCAAGAAAGTGCTGGTGCCCGGCTTCGTGCTGTTCGGCGTGCTGACGGCGGTGACCGGCGTCGTGCGCTCGTACTGGGAGCTGCTGCTGGCGCGCATCGGCACCGGCGCCGCCGAAGGCACCTACTACGGCCCGCAGTTCGGCATCAGCGCGGAGCAGATCCCGGCCGCGCACCGCTCGCTGGGCATGGCGCTGATCAACTCGGGCATGGCCTTCGGCATCGCGCTCGGGCTGATGGCCTCGAGCTGGGTGGCGCACACGCTGGAGCTGGGCTGGCGCACGCCGTTCTATTTCATGGCCGTGCCGACGGTGGTCACCGGGCTGCTGATCGCCTGGCTGATCAAGGAGAACCCGCGCCGCCCCGGCGCGCTGGCCGAGGCGCACACGCGCTCGTTCACCTCGCTGCTGAGGAACCGCAACCTGCTGGTCACCTACGTGATGGTGTTCTGCTCGCTGTTCGGCTTCTTCATGATCCTCACCTGGCTGCCGTACTACCTGCAGACCGAACGCGGCATCCCGGTCAAGGAGATCGGCAACGTCAGCTCGCTGGTGGCCTGGGTGTCGATCCCCGGCGGCCTGCTGTTCGCGCGCATCTCCGACAAGCTGGGCCGGCGCAAGCCGCTGGTCTTCGTGCTGGTGCCGATCGCCGTCGCCAGCCTGATCAGCATCGCCTGGCTGCAGGACGTGAACCAGGTGATCGTCGCGATCTGCGTCTACGGCTTCTTCGGCAAGCTGGCGCTGGACCCGGTGCTGATCGCCACCGTCGCCGACAACGCCCCCGAGGCGCGCTACGGCACGGCCTATGGCATCTACAACTTCGTCGGCATGTGCTCGTCGATCGTCGCGCCGACGATCGCCGGCTTCGTCTCCGACGCCACCGGCAGCCTGGCCGCCAACTTCTACATCTCCGCCGCCGTGCTGGCCTTCGGCATGGCGTGCATGGCCCTGCTGCGCGAGCGCCCCGGCGCCCGCGCCTGAACCCGATCCACGAAAGGATTCCCCATGTTGCACTGCTTCATCCTGAAAGGCAGTTTCCAGGACTCCGTCACCTTGATGGTGCTGTCGCGCGACCTGTCGGCGCTGCCCGGCGTCGTCAAGGCCTCGGTGATGATGGGCACACCCGCCAACAAGGACGTGTTCCGCGAGACCGGCCTGTGGCACGACACGCTGGACGAGGCCACGCCCAGCGACGTCTGCGTCATCGTCGACTGCGAGGACGCGGCGCGTGCCGCCGCCGTGCTCGAAGAGCTGAAGACGCGGCTGGCCGACGTCGCCAGGAGCCGGCGCGCCTCGGGCTACCCGGTGGCGCGCAGCTGGCGCCGCGCCCGCCAGCTGGTGCCCGACGCCAAGGTCGCGCTGATCTCGGTGGCCGGCCACTACGCCGCCGACGTCGCGCGACAGGCGCTGGACGACGGCTGCCACGTGATGATGTTCTCCGACAACGTGTCGGTCGAAGCCGAGGTCGAGCTCAAGCTTGCGGCGCGCCGCCGCGGCCTGATCGTCATGGGCCCGGACTGCGGCACCTCGGTCATCGGCGGCGTGCCGCTGGCCTTCGCCAACCGCATGCCCAAGGGGCCGATCGCGGTGATCGGCGCCTCGGGCACCGGCATCCAGGAGATCTGCTCGCAGATCGCCGCGCGCGGTGCCGGCATCACGCACGCCATCGGCCTCGGCGGCCGCGATCTGTCGGCGGCGGTCGGCGGCATCAGCGCGCTGACGGCGATCGACTTCGTCGCTGCCGACGCCGCCAGTCGCGTCGTCGTCTTCGTCTCCAAGCCGCCGGCGCCGGAGGTCAAGGCGCGCGTGCTGGCGGCGCTGAAGCTGATGCAGCGGCCGGTGGTCGCGCTCTTCCTCGGCGACCGCCAGGCCGTGCGCCGCGACGGCAACGTGCACTTCGCACAGACGCTGGACGGCGCCGCGGCGCTGGCGGTGGACCTGGCCAACGTCGACTCGCAGGCCTCGCACCAGCCTTCGGCCAGCGGCCTGGGCATCTGCGGCCTGTACACCGGCGGCACGCTGGCCGCCGAGGCGGCGCAGCTGCTGGCCGACGCGCTGGGGCTGCACGCCGACGAGACGCACGCCGAGGGCTACATGCTGCGCAGCGGCGGCCACCGCGTCATCGACCTCGGCGACGACCTCTACACCCGCGGCCGGCCGCACCCGATGATCGATCCGACGCTGCGCAACGAGATGATCCGCGCGCTGGCCGACGAGCCGACCTACGGCGTGCTGCTGCTCGACGTCGTGCTCGGCTACGGCGCCAACGCCGACCCGGCCGGCGTCACCGCGCGTGCCGTCGCCGAGATGCGCGCCGGGCGTGGCGGCGCGCCGATCACGGTCATCGCCACGCTGACCGGCACCGACCAGGACCCGCAGGACCGCGCCAGCCAGGCCGCCAAGCTGGAGGAAGCCGGCATCGTGATCGCCGAGAGCACGCGCACCGCGGTCGAGCTGGCGCTGCGCCTGGTGCAGCCGCCGGTGGCCGGCATCGGCGCGCCGCCGCCGCTGCTGGCCGCACCGCCGGCGATCGTGAACATCGGCCTGCGCGGCTTCGCCGACGAACTGCAGGCCGGCGGCACGAACGTCGTCCATTACCTCTGGGAACCGATCGCGGGCGGCAATCAACGCCTGCAGCGGCTGGTCGCCGCACTGCAATGACGAAACGGAGCGATTCCATGTACGAAACCATCAACGAAGCCAACGAAGCCGTCATCAACGAGATCAAGCGTGCGCGGCCCCGCCTCGTCGACGTGCGGCCTGCCGCCGACTGCATCCCGGTGCTGCGCGAAGGCAGGACGCTGCTGCACGCCGGCCCGCCGATCGCCTGGGCCGACATGACCGGCCCGATGCAGGGCGCGGTGCTCGGTGCCGCGATGTTCGAAGGCTGGGCGCGCGACGCCGAAGAGGCCGAACGCCTGGCCGCCAGCGGCGAGATTCGCTTCACGCCCTGCCACGACCATTCGGCCGTCGGCCCGATGGGCGGCATCACCTCGGCATCGATGCCGGTGCTGGTGGTGCTCAACGAGGTCCAGGGCAACATGGCCTTCTGCAACCTCAACGAAGGCATCGGCAAGGTGATGCGCTTCGGCGCCTTCGAAGGCGAGGTGCAGACCCGCCTGGCCTGGATGCGCGACGTGCTCGGGCCGGTGCTGTCGCAGGCGCTGGGCATGGTTCCCGGCGGCATCGACCTGTCGGTGCTGATGGCGCAGGCGATCACGATGGGCGACGAGTTCCACCAGCGCAACATCGCCGCCTCGGCGCTGCTGCTCAAGCTGCTGGCGCCGGACATCGCCGCCTGCGAGGCCAGCACCCAGCACAAGGAGGAGGTGCTGCGTTTCCTCGGCCGCACCGACCAGTTCTTCCTCAACGTCGCGATGGCCTATTGCAAGTGCGTGATGGACGCCGGCGCGACGGTCGAGGCCGGCACCATCGTCACCGCGATGACGCGCAACGGCCGCGACTTCGGCATCCGCGTCAGCGGTACCGGCAAGCGCTGGTTCACGGCGCCGGTCAACACGCCGGCGGGCCTGTTCTTCTCCGGCTTCAGCCAGGACGACGCCAACCCCGACATCGGCGACTCGGCGATCACCGAGACGCTGGGCATCGGCGGCGCGGCGATGATCGCCGCCCCGGGCGTCACGCGCTTCGTCGGTGCCGGCGGCTTCAGCGACGCGCTGGAGACCAGCGAGGAGATGCGCGAGATCTACGTCGACAGCTCGCCGATGTTCCAGATCCCGACCTGGGACTTCCAGGCCGCGTGTCTGGGGCTGGACGTGCGCCGCGTCGTCGAGACCGGCATCACGCCGGTCATCAACACCGGCATCGCGCACCGCAAGGCCGGCATCGGCCAGGTCGGCGCCGGCACCGTGCGGCCGCCGCGCGGCTGCTTCGAGAAGGCGCTCGAAGCAGTGGCCGAGACCGTCGGCGTGACGGCCGACTGAAGGCCTGGCCCGGGCCCGGCGATGGCGGCGCGACGATCGGACAGCAGATCATGAGTGCCGCCGTTGCCACCCGCGTGCGAGCGCTGGCGCTCAGCGAGGCCGCGGCGCGTGCGCTGGACGGTCGCGTCGCCACCGTCGCAGCGCTGCACCGCCGCGGCTTCAGCGTCGTCGTGGCGGGCGGCGAGCCGATCTTCGTCGGCCCGCCGGGCGCCGGGCTGCTGCCGCTGCACGTCGTCGTGCGCCGCGACAGCTTCGAGACGCTGCGGCGCCGGCTCGGCATCGGCGAACGCCTGCGCTGGGACCTGAGCGCGGCGCGGCGCTGGCAGCTCGGCCTGGGCCGCCGCCATGCGTTGCCCGAGCTGGACGCCGGCGTCGCCCGCGTCGCCGACTGGCTGCGCTCGCAACCGCCAGCCAACGGCTTCGGCGGCGCCCAGGCGCAGGTGCTGGCGGCCGACGGCCGCCTGCGGCAGGCGCTGCAGGCCGCCGCCGACGGCCCGACGGCGCCGGCGCTGCTGCAGCTGATCGGCCGCGGCGCCGGCTCGACTCCGGCCGGCGACGACGCGCTGATCGGCGCGCTGGCGCACGGCTGGCTCGTCGACGGCGCCGACAGCCCGCTGCGCCGGGCGCTGCTGCCCTGGCGCGAGGCGCTCGGGGCGCTGACGACGCCGCTGGGCGCCGGTTATCTGCGCCGCGCGCTCGACGGTGTCTTCGGCAGCCACCTGATCCAGCTCTGCCGCGCGCTGCCCGCGGCCGGTGAGCGGCTGGACACGCGCGCGCGCCGTGTCGCGCAGCACGGCGCCAGCTCCGGCATCGACACGCTGCTCGGCTTCGTCGCCGCGCACGAAGGGCGCCGCTAACATCGACCGACCCGCTCCGACCCCCGTTCAGCGCCGCTGTCGCGCCGGACGCGACCCGCCGACTTCCCGTGTCCCGCTCTCCCAACCTCGACCCCGAAGCGCTGCGCACCTTCGTCGCGGTCGCGCAGCTGCGCAGTTTTTCCGCCGCCGCCGACCTGCTGCACAAGACGACCTCGGCGATCTCCTACCGCATCAAGTCGCTGGAAGACAGCGCCGGCGTGCCGCTGCTGCAGCGCACCACGCGCACCGTGACGCTGACGCCCGCCGGCGAGGTGCTGCTGACGCGCGCCAGCCAGATCTTCGACTGGATGCAGACGCTGCCGCGCGAGCTGGAGCAGGCCAACGCCGGCGTCGAGTCGGAGCTGGTCATCGTCGTCAACAACCTGCTGCACGACAGTGCCGCGATGTCCGAGCTGCTGGCGCACCTGCACGAGCGTTTCCCGTACACGACGATCAAGGTGCGTTTCGGCGTCTACATGGGCGTCTGGGACGAGCTGGTGCACAACGGCGGGCGCATCGGCATCGGCGCGCCGGGGTTCCACACCATCAACGACGACTTCGCCACGTTGCCGCTGGGCGAGATCCGCTGGGTCTTCGTCGTCGCGCCGAGCCATCCGCTGGCGCGCCAGCGCGAACCGCTGGGCAACGACGCGCTGCGGCCGTATCCGGCGGTCAACGTCGAGGACACCTCGCAGCGCATGAAGAAGCGCACCGCCTGGCGGCTGCCCGGCCAGCAGGAGCTGCTGGTGCCCGACCTGGCGACCAAGATCGCCTGCCACGAACGCGGGCTGGGCGTCGGTTTCCTGCCGGCGGCGCGCGCGCGTGCGGCGCTACGCGCCGGCACGCTGGTCGAGCGCACGGTGAGTTATCCGCGCTCGTCGTCGCCGCTGTCGCTGGCCTGGCCGACGCAGGGCGCCGGCGCCGTCACGGCCTACATCCACGAGCTGTTCGCCACGCGCGACCGGCTGGCGCTGCCTTTCCTGAGCCCGCTGGTGCCGCCGCCCGAATCCGCGCCGCCGTCCGGCGAGGGCGAAGAGCCGGAAGCCGCTGGCGTCGCCTGAGGCCGCGGCGTCGCGCCTCGGTCCGGTCCCGCCGCAGCAGGCGGGCCGCCCTCGGGTCGAGCCGGATGGGCGCTTGGACGCGCCGGATGAATGAACTTTTCCCGGTGGGGGCCACGCGGCGTGCGGTCAGGCGCGTGCGCCGGCACGGCGGCTCGGTGTCGTGCCGCGGTGGCCGCAGCCGGCGGCTGCAGGCCGGGCGCGCCGCAGCGTCACGACGGCCGCCCGGCCTCAGAAGGTCTGCCAGTCGTCGTCGGCGGTCTCGGCCTTGGCGGTCGTGAGCGGCGCCGCCGCGGCGACCGGCGCCGGGCGCACCGCGGCCGGACGCGGCGCTGCCGGGCGGCGTGAGGGGGCTGCCGTCGGTGTCGTCACCGCCGGTGCCACGGTCGCCACCACCGGCGGCGTCGGCGCCACCGCGGGCGCCGCGGCCGTTCGGCCGGCGACGCGGAACACCGCCACGGCGTCGACCAGCTGGCGTGCCTGGGTGCGAAGGCTCTCGGCGGCGGCGGCGCTCTCCTCGACCAGCGCGGCGTTCTGCTGCGTCGCCTGGTCCATCTGCGCCACGGCTTCGCCGACCTGGGCGACACCGTCGCTCTGCTCGGCGCTGGCGCTGCTGATCTCGCCGACGATGTCGGCCACGCGGCGGATCGACGCCAGCACGTCCTGCATCTTCGCGCCGGCCTGATGGACCAGCGCATTGCCGCTGTCCACGCGTTCGACGCTGGTGCCGATCAGCGACTTGATCTCGCGTGCCGCCTCGGCCGAGCGCTGCGCCAGGATGCGCACCTCGCCGGCGACGACGGCGAAGCCGCGGCCCTGCTCGCCGGCACGCGCCGCCTCGACGGCGGCGTTGAGCGCCAGGATGTTGGTCTGGAACGCGATGCCGTCGATGACGTTGATGATCTCGGTGATGCGGCGCGAACTCTCGCTGATGCCGTCCATCGTCTGCACGACCTGGCCGACCATCTGCCCGCCTTCGGTGGCCACGGCGCTGGCCGCGGCGGCCAGCTGGTTGGCCTGCATCGCGTTGTCGGCGTTCTGGCGCACGGTGGCGTTGAGCTCCTCCATTGACGCGGCGGTCTGCTGCAGCGCGCTGGCCTGCTGCTCGGTGCGCGCCGACAGGTCGGCGTTGCCGTGCGCGATCTGGTGGCTGGCGGTGGCCACGCCGTCGGCCGACTCGCGCACCTCGGCGACGATGCGTGCCAGGCTGGCCTGCATGCCGGCCAGGGCCTGCAGCAGGCGGGCGGTCTCGTCGCGGCCCTCGGCGACGATGGTCGCCGACAGGTCGCCGGCGCCGATCGCTTCGGCGGTGCGCACGGCGCGTTCGATCGGCCGCGTGATCGACCGCGTCGCGACGATGGCGAAGCCGGCGCCCAGCAGCGTGGCCAGCAGCGCGCCGATGGCGATCGTCCACTGGCTGCGTTCGGTCGCCGCGGCGAGCCCGGCCTGGCTGGCCTCCAGCAGCTCCTGCGAATGCGCGGCCACCGCGTCCAGCGCCTTCTGGTAGTCCTGGGCCACCGGCAGCAGCAGGGTGTCGACGTCGGCATACACCGACTCGCCGCGTTCGACCCGCTCGTTGAGCTCGCGGCGCACGTCGGTGTAGCGCACGCGCACGTCGGCGACCTTGGCGATCAGCGCCTTGCCTTCGGCGTCGTCGACCATCGCCACCAGCGCCTTGTGCACCACCGCGGTCTCGGTCGAGATCTGCTCGACGTCCTGCTTCATCTGGGCCTGCAGCGCCGGGTCGGAGCTCTTCAGCGAGGCCGAGACCTTGGTCCAGCTGATGCGGAGGTTGGTCGCCCACTGGCTGGCGAGCTTGCTGCGCTGCTCGTCCTTCTGCACGATGGCCTCGCTGGCGGCGCGCAGCTCGCCGAGTTGCCAGATGGCCGCCGCCGCGACGGCGACGGTGATCGTCAACACGAGCCCGAAGGCCAGTCCGAGGCGGGCGCCGATGCGCAATTGGTTCATGCTGCTCCAGAAATGCTCGGTGAACGGCGTGAGCGTCGACTGGCGGACGCCGCAACCACTGCCTTCGGTATCGGCGCCGCCTTGACGCACTTCATGCGCGCGGACCGAAGTGGGGGTCGAGCGTGAATTCCTGCACGCCCGAAATCCACGAAAAGCATGCAGTCAATGAAAACGCAATTGCTTGCGGTGGCGTTGTGGCTCGCGATGCTTGAGCAATGTCATGCGATGCAAGCGGGAATCCATGATGTCCTCGGCGCAGCCGAGCGCGTACCGTGTCCGCGTCGGAACCTGCGGAGGTGCCCATGAGCCTGGAGACCCCCTTGTCCACCCGCAGCCTGGAGGCCGGCGCCGTGCTGGCGCAGGCCCAGCCGTGGCAGAGCTTCCCGGTGACGCTCGATTCGGCGGCGGTGTCGGTGATGACCGACCTCACGCAGGTCAAGGCGGCCACCGTCGCGCCCGGCGCGACGCTGCGCCAGGCCGAGCAGACGATGATCTACCAGGGGGTCCGGCTGCTGTTCGTCGTCGCCGAGTGGCCGGCGATCGAGGGCCTGATCACGAGCACCGACCTGCGCGGCGAACGTGCGCTGCGTCTGGTGCAGGAACGCGGCCTGCGCTGGGCCGAGATCACCGTCGGTGACGCGATGACGCCGCGTTCGCGGCTCGACGCCATCGAGCATTCCCGGCTGCAGGGCGCGCGGGTGGGCCATCTGGTGGCCACGCTCAAGCGCCTGGGGCGCAACCACCTGCTGGTGGTCGACGGCGGCGGCCCGGGCGTGCCGCCGCGGCTGCGGGGGATCGTCTCGCGCTCGCAGATCGAGCGCCAGCTGGGCCGGCCGGTCGACGTGGTGCCGGTGGCGACCAGCTTCGCCGACCTGCCGCAGATGCTGGCCTGAGCCGGCCGCGCCCGCGTGTTACTGGGCGCGCGTAACCTGCGGCGCCTTGCTCACGCGCACCTTGCCGCCGGTGGTCACGATGATGACCGCGTCGCCGGGCTGGAGGTTCTCGTTGCCCTTGGCCTGCACGATGGCGCGGCGTTCGCCGCTGCGCAGCTGCACGAGGATCTCGACCGCGTCCTCGCGCGTGCCCATGCGCTCGACGGCGTTGCCGACGACGGCGCCGGCCACCGCGCCGAGCACGCCGACGGCGACGCTCTCGCGCCGGCCACCGACGCTGGAGCCGGCGATGCCGCCGATCACGCCGCCGCTGACGCCGCCGATGCCGCTCTGCGAGCCTTCGACGACGACCGGCCGGGTCGACAGCACGGTGGCGTCGATGACGGTGCTCATGCGCTGCGCGTCACCGGGGCTGATGACGTCGGGGCTGGTGGTGGAACAGGCCGCCAGTGCCAGCACGGCGGCGGCGGCGATCAGGCGCTTCATCGCGGGGAACCTCCTCATGACAGTGCAACGTCCCCGGCCGGGGCGCGTTGACACGCCGATGGTGCCGCAAAGCCGCGCCGTGGAAGGCGCGGCTGAAGACCGGAGGCGGTAAAGATACGTTGCGCGCCGCGGCGTCGCGGCGGCCGTTCAGCTGTGCAGCCGGCTGCTGCGAGGCACCGAGGCCAGCAGGAAGTCCATCTGGTCGGCGACGATGCGCCGGCCGCGCAGGATCATGTCCTCGTGCAGGCTGGGCACGTAGGGCAGGTACAGCAGCGTCATGTGCGCCTCTTCGGGCAGGCGGTCGGCCTTGTGGCCGTTGCAGCCGCGGCAGGCGGTGATGCAGTTCATCCAGCTGTCGGCACCGCCGCGCGAGACCGGCACGATGTGCTCGCGCGTCAGGTCGTCGAACGCGAAGTGGCCGCCGCAGTAGGCGCAGATGCCGCGGTCGCGCACGAACAGCTTGTGGTTGGTGATCGCCGGCGTGTGCCGCCAGGCGCGGCTGGGGATCGCGCCGCGCACCGCGATGATCGGGTGCACCTCGATGCGCGACTGCAGCCCGGTGGCGCGCTGGATGCCGCCGCGCAGCACCTGGAAAGCCTTGCCCAGCGTCCAGGCGATGCCGTCGCTGGCATAAAGGACCGCGGCCTCGCGAGGCGTGATCCACGCCTGTGGCCGACCCGACACATCGAGTTGCAGCACATCCATGAACGGGCAGCGTAAACAAGATCCGTGCCCGTCGCAACCACGCTTTGATGACAGGCAGGGGGGGCTCGCGACCCTCTAGGGACTTTCCCGGGGCAATGCCCCCAATGGCTGGTCGGCGCAAGCCCGAATCGGCAAAATAGAACGATCGTTCGATTTTTTGCCCATCGAAACTTGGCCTCTTCCACCACCTCCCGCCAGCCGTCGGCGAAATCGCTGCAGAAGGGTCAGCAGACCCGCGCCGCGATCCTCGACGCGGCGCTGGGCCTGGCCTCGCACATGGGGCTGGAGGGGCTGTCGATCGGCACGCTCGCCGAGATGATGCAGATGAGCAAGTCGGGCGTCTTCGCCCACTTCGGCTCGCGCGAGGAGCTGCAGATCTCGGTCATCCGCGAGTACCACACGCGTTTCGAGGAAGAGGTCTTCTTCCCGGCGATGGCCGAGGCGCGCGGCCTGCCGCGGCTGCGGGCGCTGTTCGAGCGCTGGATCCGTCGCGTCTCGGTCGAGCTGGACTCGGGCTGCATCTACATCAGCGGCGCGGTCGAGTTCGACGACCGGCCCGGCCCGGTGCGCGACGCGCTCGTCTCGATGGTGCGCGCCTGGCACCTGGCGCTGCAGCGCGCGATCGCGATGGCCGTCGAGGAAGGCCATCTTCGTCCCGAAACCGACCCGTCGCAGCTGCTGTTCGAGATGCACGGGCTGATCCTCGCGCTGCACCACGATGCCCGGCTGCTGCGCAACACCGGGGTGCTCGACCGCGCGCGGCGCGGCTTCGAGCGCCTCGTCGCCGACTGGCAGCCGCCGGCGGCCCCCGAAACGCGGACCTGAATTCCGTCTCACATCCTCTCCAGGAGCGCTTCCATGTCTTACACCCCGCCGCTTCGCGACCTGCAGTTCGTCATGCACGAGGTGCTCGACGTCGCCTCGACGCTCAAGCAGCTGCCGCGTCACGCCGAGATCGACGCCGACACGATCAACGCCGTCATCGAGGAGGCCGGCAAGTTCGCCGCCGGCGTGGCCGCGCCGATCAACGCCAGCGGCGACGCCGAAGGCTGCACGCTGGACCCCGCGACGCACGCGGTGCGCACGCCCAAGGGCTTCAAGCAGGCCTACGAGCAGTACGTCGAAGGCGGCTGGCCCGCGCTGAGCTGCGACCCGGCCTTCGGCGGCCAGGGCCTGCCGGTGCTGCTGAACCAGTGCCTGTACGAGATGCTGAACTCGGCCAACCAGGCCTGGACGATGTATCCCGGCCTGTCGCACGGCGCCTACGAGTGCCTCAGCGCGCACGGCACCGAGTGGCAGAAGAACACCTACCTGCCCAAGCTGACCAGCGGCGAGTGGACCGGCACGATGTGCCTGACCGAGCCGCACTGCGGCACCGACCTCGGCATGCTGCGCACCAAGGCCGAGCCGCAGCCCGACGGCACGTACAGGATCACCGGCCAGAAGATCTTCATCTCCGCCGGCGAGCACGACATCACGCCGAACATCGTGCACCTGGTGCTGGCGCGCCTGCCGGACGCGCCGGCCGGCAGCAAGGGCATCTCGCTGTTCGTCGTGCCCAAGTTCCAGGTCGCGGCCGACGGCTCGATCGGCGAGCGCAACGGCATCTACTGCACCGCCGTCGAGCACAAGATGGGCATCCACGGAAACGCGACCTGCCAGCTGTCGCTGGAAGGCGCCGTCGGCACGCTGGTCGGCGAGCCCAATCGCGGCCTGCAGGCGATGTTCGTGATGATGAACGCCGCCCGCCTGGGCGTCGGCTGCCAGGCCCTGGGCCTGACCGAGACGGCCTACCAGATGGCCGTGGCCTACGCCAAGGACCGCATCCAGATGCGCAGCCTCACCGGCCCGAAGGCGCCGGACAAGCCGGCCGACCCGATCATCGTGCACCCCGACGTGCGCAAGATGCTGCTGACCGCGCGCGCCTACGCCGAGGGCGGCCGTGCGCTGGCGCTGTACACCGCGCTGCTGCTGGACCGCGAGATCGCCTCGGACGACGAGGACGAACGCGCCGAGTGCGCCGACCTCGTCGCGCTGCTCACGCCGATCGTCAAGGCCTTCATGACCGACAACGCCTGGATCGCGACCTCGCACTGCATGCAGGTCTTCGGCGGCAGCGGCTACATCCGCGGCACCGGCATCGAGCAGTTCGTGCGCGACGCGCGCATCAACATGATCTACGAAGGCACGAACACCGTGCAGTCGCTGGACCTGCTGGGCCGCAAGGTGCTGGGCGACAACGGCAAGAAGCTGAAGAAGTTCGGCAGGATCGTCGCCGAGTTCATCGAGGAAGAGGGCGTCAACGAATCGATGCAGGAGTTCGTCAACCCGCTGGCCGACCTGGGCGACAAGGTGACCAAGCTGACGACCGAGCTCGGCATGAAGGCGATGCGCAACACCGACGAGGTCGGTGCCGCCGCGGTCGACTACCTGCGTGTCTGCGGCCACCTCGTGTTCGCCTACTTCTGGGCGCGCATGGCCAAGGTGGCGCTGGAGAAGCAGGGCTCGGGCGACCCGTTCTACACCGCCAAGCTGCACACCGCGCGCTTCTACTTCGCCAAGCTGCTGCCCGAGACCGCCGGCCTGATCCGCACGGCGCGTTCGGGTTCCGACGCGCTGATGGCGATGGACGAGTCGCTGTTCTGACCCCCGACGGGCCCGCCCGAGTCCCGCGACAACGAAGGAGACAAAGCATGCACACGCGCAACTGGATCGCTCTCGCACTCGCCGCCGCGTCGTCGGTGGCGATGGCCCAGGCCACGCCGCAAGGCCTGTGGCGCACGATCGACGACGAGACCGGCAAGGAGAAGTCGCTGGTGCGCATCGTCGACAACGGCGGCGTGCTCGGCGGGCGCATCGAGAAGCTGCTCGACCCCGCCAAGCAGGACAGCAAGTGCGACAAGTGCAGCGACGCCCGCAAGGGCCAGCCGGTGCTGGGCATGACCATCCTCGAGAACGTGCGCAAGAACGCCGACGAGTCCTACTGGGACGGCGGCACGATCCTCGACCCGAACAACGGCAAGAGCTACCGCGTGCGCCTGACGCCCAAGGACGGCGGCAAGACGCTCGAGGTGCGCGGCTTCATCGGGCCCTTCTATCGCAACCAGACCTGGCAGCGGGTCGAATGAACACCAACCAGGAGCAATCCGTGAATCGATTCCACGTCCGCAAGGTCGCCGTGCTCGGCGCCGGCGTGATGGGCGCGCAGATCGCCGCCCATCTGGTCAACGTCAACGTGCCGGTCGTGCTGTTCGACCTGCCGGCGAAAGATGGCCCGAAGAACGGCGTCGTCACCAAGGCCGTCGACGGCCTGAAGAAGCTCAAGCCCGCGCCGCTGGGCGTGCCCGAGGACGCCGCGCGCATCGTCCAGGCCAACTACGAGGAACACCTGCACCTGCTCGCCGAGTGCGACCTCGTCATCGAGGCCATCGCCGAGCGCATGGACTGGAAGCTGGCGCTGTACGAGCGAATCGCCGGCTCGCTGGCGCCGCACGCCATCGTCGCCAGCAACACCTCGGGCCTGTCGATCACCAAGCTCGCCGAGGCGTTGCCGGAAGCGATCCGCCCGCGCTTCTGCGGCATCCACTTCTTCAACCCGCCGCGCTACATGTACCTCGTCGAGCTGATCGCCACCCCGGCGACGCAGCCCGAGGTGCTGGACCAGCTCGAGGCCTTCGTCACCACCGCGGTCGGCAAGGGCGTCGTGCGCGCCAAGGACACGCCGAACTTCATCGCCAACCGCGTCGGCATCGCCGGCATGCTGGCGACGATCCACGAGGCGCAGCAGTTCGGCCTGACGGTCGAGGTCGTCGACGACCTGACCGGCAAGAAGCTCGGCCGCGCCAGCTCGGGCACCTTCCGCACCGCGGACGTGGTCGGCCTGGACACGATGGCGCACGTCATCAAGACGCTGCAGGACAACCTCGCCGACGACCCTTTCTACCCCAGCTACGCCACGCCGCCGGTCCTGAAGGCGCTGATCGACAAGGGCGCGCTGGGGCAGAAGTCGGGCGCCGGCTTCTACCGCAAGGACGGCAAGACCATCCTGCGGCTGGACTTCGCCAGCGGCGAGTACGTGCCCTCGACCGGCAAGGCCGACGAGATCGTCGCGCGCATGCTGAAGAAGGCGCCGGCCGACCGCCTGAAGCTGCTGCGCGAGAGCAGCAACGCGCAGGCGCAGTTCCTGTGGGCCATCCTGCGCGACGCCTTCCACTACGCCGCGGTGCACCTGGAGGCGATCGCCGACAACGCGCGCGACGTCGACTTCGCGATGCGCTGGGGCTTCGGCATGCAGCAGGGCCCGTTCGAGCTCTGGCAGGCCGCCGGCTGGAAGCAGGTCGCGGAATGGGTCAAGGCCGACATCGACGCCGGCAAGGCGCTGTCGTCGGCGCCGCTGCCGGCCTGGGTCTTCGAGGGCCCGGTCGCCGAGGCCGGCGGCGTGCACACCGCCGCCGGGTCGTGGAGCCCGTCGCGCCAGGCCTTCGTGCCGCGCAGCGCGCTGGCGGTCTACGGCCGTCAGCACTTCCCGGAGAACGTGCTCGGCTCGGGCGCCAAGGGCGCGCTCGAATCCGGCACCGAGGTCTTCCGCAATGAAGACGTGCGCGTCTGGACGCTCGACGGCGAGGTGCTGATCCTCAGCATCACCTGCAAGCTGCACCTGATCAGCCAGGCGGTGACCGAAGGCCTGGTGAAGGCCATCGAACTCGCCGAAGCCGGCTACAAGGCGCTGGTGATCTGGTCGCCGGACGACGTGTTCTCGGCCGGCGCCAACCTCGAGTCGATGCTGCCGGTGTTCATGAAGTCCGGCTCCAAGGGCATCGCGCCCGAGGTCAAGAAGCTGCAGGACGCGGTGTTGAAGATGCGCTACGCGCAGGTGCCGGTGGTCGCGGCGATGCGCGGCCTGGCGCTGGGCGGCGGCTGCGAGCTGTCGGTCTACGCCTCGCGCCGTGTCGCGGCGATGGAAACCTACGTCGGCCTCGTCGAGGTCGGCGTCGGCCTGCTGCCGGCGGGCGGCGGCCTGACCTACATCGCGCGCCGCGCCGCGCAGATGGCGGCGGCCGGCAACGCCAACGCCGACATCCTGAAGTTCCTGACCGACGGCTTCACCAACGCCGCGATGGCCAAGGTGGGCACCAGCGCCATCGAGTCGCGCAAGCTCGGCTACCTGATCGACGGTGACGTCATCGTGCCGAACAAGGACGAGCTGCTGTTCGTCGCCACGGCCCAGGCCAAGGCGATGGCCGACAGCGGCTGGCGCCCGCCGGCGAAGGTGGCCTTCCCGGCGGCCGGCCGCAACGCGCTGGCGACGATCAAGGGCCAGCTCGCCAACATGCGCGACGGCGGCTTCATCAGCGCGCACGACTTCCACATCGCGACGCTGATCGCCGAGGTCTGCTGCGGCGGCGACGTCGACGCCGGCTCGCTGGTGACCGAGGAGTACCTGATGACGATGGAGCGCGAGCGCTTCTGCTCGCTGCTGGACAACCCCAAGACCCAGGAACGCATCATGGGCATGCTGCAAACCGGCAAGCCGGTCAGGAACTGAAGGGGCCGCGGTGATGCCTGTGCGCGCCTCCTCTTCCTCCCTCTCCCGCTCGCGGGAGAGGGCCGGGGTGAGGGCGCGCGCGCTGCGGCAGAACTCGACCGAAGCAGAGCGCCTGATGTGGTCGCGCCTGCGCGACCGCCGCCTCGCAGGCCACAAGTTTCGTCGCCAGCATCCGCAAGGCCCTTTCTTCGCCGACTTCGCCTGCCTGGATGCCATGCTCGTCGTCGAAGTCGATGGTGGCCAGCATTACGAGCCGGACGCCGTGGCGGCTGACGCACGACGAACCGCAGCGCTGCAGCGGGCCGGTTTCGAGGTGCTGCGTTTCGATAACCGCCAGGTTCTGGCGGAGACGGACGCGGTACTGGCCGTGATCCTGGAGCGGCTGCAGGCGCGCAGCCCTCACCCCAACCCTCTCCCGCAAGCGGGAGAGGGAGCAAATCAAGGCCCTCTGCCGCAAGCGGGAGAGGGGGTCGAACGAGATACGCCCGCGTCGGCGGGACAACGCAACCCAAGGAGCTCGCCATGAGCAAGCAAGTGCAAGACGCCTACATCGTCGCCGCCACGCGCACCCCGATCGGCAAGTCCGGCCGCGGCTATTTCAAGAACACGCGGCCCGACGACCTGCTCGTCGCCGCGGTGCGCCACGCGCTGTCGCAGGTGCCATCGCTGGACCCGAAGGCCATCGAGGACGCGGTCATCGGCTGCAGCTTCCCCGAAGGCGAGCAGGGCATGAACATGGCGCGTGCCGCGATGGTGCTCGCCGGCCTGCCGCACTCGGTGGGCGGCGTCACCGTCAACCGCTTCTGCGCCAGCGGCATCACCGCGCTGCAGATGGCCGCCGACCGCATCCGCGTCGGTGAGGCCGACGTGATGATCGCCGGCGGCGCCGAGAGCATGAGCCTGGTGCCGATGGGCGGCAACAAGCCGAGTTTCAACCCCGAGGTCTTCGCCCGCGACGAGAACATCGGCATCGCCTACGGCATGGGCCTGACGGCGGAGAAGGTCGCCCAGCAGTGGAAGGTCGGCCGCGAGGCCCAGGACGCGTTCGCGCTCGAGTCGCACCAGCGTGCGATCCGCGCGATGGACGCCGGCGAGTTCGCCGACGAGATGACCCCGTTCACCGTCGTCGACCGCCAGCCCGATCTCGCCACCGGCCAGGTGATCACGAAGACGCGCACCGTCACCCTCGACGAGGGCGCGCGCCGCGACACCTCGCTCGAAGGCCTGGCCAAGCTGAAGCCGGTGTTCGCCGCCAAGGGCAGCGTCACCGCCGGCAACAGCTCGCAGACCAGCGACGGCGCCGGCGCGCTGATCGTCTGCAGCGAGAAGGCGCTGAAGACCTTCGACCTGAAGCCGCTGGCGCGTTTCGTCAGCTTCGCGGTGCGCGGCGTGCCGCCGGAGATCATGGGCATCGGCCCGATCGAGGCCATCCCGGCGGCGCTGCGTGCAGCCGGCATCAGCCAGGACGACCTCGACTGGATCGAGCTGAACGAAGCCTTCGCCGCGCAGTCGCTGGCGGTGATCGATTCGCTCAAGCTCGACCGCGCCAAGGTCAACCCGATGGGCGGCGCGATCGCGCTGGGCCACCCGCTGGGCGCCACCGGCGCGATCCGCGCCGCCACCGTCGTGCACGCGCTGCGCCGCAAGCAGCTCAAGTACGGCATGGTGACGATGTGCATCGGCATGGGGGCAGGGCGCCGCCGGTATCCTGGAGCGCTGCTGAAGCCCACGCCCGCGCCGCGGCGGCCCGGCGCGGGCCCCCAACCCCGGAGGAGACACGCATGAGCATCAAGACCGCCACGCTCGCGGGCGTCGCGACGATCGAGATCGCGCGCCCCGAGAAGAAGAACGCGCTGACGATCGCGATGTACGAGACGATGGCCGCGGCGCTGGAAGCCGCGGTCGCCGACCCGGCCGTGCGCGCAGTGCTGATCACCGGCCAGCCCGGGATCTTCACCTCGGGCAACGACATCGAGGACTTCATGGCGCGGCCGCCGGCCGAGGGCCCCGAGGCGATGGACTCGCCGGTCTTCCGCTTCATGCGCGCGCTGCTGAACTGCGACAAGCCGGTCGTCGCCGCCGTCACCGGCGCGGCCATCGGCATCGGCACGACGATGCTGCTGCACTGCGACTTCGTCTACGTCAGCGACGAGGCGCGGCTGGCGATGCCGTTCACCAGCCTGGGGCTGGTGCCGGAGTTCGCGTCCAGCCTGATGGTGCCGCAGCTGATGGGCCACGCCCGTGCCGCCGAGAAGCTGCTGCTCGGTGACGCCTTCACGCCCGAGCAGGCGGTGGACTGCGGCATCGCCAACGCCGTGCTGCCGGCCGGCGAAGTGGTCGCTCACGCGCGCCGCGTCGCGGAGCGTTTCAACGCGCTGCCGCCGGGTGCCGTGCGCGAGAGCAAGCAGCTGCTGCGTGGCCCGACGCGCGCCGCGGTGCTGGAGGCGATGCGCACCGAAGGCGAACGTTTCACGCGACGTTTGCGCAGCCCCGAAGCGATGGAGGCCTTCCAGGCCTTCTTCCAGAAGCGCAAGCCCGACTTCAGCAAGTTCTGACCCACGGGGCGGCGCCGCGGCGCCCCCCTCGAACCGATTCCCGGTCTGGCACGCGCTTCGCATCGTGTGACCCGACCGAACCGGCGCCCGCGTGGCGCCCTGCCAGGAGTGTTTGCCCGCCGCGAATCCCCGCGTTGACCCCACCGTCCTTCGGAAGGAGCCGACCATGTCCCGTGCCGTGATGCTGATGCTGACCCCGCTGCTGCTGGCCCAGGCCGTGCACACCCGCCAGCGAATGCCCAAGCTGCCCGAGGCCGACGGGGAACGACACGGAAGCTGCGGCGAAGGCCCGCGGCTGCGGCTGCTGATCGCCGGCGACTCGTCGGCGGCCGGCGTCGGCGTGCTGCACCAGCGTGCGGCGCTGGCGCACCCGATGGCCGAGCTGATCGCCGAACGTGCCCAGGCGCGGGTCGACTGGCGCCTCGTCGCGCGCTCCGGCATGACGACGGCGCAGACGCTGCACCTGCTGCAGCGCGAGGACCTGCCGAGCTTCGACGTTGCCGTCATCGTCACCGGCGTCAACGACATCGTCGACCGCGTGCCGCTGCACCACGCGATCGCCGCGCGCGAGCGCCTGGCGGACTGGCTGCGCGGTGCGCTGCACGTGCGCCACGTTGCCTTCGCCGCGCTGCCGCCGGTGCACCAGTTTCCCGGCCTGCCGCAACCGCTGCGCTGGTGCGCCGGCAGCGAGGCGGTGCGCCACGACCGGGCGCTGGACCGCTGGGCTGCGGCCTACCCGGGTGTGTCGCGTGTCGACATGGGGCTGCAGCTCGAGCCCCAGGTCATGGCCGTCGACGGTTTCCATCCCGGCGAACCGGCGTACCGCTATTGCGCGGCCGTCATCGCCGAACACGTCGCCGGCCGTGTCTGGCCGGCCATCAGAAAGAAAGAGGAGACGACCGCATGAGCGATACCCGCAGCCTGCAGGGCCGCACGCTGTTCATCACCGGCGCGAGTCGCGGCATCGGCCTGGCGATCGCGCTGCGCGCGGCGCGCGACGGCGCCAACGTCGTGCTGGTGGCCAAGACCAGCGATCCGAACCCCAAGCTGCCCGGCACCGTGCACGAGGCCGCCGAGCAGGTGCGTGCCGCCGGCGGCCAGGCGCTGGCCGTGCCGACAGACATCCGCGACGACGCGGCCGTCGCCGCGGCGGTGGCCGCGGCCGTCGAACGTTTCGGCGGCATCGACATCCTGGTCAACAACGCCAGCGCGATCAGCCTGACGCCGACCGCGGCGACGCCGATGAAGCGTTTCGACCTGATGTTCGGCGTCAACGTGCGCGGCACCTACGCCTGCACCCAGGCCTGTCTGCCGGCGCTGACGGCCAGCGCACGCGCCGGCCGCAACCCGCACGTGCTGAACATGAGCCCGCCGCTTTCGATGCGCGAGCACTGGTTCAAGGGCCACGTCGCCTACACGATGGCCAAGTACGGCATGAGCGAGTGCACGCTGGGCCACGCCGGCGAGTTCCGCCCGCTGGGCATCGCCGTCAACAGCCTGTGGCCGCGCACCGCGATCGCCACCGCGGCGCTGCAGATGATCCCGGGCGTGGACGTCAAGCTCTGCCGCAAGCCCGAGATCCTGGCCGACGCCGCCTGGTTCATCCTGACCAGCGACGCCCGGGCGACGACCGGCAACTTCTTCATCGACGACGAGCTGCTGGCCGCCAACGGCGTGACCGACCTCGACCCTTACGCCGTCGTCCCGGGGACGAAGAACTTCATCCCCGACTTCTTCATTGATTGAGCCCCCAAGCTCGCATTCGCTCGCTACGCCCGAGGGGCCGGGCCATGTGGCCCCGCGCGGCCTGCAAGGCCGTCCGCCGACGCCCCAGAAGACGGGGTCAGGTCTCGTGAGACCTGACCCCAGCGGCGCCCGGCGCGGCCTGCAAGGCCGTCCGCCGACGCCTCAGAAGACGGGGTCAGGTCTCGTGAGACCTGACCCCCCAGTGGCGCGTGACCCCAGCGGCGGCTGACGGCCCGCCCGGTGCGGGCCGCGCCCGGGCGTCTCAGAACAAGCTGCCGACGTTCAGCAGCGTCAGCACGCCCAGCACCGCGAAGATCGCGGCGCTGACGGCGTGCACGACACGCATCGGCACCAGCCGGCTGACGCGGTCGCCGAAGAAGACCGCCGGCACGTTGGCCAGCATCATGCCGAAGGTGGTGCCGGCGACCACCGCCCACAGGTCGCTGAACCGGGCCGCCAGCGCGACGGTGGCGATCTGCGTCTTGTCGCCCATCTCGGCGAGGAAGAACGCGATCACCGTCGTGCCGAAGACGCCGAAGCGCCCGGTGCCGCCCTCGACCTCGTCGGCCTCGTCGGGGATCAGCATCCACACCGCCATCGCGAGGAAGCTGCCGCCGATCACCCAGCGCAGCAGGTCCGGGCCCATCCAGCGTGCGACGGTGTCGCCGACGATGCCGGCCAGCGCGTGGTTGACGAGGGTGGCGACGAGCACGCCGAGGATGATGGGCACCGGGCGCTTGAAGCGCGCGGCCAGCAGCATCGCCAGCAGCTGCGTCTTGTCGCCCATTTCGCCGAGCGCGACGAGGCCGGTGGAGATCAGGAAGGCTTCCAAGAGACGAATCCGATACGGGCCGGCATGACCGGAGCTTGACCACGCCGCGACCCCGGCCCATTCGGAGGCGGCGCAGTCAGCGGTCTTGCCAGGCTGGGGGCTGTCCGGACCATGGCCCCTGAGGGCCAAGCGTGTTGGCGCGGACCCCTGCCGGGCGGCAGGGCGGCTACTCCCCGATGACGAGTGCGGGCGCGATTCTAGGCGCAAGCCGCGGCGCGGCCGCGAGCTTAAGAGGACCCTAAGACGCCCCCGGCAGCATCCCGTCCCAAGGAGAGCTGCCATGAACCACCCGTCCCGATCCCGCCGATTCCGCCTGCCCTCGCGCGCCGTCGTCGCCACCACCGCGGTCGCCGTTGTCGCCGTGCTCGCCGCCTGCCCGACGCTGGCCGCCCCCAACGACCTGCTCGCGCGCTACGCCGCCGAAGCCGGCCGCGCGCCCGACGCCGCGCGTGGCCAGCAGTGGTACGCCGCGCGCCACGCCAACGACTGGAGCTGCGCGTCCTGCCACGCCGAGCGCCCCACCGCCGAAGGCCGACACGCCAGCACGAACCGCACGATCGCGCCGCTGGCGCCCGCCGCGAACCCGAAGCGCTTCAGCGACGAGGCCAAGGTCGAGAAGTGGTTCCGCCGCAACTGCAAGGACGTGCTCGAACGCGCCTGCACCCCGGCCGAGAAGGCCGACGTGCTGGCCTGGCTGCTGACGCTGAAGTGAGGCCACGATGAAGAAGCTGTTTGCGACCCGCAGCCTCGCGCTGGCCAGTGCCGCACTGCTCGTCGCCGGTCTGGCCGGCGCCGCCGCCGCCTGGGCTCACCGCCACGGCGACGACGAGCACGAACGCCACGAGCGCCGCGACCGCCGCGCCGCCGTCGCCCCGCTGCCGGCCTACGAGCAGGAATGCGGTGGCTCCTGCCACATCGCCTACCCGGCCGGCATGCTGCCGGCGGAGTCCTGGAAGCGCCTGATGGCCGGCCTGGACCAGCACTACGGCAGCGACGCCTCGATCGACGCCGCGACGCAGGCGAGCATCGCCGCCTGGCTGGACGCCAACGCCAGCCGTCGCGCGCGCACCGCGCCGCCCGAGGATCGCATCACGCGCAGCGCCTGGTTCGAGCGCAAGCACGACGAGGTGCGCGCCGCGGTCTGGAAGCGCAAGGCCGTCGGCAGCCCGGCCAACTGCGCCGCCTGCCATCCGCGCGCCGAACAAGGCGATTTCGAAGAAGACGACGTGAAGATCCCGAAATGAACGCTTCCAACGACCGCCAGCGCCGTCTGGTCTGGGACCTGCCGGTGCGCCTGTTCCACGGCCTCATCGTCGTCTGCTTCGCCGGTGCCTGGCTGACGTCAGAGAGCGAGCGCCATGCGCTGCTGCACGAGACGCTGGGCTACACGCTGGCCGGGCTGATCGTCTGGCGCCTGGTCTGGGGCCTGGTGGGCACGCGCCACGCGCGTTTCGGCGACTTCGTCACCGGCCCGGGCGCGGTGCTGCGCTACCTGAAGAACGTCGCCCGGCGCACACCCGAGCACCACGTCGGCCACAACCCGGCCAGCGCGCTGGCGATCGTCGTGCTGCTGATGATGGGCCTGGTGCTCGGCGCCAGCGGCTGGGCGCTGCAGCAGGACGTCGGCGGCGAATGGGTCGAGGAGCTGCACGAGCTGGCCGCCAACGTCTTCCTGCTGACCGCCATCGGCCACGTCGTCGGCGTGCTGCTGGCCAGCCGCATGACCGGCGAGAACCTGCCGCGCAGCATGGTCGACGGGCTGAAGATCGCGCCGCCGGAGCAGGCCATCCGCTCGTCGTGGCGCAGCGTCGCGGCACTGCTGCTGGCTGCGGTGCTGGGCTTCTGGGTGCTGCAGTGGCGCGATGTCGGCGCCGCGGACGCCGACGCTGCGGTGGCCTCGGCCGGCCACCACGGCCCGGCGCGCCAGGGTGGCGCGCCCGACGGCGACGACGACTGAGCCGGCTCCGCCAGGCTTAGCATCCCCACCATGCGCATCCTGCTCGTCGAAGACGATCCGCTGCTCGGTGACGGCCTTCGCGCCGGGCTCACTCAAGCCGGCTTCCAGGTCGACTGGGTGCGCGACGGCGAGGCCGCGTCGCGCGAGCTGCGCTCGGCGGTGCACGCCGCCGCGGTGCTGGACCTGGGCCTGCCGCGCAAGGACGGCCTGGAGGTGCTGGCCGAGACCCGCCGGGCCGGCGTGCGCCTTCCGGTGCTGGTGCTGACCGCGCGCGACGCCGTCAGCGACCGCGTCATCGGCCTGGACAGCGGCGCCGACGACTACGTCGTCAAGCCGGTGGACCTGGACGAGCTGGCTGCGCGGCTGCGTGCGCTGATCCGTCGCGCCCACGGCCAGACGCAGGACCTGCTGGCCGCCGGCGAGGTCGTGCTCGACCCGGCGGCGCGCACCGTCACGCGGGGCGGCGAGCCGGTCGTGCTGTCGCAGCGCGAGTTCGACCTGCTGCACGCGCTGATGCTCAACGCCGGGCGCGTGCTGACGCGCGAGCAGCTCGAGCAGCATCTGTACCGCTGGGGCCGCGAGGTCGAGAGCAACGCCGTCGAGGTGCACGTGCACCACCTGCGGCGCAAGCTCGGCGCCGAGCTCGTGCAGACGGTGCGCGGCGTCGGCTACCTGCTGCCCGGCGAATGAGGCGCCTCGTGCCGCGTTCGCTGCAGGGCCGGCTGCTGCTGCTGGTGCTCGGCCTGGTGGCCGTGCTCTGGCTGGCGACGCTGGCCATCACCTTCCGCGACACGCGGCGCGAACTGAGCGAATTGCTCGACGCCCACCTGGCGCAGGCCGCGACGCTGCTTGTCGCCCAGCAGGTGCGCACGATCGAGGACGCGGACGACGACGATGACGACGACGACCATCGCGACCGCGCCGCCGAGCAGCGCCGGCGCGAAGCGCGCGACGCCGCGCACGCCGCGCGTCACGCCGCCAAACGCGAGGCCAGGCGCCAGCGCCACGACCACGAGGACGACGACCGTTTCGGCATCGCCGCGCTGCGCCACTATTCGCCGCGCGTGGCCTTCCAGGTCTGGCACGAAGGGCGGCTGGTGCAGCGTTCGGCCAACGCGCCCGAGGCCCGGCTCGACGGTCTGGGGCCGGGCGGGCGGCCGCTGCGCCAGGACCGCGACGGTTTCGGCCTGGTGCGCATCGACGGCGAGGTCTGGCGCCTGTTCAGCGCCCGCGGCGCCGAGCGCGACGTGCAGGTCTTTGTCGCCGAGCACCTGGACTCGCGCCGCTCGATCCTTGGCGCGCTGCTGTGGGGCACGCTGTGGCCGCTGGCGCTGGGCCTGCCGTTGCTCGGCCTGGGCGTCTGGTGGGCGGTGCGTGCCGGCACCGCGCCGCTGCGCCGCCTGGGCGCGACGCTGGCTGAACGCGAGCCGCAGGCGCTGCAGCCGGTCGAGGTGGCCGACGCGCCCAGCGAGATGCGGCCGATGCTCGACGAGCTCAACAGCCTGTTCGAGCGCATCGCGCGCATGGTCGAGACCGAGCGCCGTTTCACCGCCGACGCCGCGCACGAGTTGCGCACGCCGATCGCCGCGATCCGCACCCAGGCCCAGGTGGCGCTGGGCGAGGCCGACGGCGAACGCCGCCGCCACGCGCTGCAATCGACGATCGAAGGCTGCGACCGCGCCGTGCGCCTCGTCGAACAGCTGCTGACGCTGGCCCGGCTGGACGCCGGCGGCCAGGCGCCGGCCGTGGCGCTGGTGGCGCTGGACGCGGTCGCGCGGCGCGTCGCCGCCGCGCTGGCGCCGCAGGCGCTGGCACGCCGTCAGCAGCTCGAGCTGGACGCCGACGGCGATCTGCGTGTCGACGGCGTCGAGGCGTTGCTGTCGGTGCTGATCCGCAACCTCGTCGAGAACGCGCTGCGCTACAGCCCGGCCGGCGCGACGGTGCGCGCCACGGTCGCGCGCCACGGCAGCACCGTCGTGCTGACCGTCGAGGACAGCGGCCCCGGCATGGCCGAGGCCGACATCGCGCGCCTGGGCGAACGATTCTTCCGTGTGCTCGGCCAGGAGGCCAGCGGCAGCGGCCTGGGCTGGTCCATCGTGCGGCGCATCGTCGCGCTGCACCACGCGCAGTGCGAAGTCACGCGTTCGGCCACGCTCGGCGGGCTGGCGGTGAGGGTGTTGCTGCCGGCGTGATGCCGTCCCCGGCGCCCGCCAGGCGGCCGGAGGGCCACGGTCAGCGGGGGATCGTGCGCGGCTTGCCGTCGTCGGTGATCGCGACGTAGGTCAGGTTGGCCTCGGTCACCTTGACGATCTGCGGGTCGGCCGGGTTGCGCTCGGCCCAGACCTGCACGTGCACGGTGACCGAGGTGTTGCCGATGCGCTCGACGTGGGCATAGAAGCTCAGCAGGTCGCCGATCGACACCGGCTGCTTGAAGACGAACTGGTTGACGGCCACCGTCGCGATGCGGCCGCGCGCCACGCGCGCCGGCAGCACGGCGCCGGCCAGATCCACCTGCGCCATGATCCAGCCGCCGAACACGTCGCCGTTGGCGTTGGCGTCGGCGGGCATCGGCATCACGCGCATCACGAGTTCGGCACCGTCGGGCAGCGTGGCCGGGGGCATGTGCGGGACGGCCGAGGCTGCGGGGGCGTTCATACGGGACAGGCTCCAGGAAAGACGACGGCCGGCATTGTGGCCTGCCGGGCCGCGGCCGGCGCCGCGCCGGCTGCGCGGCGACAATCCCGGCCCATGCGTTCCGCCTCCCGTTCCATGCGAGCTCCCCCGGCGCCGGCCCCCGAACCGGGCGCGCCGCGCTCGGACTGGCGGACGCTCGCGCGCCTGCTGCCCTTCCTCTGGGTCTACCGCTGGCGGGTGTCGATCGCGCTGGCCTGCCTGGTCGCGGCCAAGGTCGCCAACGTCGGCGTGCCGGTGCTGCTGAAGGAGCTGGTCGACGCGATGTCGATCAAGCCCGGCGACACGATGGCGCTGCTGGTCGTGCCGGTCGGGCTGATCGTCGCCTACGGCGCGCTGCGCCTGTCGACCTCGGTGTTCACCGAGCTGCGCGAGCTGATCTTCGCGCGCGCCACCGAAGGCGCCTCGCGCAGCATCTCGCTGAAGGTGTTCCGCCACCTGCATGCGCTGTCGATGCGTTTCCACCTGGAGCGCCAGACCGGCGGCATGACACGCGACATCGAGCGCGGCACGCGTGCCGTGCAGGCGCTGATCTCGTACTCGCTCTACAGCATCCTGCCGACGCTGATCGAGGTCGGCCTGGTGCTCGGCCTGCTGGCGCTGAAGTTCGACGCGCTGTTCGCCTGGATCACCGCCGGCGCGCTGCTTTTCTACATCGTCTTCACGATCGTCGTCACCGAGTGGCGCACGCAGTTCCGGCGGCAGATGAACGAGCTGGACTCGAGCGCGCACTCGCGCGCCGTCGACGCGCTGCTGAACTACGAGACCGTCAAGTACTTCAACAACGAGGAGTTCGAGGCCCGGCGCTACGACGAGAGCCTGGAGCGGCTGCAGCGCGCCAAGATCAAGAGCCAGGGCACGCTGAGCCTGCTCAACACCGGGCAGCAGCTGATCATCGCCGCGGCGCTGGTGGGCATCCTGTGGCGCGCCACCGCCGGCGTCGCCGAGGGCCGGCTGACGCTGGGCGACCTGGTGATGATCAACGCCTTCATGATCCAGCTGTACATCCCGCTGAACTTCCTCGGCGTGATCTACCGCGAGATCAAGCAGGCGCTGACCGACCTGGACAAGATGTTCAACCTGCTCGAGCGCGAGCGCGAGGTCGCCGACGCGCCCGGTGCCGCCGAGCTGAAGGTCGCCACCGGCACGGTGCGCTTCGAGGGCGTGGACTTCGCCTACGACCCGGCGCGGCCGATCCTGCACGGCGTCAGCTTCGAGATCCCGGCCGGGTGCACGGTGGCCGTGGTCGGCGCCTCGGGCGCCGGCAAGTCGACGCTGGCGCGGCTGCTCTACCGCTTCTACGACGTCACCGGCGGGCGCATCACGGTCGACGGCCAGGACATCCGCGCCGTCACGCAGCAGAGCCTGCGCCGCGCGATCGGCATCGTCCCGCAGGACACGGTGCTGTTCAACGACACGGTCGAGTTCAACATCGCCTACGGCCGCCCCGGCGCCACGCGCGAGGAGGTCGAGGCGGCGGCGAGGTCGGCGCACATCCACGATTTCATCGCCGCCACGCCCAAGGGCTACGAGACGATGGTCGGCGAGCGCGGCCTGAAGCTCTCCGGCGGCGAGAAGCAGCGTGTGGCGATCGCGCGCACGCTGCTGAAGAACCCGCCGATCCTGATCTTCGACGAGGCGACCTCGGCGCTGGACTCGGCCAACGAGCGTGCGATCCAGGCCGAGCTGAAGAGCGCGGCGCAGGGCAAGACGGCGCTGGTCATCGCCCACCGGCTGTCGACGGTGGTCGACGCGCACGAGATCGTCGTGCTCGACCACGGCCGCGTCGTCGAGCGCGGCGCCCACGCCGAGCTGCTGGCGCGCGACGGCCGCTACGCCGAGATGTGGCGGCTGCAGCAGGCCGCGCGCGACGATGCCGGCGAGCCGGCCGGCGCCTGACGCCGCACTGCATACACTGGCCCGATGGAAACCAAGTGGCTCGAGGACTTCGTGAGCCTCGCCGAGACCCGCAGCTTCTCGCGTTCGGCGCAGCTGCGCCACGTCACGCAGCCGGCGTTCTCGCGCCGCATCCAGGCGCTGGAGGCCTGGGCCGGCATCGACCTCGTCGACCGTTCGTCGTACCCGACGCGGCTCACGCCCGCCGGCGAGACCTTCCACGCCCAGTCGCTGGAGATCCTGGGTTCGCTGGCCTCGGCGCGCAACATGATGCGCTCGTACCAGGCCGCGGGCCTGGACATGATCGAGTTCGCGGCGCCGCACACGCTGGCCTTCACCTTCTTCCCGCACTGGCTGATGGACCTGCGCCAGCGCTTCGGCAACATCAAGAGCCGGCTCACCGGGCTGAACGTGCACGATGCGGTGCTGCGCCTGACCGAAGGCGGCTGCGACCTGCTGATCGCCTACCACCACCCGTCGCAGCCGCTGCAGCTGTCCACCGACCGCTACGAGATGCTGAGCCTGGGCACCGAGACCCTGGCCGCCTACGCCAAGCCCGACGCCGACGGCCAGCCGCTGTTCCGCCTGCCCGGCCACGAGCGTGTGCCCTGGCTGAACTACGCCTCGGGCGCCTACATGGCGCGCCTCGTCGAGCTGATCCTCAAGCAGGCGCCGGTGCCGGCGCAGCTCGAGCCGATCTACGTCACCGACATGGCCGAGGGCCTGAAGGCGATGGCGCTCGAAGGCCACGGCCTGGCCTTCCTGCCGGCCAGCTCGGTGCACAAGGAGCTTGAGGCGCGGCGCCTGGTGCCGGCGGCGGCGCCCGGCAGCTTCGAGCTGACGATGGACGTGCGCATCTACCGCGAACGTCCCGAGTTCGCCCGCCATCCCAAGCCCGGCGTGCAGGCCTTGTGGGACTTCCTGCAGCGAGGCTGAAGCGCGACGATCGGGGGGCACGGTGGCCCGATTCATGCATTCCACGGGGTTGCACGCTTCGTTCGTCCGTGTGCTATCCCTAAAATGAGCGATTCCGCCTTTCCCCTGCTTCTCACTGCGAAGGAGAGTTCATGAAGAAGACGCTGCTGGCTGCAGCCACGCTGCTGGCCGTCGGTGCCGTCCAGGCCGACACCCTGTCCAAGATCAAGGAGACCGGCACGGTCACGATGGGTGTGCGCGAGTCCTCGGGCCTGTCGTACACGCTGGGTGACGGCAAGTTCGTCGGCTATCACATCGACGTCTGCCAGAAGGTGCTCTCCGACATCCGCAAGAAGCTCGGCCTGTCGAGCCTGACCATCAAGTACCAGCCGGTCACCTCGCAGAACCGCATTCCGCTGGTGCAGAACGGCACCGTCGACATCGAGTGCGGCTCGACGACGAACAACGTCGCGCGCCAGAAGGACGTGGCCTTCGCCGTCACGACCTTCGTCGAGGAAGTGCGCATCGCCGTCAAGGCCGACTCGGGCATCAACTCGATCGCCCAGCTCGTCGGCAAGACCGTCGCCACGACCACCGGCACGACCTCGGTGCAGACGCTGCGCAAGCACGAGCGCGCCAACGGCGTCGACTTCAAGGAGGTCTACGGCAAGGACCACGCCGACAGCTTCCTGCTGCTCGAGTCGGGCCGCGCCGACGCCTTCGTGATGGACGGCTCGATCCTGGCGAAGAACATCGCCACGTCGAAGAACCCGGCCGGCTTCAAGATCGTCGGCGAAGTGCTGTCGGTCGAGCCGATCGCGATCATGCTGCGCAAGGACGACGCCGCCTTCAAGGCCGCCGTCGACGAGAGCATCAAGGCGCAGATCAAGAGCGGCGACCTGGCCAAGACCTACGACAAGTGGTTCCTGCAGCCGATCCCGCCGACCAACGCCAAGATCGGCATGCCGCTCAACGACGCCACCAAGGCCGCGTGGGCGACCCCGAACGACAAGCCGATGGAAGAGTACGCCAAGCGCTGACGCGTCTTGCGCCGGGCCCGCTCCCGTCTCGGGGCGGGCCCTCGTTTCGTTTTTGAGGAGAGCGCGTGACCTGGGACTGGCAGATCTTCTGCACCGAGACCGTCACCGGTGAAGTGCTGCCGGGCTGCTTCGGCCGCGGCGGCGACATCACCTACCTGAACTGGCTGATGTCGGCCTGGGGCTGGACGCTGTCGGTGTCGGCGCTGGCGCTGATCGTCGCGCTGGTCTTCGGCTCGCTGATGGGCATCCTGCGCACGACGCCCGACCGGCGGCTCGTGTGGTTCGGCAACGCCTGGACCGAGCTGTTCCGCAACATCCCGCTGCTGGTTCAGATCTTCCTCTGGTACCACGCGCTGCCGGCGCTGTTCAAGCCGCTGCAGGCCTTCCCGAGCTTCGTGCTGGTGGTCTTCGCGCTCGGCTTCTTCACTTCGGCGCGCATCTCCGAGCAGGTGCGTGCGGGCATCCAGAGCCTGCCGCGCGGCCAGCGCTACGCCGGCCTGGCGATGGGCCTGACGCTGCCGCAAACCTACCGCTACGTGCTGCTGCCGATGGCCTTCCGCATCATCGTGCCGCCGCTGACCAGCGAGGCGATGAACATCATCAAGAACTCGTCGGTGGCCTTCGCGGTCAGCATCGCCGAGCTGACGATGTTCGCGCTGCAGGCCGGCGAGGAGACCTCGCGCAACATCGAGATGTACCTCGCGGTGACGGTGCTCTACTTCTTCTCGGCCTTCGCGATCAACCGCGTCGCGCTGGTCATCGAGAACCGTGTCCGCGTGCCGGGCATGATCGGCGGGAAGTGAAGCGATGAATCTCGACTTCAGCTTCTTCAGCGCCGACGTCATCTCGGGCTTCATCGTCAAGGGCCTGCTGTTCTCGCTGCAGCTGACGCTGGTGGCGATGATCGGCGGCATCATCCTGGGCACGCTGCTGGCGCTGATGCGCCTGTCCGGCAAACCCTGGCTGGTGACGCCCGCGGCGGCCTACGTCAACACCATGCGCAGCATCCCGCTGGTCATGGTGATCCTGTGGTTCTTCCTGCTGATCCCGCTGCTGCTGGGCAAGCCGATGGGCGCCGAGCTCTCGGCCTTCGTGACCTTCACGCTGTTCGAGGCCGCGTACTACTCGGAGATCATGCGCGCGGGCATCCAGAGCGTGCCCAAGGGCCAGGTCTACGCCGGCTACGCGATGGGCATGAGCTACCGCCAGACGATGCAGCTGGTGGTGCTGCCGCAGGCCTTCCGCAACATGCTGCCGGTGCTGCTGACGCAGACCATCATCCTCTTCCAGGACACCTCGCTGGTCTACGCGATCGGCGCCTACGACCTGCTGAAGGGCTTCGAGATCGCCGGCAAGAACTTCAACCGGCCGGTCGAGACCTATCTCGTCGCCGCCGTCGTCTATTTCGTGATCTGCTTCGGCCTGTCGATGCTCGTGCGGCGGCTGCAGGCGCGCATCGCCATCATCCGCTGAGGAACCTTCCGAATGATCCAGATCCAGAACGTGAGCAAGTGGTACGGCTCCTTCCAGGTGCTGACCGACTGCACCACGTCCATCCAGAAGGGCGAGGTCGTCGTCGTCTGCGGCCCGTCGGGCTCGGGCAAGAGCACGCTGATCAAGACCGTCAACGCGCTCGAGCCTTTCCAGAAGGGCGACATCGTCGTCGACGGCATCAGCCTCAGCGACCCGAAGACCAACCTGCCCAAGCTGCGCGCGCGCGTCGGCATGGTGTTCCAGCATTTCGAGCTGTTCCCGCACCTGTCGGTGACCGAGAACCTGACGCTGGCGCAGATCAAGGTGCTCGGCCGCTCGGTCGACGAAGCCAAGACGCGCGGGCTGAAGATGCTCGAGCGCGTCGGCCTGATGGTGCACAAGGACAAGTACCCGGGCCAGCTCTCCGGCGGCCAGCAGCAGCGTGTGGCGATCGCGCGTGCGCTGTCGATGGACCCGATCGTCATGCTGTTCGACGAGCCGACCTCGGCGCTGGACCCGGAGATGGTCGGCGAGGTGCTCGACGTGATGGTGCAGCTCGCCAACGAGGGCATGACGATGATGTGCGTCACCCACGAGATGGGCTTCGCCAAGAAGGTCAGCCACCGCGTGATCTTCATGGACCACGGCAAGATCGTGGAGGACTGCACGAAGGACGAGTTCTTCGGCAATCCGGACGCGCGTTCGGTGCGCGCCAAGGACTTCCTCTCGAAGATCCTGTCGCACTGAGTTCCCGCGGCCACGCCCGCCGGCGTGCCTTCCTGATCCTCCCCGCCCGGGTGCGCGGGCCCCCGTCCGATGACGCTGCACCCGCCGACCATCCTCGTCTTGCTGCTGCTGGGCTACGTGATGCTCGGCCTGCAGCTGGCGATGGTGCGCCGGCGCCTCAACGAGGTCGAGGCGTTGCGGCGCTGGAGC
>NZ_AEWG01000140.1 GCF_000190375.1 Rubrivivax benzoatilyticus JA2 = ATCC BAA-35
GGCGTCGCCCGCCGCGCCGAGTTCGGTCAGGCCCTCGATCGCCGGCGCCGGGCCTGCTGCCGGCGCGGTCACGACCCGGTGCGCGCCGACGGCGACGAGCGCGAACACCAGCGCCGGCAGCAGCACGACCGCGAGCTGGCGCAGCAGATGGCCGGTCGGCACGTCAGCGTTGCGCCGGCCCTTGAGTGCCTGCAGCAGCGCCGGCAGCGCACGCTGCGCGCCTTCGGCGAAACGCGCGGTGGCCAGCGGCAGCCGCACCGTGCGCAGCTCGGGCGCCAGCGGCGGCGCCCAGCCCGGCTTGATGAGCGCGACGCCGATGACGAACAGCACGTACAGCCCGGCCAGCATCAGCCCCGGGAAGAAGGCGCCGGCGTAGAGCTGCACCACCGACACGCCGGCGGTCGCGCCGTAGACGATCAGCATCACCGACGGCGGGATCAGGATGCCCAGGCAGCCGCCGGCGGTGATCGCTCCGGCCGACAGGCGGATGTCGTAGCCGCTCTTGAGCATCTGCGGCAGCGCCAGCAGCCCCATCAGCGTGACGACGGCGCCGACGATGCCGGTGGCGGTGGCGAAGATCGCGCAGGTGAACAGCGTCGCCACCGCCAGCGAGCCCGGTACCCGCGCCATCGCCAGGTGCAGGCTCTTGAACAGCTTCTCGATCAGGTTGGCGCGTTCGACCAGATAGCCCATGAAGACGAACAACGGGATCGAGATCAGCACGTCGTTGCTCATCACCTTGAACGCCGACTGCACCATCAGGTCCAGCGTCTTGCCGGTGTCGCGCTCGTAGGCCAGCCAGGTGAAGATCATCCCCATGCCCATCAGCGTGAACGCCGTGGGGAAGCCGAGCATGATCGCGACGACGATCAGCGCCAGCATCAGCAGCCCGATGTGGCCGTTGGTGATGGTCTCGGCACGCCCGAGCACGACGGCGATGCCGGCCAGGATCAGCGCCATCAGCGTGAAGCCGAACCAGAGTTCCTTGCGCAGCTTCACTCAGCGCTCCTTCGCTTGCACGTAGCGGTCCAGCTCGGCGATGTCCTCGTCCTTCACGTGCACCATCGCCTTCAGCTTGTCGACGTCGACCTCCTCGACGTCTTCGCCGCGCGAGGGCCAGCGGCCGTCGCGCAGGCACAGCACGCAGCGCACGATCTCCACCGCGCCCTGCAGCAGCAGCAGCGCGCCGGCCAGCGGGATGACGAACTTGAACGGATACAGCGGCAGCGGCGTCGCCGAGAAGGTCTTCTCGCGGATCGCCCAGGACTCCATCGCGTAGGTCCAGCCGGCCCAGGTCAGCGCGACGATGCCGGGCAGGAAGAACAGCAGGTACAGCACGAGGTCGACGGCGGCCTGCGTGCGCGGGCGGAAGAAGCCGTAGAGCACGTCGCCGCGCACGTGGTTGTTCTTGGCCAGCGTGTAGGCGCCGGCCATCATGAACAGCGCGCCGTAGAGCATGATCTGGCCGTTGAGCGCCCAGTCGTGCGGTTCGTTGAGCACGTAGCGCGAGAACACCTCGGCGCTGATGCCGAAGGTCAGCAGCACGATGGTCCAGGCGAACAGCTGGCCCATCCAGGTGGACAGGCGGTCCACCGCGAGCAGCAAGGATTGCATCGACTCCCTCGGGAGGGGCGGTCGCGAGGACCGAGAGACCGAAGAAAAGGCCACCGGGGCCGCCGGTGGCCTGGCTGGTGGAAGGCCGGCCGCGTCAGCCGCGCGCGAAGTAGTGGTTCCAGGCCATCTTCATGTCGACGCCGTAGTCCTTCTGCCAGGCGCCGGCGCGCTGCGCGAAGGTGCGCTGGCTCTCGATGACACGCTTGAAGAACGGGTTCTCGGCCGACTTCTTCTCGACCACCTTGTCGTAGGCGGCGAGCTGGGCGCGCAGGATCGCGTCGGGCGTCTTGTAGAACTTGACGCCGTCCTTGGTCTTCAGCTCGATGTAGTCCCTGGAGTTGCGGTCGATCGCCTTCCAGCTCATGTCCGAGCTGGAGGCCTCGACGGCGTGCTCGATGATCTTCTTCATGTCCGCCGGCAGGCCGTTGTACTTGGCGCCGTTGAACAGGATCTCGAACTGCTCGCTGCTCTGGTGGAAGCTCTGCAGCATGCAGACCTTGCTGACGTCGGGGAAGCCGAGCACGCGGTCGGAGCTGGCGTTGTTGAACTCGGCGCCGTCGATCAGGCCGCGGTCCAGCGCCGGCACGATCTCGCCACCGGGCAGCGGGTTGACCGCCGCGCCCATCTCGGTGAAGACGTCGACGGCGATGCCGACGGTGCGGAACTTGACGCCCTTCAGGTCCTCGACGCGTGCGATCGGCTTCTTGAACCAGCCCAGCGGCTGCGTCGGCATCGGCCCGTACAGGAACGAGCGCACGTCCATGTTCAGGCTCTTGTAGATCTCGGCCAGCAGCGCGTCGCCGCCGCCGTACTTGTGCCAGGCCAGCAGCATGTTGGCGTCCATGCCGAAAGACGGGCCCGAGCCCCACAGCGCCAGCGCGGTGTTCTTGCCGTAGTGGTAGGCCATGACGCCGTGGCCGCCGTCGAGCGTGCCCTTGGCGACGGCTTCGAGCAGCTGGAAGGCCGGCACGACGGCGCCGGCGGGCAGCACCTCGATCTTCAGCCGGTTGCCGGCCATGTCGTTGACCTTCTTCGCGAAGTCCTGGGCGTACTCGTGGAAGATGTCCTTGGCCGGCCAGGTGCTCTGGAAGCGCAGCGTGACGGTCTGCGCGGTGGCGACCATCGGTGCGGCCAGCGCGCCGGCACCGGCGGCGCCGGCGGCGGCGTTCTTCAGGAATCGGCGGCGGCGGGGGGCCGGCGGGGAGGCGTCGTGCATGAAGGGTCTCCTGGACATCGCCCGTCTGCTGCGGGCGGCTGGACGACTATTCAGGCCGGCTTGATCGCGGGCAACCCGGTGTAACCCCCTGTTCCCCGCGCCCGCGCGTGTCGCGAAACGGAACAGGGCCGCACGCGGCGGCCCTGTGTCGGCGGGACGCGGCGAGCCTTACTGGCGCACGGCTTCCACCTGGATCTGCATCTCGACCTCGTCGGCGAAGCCGTACTCGAGGCCGTAGTTCACGCCCCACAGGCTGCGCTTGATCGTGGTCTCGAAGTCGCCGCCGCAGACCTCGCGCTTGAGCATCGGGTTCTGGTAGCAGTTGAAGCGTTCGGCCTCCAGCGTCACCGGGTGCGTCTTGCCGAGCATCGTCAGCGAGCCGTGGACCTTCTCCACCTTGTCGCCCTTGAACTCGAAGCGGTCGGCGACGAAACGCGCCGTCGGGTACTGGTCGGTGCTGAAGAAGTCGCTGCCGCGCAGGTGCTTGTCCATCGCCGCGACACCGCTGTTGACGCCGGCCATGTCCAGCGTGATGTCGACCTTGCCGGCCTTGGCCGCGCGGTCGATCGTGACGCTGCCCTCCTTGACCGGGAAGCGACCGCGGTTGGTGCTGGTCGCGAAGTGGCCGATCTCGTAGAAGGCGGCGGCGTGGGTCGCGTCGACCTTGTAGGTCACGGGCTCGGCCTGGGCGGCGAAGGCGGCGGCGGCGAGCAGTGCGGCGGTGGCGAAGGTCTTCATCGGGACTCCTGGTTGCAGGTGGGGAAAACGCAAGCTCACAGCGGCGCCAGGCCGGTGAGCGCGAGCTTGAAGCGGATCTGCACGTCGTCGGCGAGCATCGAGGTGTCGGCCCATTCGCCGTCGCCGACCTTGAAAGCCAGGCGCTTGATCTTCAGCGTGCCGGTGGCGGTGCTGGTGCCGCCGGCCTGCGTGACCTGCACCGGCACGACGACGTCCTGCGACGCGCCCTTGATCGTCAGCTTGCCGGCGACCTGGAAGCGCCCGCCGCCGGCGGCGCTGATGCGCGTCGACTGGAACGTGGCCTGCGGGAACTTGGCCGTCGACAGCCACACCGGCTTGCCGATCTCGCCGTCGAGCTCGGGCGTGCCGAAACGGGCGCTGCCGGTGTCGATCGTCAGCACGACCTTGCCGGTCTCGGGCTTCTTCGGGTCAAGCGCGACCTGGGCCGAGAACTTGCCGAACCGGCCTTCGACCGGCACGCCCATCGGCGTCGTCGTGAAGGCGATCTCGCTGGCGGCCGGCACCAGCGTCGCGGGGGTCTGGGCCTTCACGGCCCAGGGTGTGGCCAGCAGCGCGGCGGCCAGGGCCAGCGGCGCGGTGGTGCGGGAGAGCAGGGAGGAGGACATCGTGGGTCTTTCTCGGGTGACGGGTCAGCGGCGGCCGAAGCGCATGCGCTCGAGCAGGCCGTCGCGGTCGATGAACTGGTGCTTGACCGCGGCGGCGACGTGCAGCACGACGACGGTGGCCAGCGTGTAGGCCAGCAGGCCGTGCAGCGGCTTGATGGTCTCGGCGAAGGCGCGGTCGGCGGCGACGAAGTCGGGCAGCGGCAGCACGCCGAAGAGCACGATCGGGAAGCCGGCGGCCGAGCTGTAGGCCCAGCCCGACAGCGGCACGGCGAAGAACAGCGCGTACAGCGCCCAGTGCACGGCGTGCGCCGCACGCTGCTGCCAGGCCGGGCCCGGCAGGTCGGCCGGCGGGCGGTGCGCCAGGCGCCACAGCAGGCGCAGCGCCGAGGCCGCGAGGATCAGCACGCCGGCCCACTTGTGCCAGTTGTAGAGCTTCAGCCGTGTCGGCGACAGCGGCAGGTCGGCCATGTAAACGCCGACGCAGAAGGCGCCGACGATGGCCAGGGCCAGCAGCCAGTGGAAGGCGACGGCGACGGCGTCGTAGCGGGCGGGGTGCGTCATGGCCGGCAGTATTCCGGCCGGCCCCCGCGCGACGGTTCAACGGATTTGATCGCCCCGGTGAGCCCAGGTGAAAGCGCCCGGTCGCTGCCGGGCCTTGACGGCGCCTAGCCGGACAGCCCGACGACCAGCGGTTGCAGCCGCGCCAGCGTGGCCTCGTCGTCGACGAGGCCGTGGCGCACCGCGAAGTCCAGCGTCACCAGCGCCGCGTCGACCGTCATCGCCGCGGTGGCGGCCAGCGCCAGCGCGGCCTCGACGTCCAGCAGGCGGAAGGCGTGCACCTCGCCGTCCTGGTTGCAGGGCACGACGCCGGCCGGCAGCTCGAGGTCCCAGCCGTGGATCAGCTCGTGCTGCAGGCCTTCGGGGATGTCGCGCGCGGTGCGCAGCACGCGGCCGGGGCGGCGGGCCGCCATCAGCGCGGGCGTGAGGCCGGCTTCCTCCCAGGCTTCGCGCACCAGCGTCTCTTCGGGCGTCTGGCCGATCGGCACGCCGCCGCCGATCAGGTTGTCGTGCAGCCCGGGGTCGGTGGACTTGGTGAACGAACGCTGCGCGACCCACAGCGCCGCCGGGCGGCCGTCGGGCCCGGCGACCCAGCCGGTGGCGTGCGCCCCGAGTGTCAGCGTGCCCCAGTAGCGCGCCGCGGCGCGTTCGAAGTGCGCCAGAACGGTCAGCGTCGCCGGGTCGTAGAGCGGGAACAGCTCGTCGCGCCAGCCACGCAGCCGGCCGGCGTCGCGCAAGGCGCCGTTGACGCGCGCCAGCGCGGCGTCGCGTTCTTCGGGCGCGACGGCGAGCACGACGCCGTCGTCTTGCACCTGCAGTTCGTCGAAGGAGGCCAGCGCGGCCAGTTCGTTTGCCGCGACCGCGCCGACGACGAGGTCGCCGACGATGAACGGCACTCGCCGCAGGTCGGCGCGCATCGCGGCGCCGAGTGCGTACCAGGTCGATGGCGCCGGGGCTTTCATGCGCCCCAGTCTATCGGGCGCTGGCGGCCACCTGCGTGACCGGCGCGGGGGTGTTGCTGCGCCAGCGCGCCAGCAGCGCCTCCCAGCGCGGGCGCACCGCGGCGAGGTGGCGTTCCTTGACGTGGCCGTAGCCGCGGATGTCTTCCGGCAGGCGCGCGATCTCCAGCGCCAGCGGCAGCCGCGCCGCGTCCAGCCCGGCGAGCACCTCCTCGATCGTGGCGCGGTAGTCGGCGATCAGCCGGCGCTCGACGACACGCTCGGGGTTGCGGCCGAAGGGGTCGAGCGCCGTGCCGCGCAGGCGCTTGAAGCGCGCCAGCAGCGGGAAGACGTGGTGCAGCCAGGGCCCGTAGCGGCGCTTCACGAGCTCGCCGCGTTCGTTGCGCGACGCGAACATCGGCGGCGCCAGGTGGTGCACGAGCTTGATGTCGCCTTCGAACATCGTGTCCAGCCTGGCGTGGAACGCCGGGTCGCTGTGCAGCCGCGCGACCTCGTACTCGTCCTTGTAGGCCATCAGCTTGAACAGGTAGCGCGCGACGGCTTCGGCGAGCTTCGTCGAGCCCAGCGGCCGCTCGGCCTCGCGCACACGCTCGACGAAGGCGCGGTAGTCGGCGGCGTAGGCCGCGTCCTGGTAGCCGACGAGGAAGTCGGCGCGGCGCGCGACGATCTCGTCCAGCGAGGGCCGGCGCACGATGTCGATGACCTGGCGCGCGGCGGTCAGCGACTGCACGGCGGCCAGGTCGTGGGCGCAGCGCCGGCCCCATTCGAAGGCCGCCTGGTTCTTCTGCACCTGCACGCCGTTGAGCTCGATCGCGCGCATCAGCGCCGCACGCGACAGCGGGATGCGGCCCATCTGCCAGGCGTAGCCCAGCAGCAGCGGGTTGGTGTAGATCGTCTCGCCGAGCAGGCGCTCGGCGGCCTGTTCGGCGTCGAAGGCGCCGAGCGCCGCGTCGCCGACGCTGGCGCGCAGCGCGGCTTCGCAGGCGCCGGCGGGCGACTGCCAGTCGGGGTTGCCCATCAGCGCCGCGGTCGGCGTGCCGTGGGTGTTCAGCACGACGGCGCTGCGCCCCGGCGCCAGCGTCGCCAGCGTCGTCTTCGACGCGGCGACGATCGCGTCGCAGGCGATCAGCAGGTCGGCCTTGGCGGTGTCGACCTTGCTCGTGCGCAGCAGCTCCGGGTGTTCGGCGATCTGCACGTGGCTCCAGGCGGCGCCGCCTTTCTGTGCCAGGCCGCCGGCGTCCTGCGTGATGACGGCCTTGCCTTCCAGGTGTGCGGCCATGCCCAGCAGCTGGCCGAGGGTGATGACGCCGGTGCCGCCGATGCCGGCGACGAGGATGCTCCAGGCCTGCTCGGCCGAAGGCAGCACGGGCTCGGGCACCGCGGGCAGCGCGTCCAGCGTCGGCCGCGCCTGCGGCGCCGGCTTGCGCAGCGTGCCGCCCTGCACGGTGACGAAGCTCGGGCAGAAGCCCTTCACGCAGGAGAAGTCCTTGTTGCAGCTGTTCTGGTTGATGCGGCGCTTGCGGCCGAACTCGGTCTCCAGCGGCTCGACCGACAGGCAGTTGCTCTGCACGCTGCAGTCGCCGCAGCCTTCGCAGACCAGTTCGTTGATGACGACCCGCGAGTCCGGCTCGGCCATCGTGCCGCGCTTGCGGCGGCGGCGCTTCTCGGTGGCGCAGGTCTGGTCGTAGACGATGACCGTCGTGCCGCGCAGCGTGCGGAACTCGCGCTGCAGCCGGTCGAGCTCGTCACGGTGGTGCACCGTGACACCCGGCTCGAGCAGCACGCCGCTGTACTTGGCCGGCTCGTCGGTGACGACGACGAGCCTGGCCACGCCTTCGCTGACCAGGCTCTTGACGATCTGCGGCACCGAATGGCCTTCGGGGCGTTCGCCGACACGCTGGCCGCCGGTCATCGCGACGGCGTCGTTGTAGAGCAGCTTGTAGGTGATGTTGACGCCGGCGGCGATGCTCTGGCGCACCGCCAGGATGCCGCTGTGGAAGTAGGTGCCGTCGCCGAGGTTGGCGAAGACGTGGCCGTCCTTGGAGAACGGCGCCTGGCCGACCCAGGCGACACCTTCGCCGCCCATCTGCGAGAAGGTCGTCGTCGCGCGGTCCATCCAGGTCGCCATGTAGTGGCAGCCGATGCCGGCCAGCGCGCGGCTGCCTTCGGGCACACGCGTGCTGGTGTTGTGCGGGCAGCCGCTGCAGAACCACGGCGGGCGCGCGCCGGCGTCGGGGCCGGCGGCGGCGAGTTCACGTTCGCGCCGGTCGACCACGGCCAGCCAGGCGTCCATGCGCGCGGCCACGTCGGCCGGCACGCCGAGTTTCTTCAGCCGCCGGGCGATGGCGCGCGCGATGATCGCCGGCGTCAGGTCGGCCTTGGCGCGCAGCAGCCAGTTCTCGCTCGGGTTGGGCCGGCTCCATTCGCCGCCGCTGTCGTCGCCTTCGGGCTCGTCGAACTTGCCGAGCACGTTGGGGCGCACGTCGGGGCGCCAGTTGTAGAGCTCCTCCTTCAGCTGGTACTCGATGATCTGGCGCTTCTCCTCGACGACGAGGATCTCCTGCAGCCCTTCGGCGAAGGCGCGCGTGGTCGTCGCCTCCAGCGGCCAGACCACCGCCACCTTGTGCAGCCGGATGCCGAGTGCGCGGCAGACGGCATCGTCCAGGCCCAGGTCGGCCAGCGCCTGGCGGGTGTCGTTCCAGGCCTTGCCGCTGGCGATGATGCCGAAGCGGTCGTGCGCGCCGCGCACGACGTCGTGGTTCAGCCGGTTGGCGCGCACGTAGGCCAGCGCGGCATACCACTTGTGGTCCATCAGCCGCGCTTCCTGCTCCAGCGGCGTGTCGGGCCAGCGGATGTGCAGGCCGCCGGGCGGCATCGCGAAGTCCTCGGGCAGCACGATGCGCACGCGGCCCGGGTCGATGTCGACGGTGGTGCTGCTCTCGACGATGTCCTGGATCGTCTTCATCGCCGTCCACAAGCCGCTGAAGCGGCTCATCGCGATCGCGTGCAGCCCCAGGTCCAGGATCTCCTGCACGCTGGCCGGGAAGAACACCGGCAGCCCGCAGGCCTTGAAGATGTGGTCGCTCTGGTGCGCCGCGGTCGAGCTCTTGGCGACGTGGTCGTCGCCGGCGATCGCGACGACGCCGCCGTGACGCGCGGTGCCGGCCATGTTGGCGTGCTTGAAGACGTCGGAGCAGCGGTCCACGCCCGGGCCCTTGCCGTACCAGAGGCCGAACACGCCGTCGAACTTCTTCGCCTCGGGGAACAGGTCGAGCTGCTGCGTGCCCCAGACCGCGGTGGCGCCGAGCTCCTCGTTGACGCCGGGCTGGAAGACGATGTTCTGCGCCTCCAGGTGCGGTTTCGCCGCCCACAGCGCCTGGTCGTAGCCGCCCAGCGGGCTGCCGCGGTAGCCGCTGATGAAGCCGGCGGTGTTCAGCCCGGCGAGCTCGTCGCGGCGGCGCTGCAGCATCGGCAGCCGCACCAGCGCCTGCACGCCGCTCATGAAGGCGCGGCCGGACGCCAGCGCGTACTTGTCGTCCAGCGACACGCGGGCCAGCGCCTCGCGGACCGCATCGCTCATCGGTGCGTTCATCTCGTCTCCTGCCGGCCTCTGGCGGACCGATGGTCGCGGACCAGTGTAGGCAGCAGGGTTCGCCCTGTCTTTCCGGGTCTTGCCGCGTCGGCGACGATTTGGGCAATCTGGTTTCGCCAATCGGTCAGTAGGAGAAAGAGTCGTGCTCAAAGCCGCCGTTTCAGGGAAAACCACGAGCGGCGAGACCGAGCCCGCCGACGCCTCGCGCCAGGGCCTGGACCGCCACGACCTCGCGATCCTGGCGGCGCTGCAGCACGACGCGCGCCTGTCCAACGCCGAGCTGGCGACACGCATCGGCCTGTCGCCGGCGCCGACCTGGCGGCGCGTTCGCCGGCTCGAGCAGCAGGGCTACATCACCGGCTACCGCGCCGAGATCGACCGCCGCCGCGTCGGCCTGGGCGTGCTGGCCTTCGTGCGCATCGACGCCGAGCGCAACAACGCCGAGGCGACGCAGGCGCTGGAGCAGGCGCTGGCGGCGCTGCCCGAGGTCGTGGCCTGCCACTACATCAGCGGCGCCGGCACCTTCGAGCTGCACGTCGTCGCCACCGACCTCGACGCCTTCTCGCGCTGGACGATGCAGACGCTGTTCAAGCTGCCCAACGTGAAGGACCTGCACACCAGCTTCTCGCTCGGCGAGGTGAAGGCCGGTGCGGCGCTGCCGCTGTCGCACCTGCTGTCGCGGCTCTGAGCGCGCGCGGACGCGCGAGTGCGATACCCTCGGGGGCTGACGTCATTCCTCGAGGATCCTGCGGCCGATGCGTCTGCTCGATGCACTGCTGACACCCGACCCGGTCCGCCGGGCGCGGCTGCTGCAGTCGCTGCTGGCGATGTCGACGATGTGCGCCGGCATCGCCGCGATGCACTACTTCGTCTGGATCGGCGTCGCCTCGGCCACCGGCGTCGCGGTCTGGACGGCGGTCGCCTTCGCCGGCATGGCCGCGCTGTACGCGGCGATCCGCAGCGGCTGGAGCGAGCGCCTCGCCGACCCCTCGCTGTCGGTGCTGCAGATGGACTTCGCGATCGCCTGCAGCGCCGCCGCCTACGCGCTGCTCGGCCCCGGCCGCGGCGGCGTGTTCCCGGTCGTGATGGTCATCCTGATGTACGGCATGTTCAAGTCGACGATGCGCCAGATGGCCGGGGTCTGCGTCTTCGGCGTGGCCGTGCTCGGCGCGACGATGGCCGCGATGGCGCTGGCCGACCCGGTGCGCTACCCGCCGGCCATCGAGCTGGGCCACTTCCTGATGGTGGCGACGATGATGCCGGCGGCCTCGATCCTCGCCGCGCGGCTGTCGCGGCTGCGCCAGATCTCGCGTGAGCAGAAGGAGGAGCTGAGCGCCGCGCTCGAGCGCATCCGCCAGCTCGCCACGCGTGACGAGCTCACCGGGCTGATCAACCGCCGCCACATGGTCGAGCTGATGGAGCAGGAGCACCAGCGCTGCATCCGCTCGGGCCACACCTTCTGCATCGCGATGCTGCAGATCGACGACTTCGCCGCCGAGGCGCGTGCGCTCGGCGACGGCGGCGAGACGCGGCTGCTGCGCGGCATCGCCCAGGAGGCGGCGCACCGCGTGCGCGTCGCCGACGTGCTGGCCCATTGGGAAGATGCCCGTTTCATGCTGTTGATGTCGGACACGCGCGCGTCGCTGGCACGCGCCGGACTGGACCGCCTGCGCGAGGCCGTGGCCGGCGCGCGTGTGCTCACCGAGGCGCCGCTGCTGCGCTTCAGCCTCTCGGCGGGGCTCGCCGAACACCATGCCGGAGAGACCGTCGAGCAGACCATCGCACGCGCCGAGCAGGCGCTGCAGGACGCGCTGCGCCAGGGCGAGAGCCGGGTGGTCGTCGCGTGACGGCGGCGGCGGGGCACGGCGGCCTGCCCGGCCGCCACCTGCTGCTGGCGCTGGCCGTCGTCGCGGTCTGGGGCACCAACTTCGTCGTCATCAAGCTGGCACTGGCGACGCTGCCGCCGCTGCTGTTCGCGGTGCTGCGTTTCGCCTTCGTGCTGCTGCCGGCTGCCTTCTTCATCCGCCGGCCGCTGGTGCCCTGGCGCCATCTGGCGGCCTACGGCGTGCTGATCGGCGCCGGCCAGTTCGGCCTGCTCTACGTCGCGATGCGCGGCCACATCGCGCCGGGGCTGGCGTCGCTGGTCGTGCAGACCCAGGTGTTCTTCACGATCGGGCTGGCGATCGTGCTCGCCGGCGAACGCGTGCGCCTGTTCCAGTGGGGCGCGCTGGCGCTGGCGGTGGCCGGCATCGGTGTCATCGCCTGGCACACCGACGCGCAGACGACACCGTTCGGGCTGGCGCTGGTGCTCTGCGCCGCGGCCTCGTGGGCCGGCGGCAACCTCGTCGCGCGCCACAGCGGCAAGGTCGACATGCTGGGCTACGTCGTCTGGTCCAGCCTGTTCGCGCTGCCGCCGCTGGCGGCGCTGTCGCTGTGGCTCGAAGGGCCGACGCTGATCCTGCAGTCGCTGGTCCACGCCGATGCCGGCGCCTGGGCGGCGGTGGCCTGGCAGTCGGTCGGCAACTCGCTGTTCGGCTACGCCGCCTGGGGCTGGCTGCTGGCGCGCCACCCGGCGGCCACCGTCGTGCCGATGGCGCTGCTGGTGCCGGTGTTCGGCATGGGCGCCTCGGCGCTGCTGCTGGCCGAGCCGCTGCCGGGCTGGAAGCTGGCGGCGGCGGCGCTGGTGATGTCGGGGCTGGCGCTGAACCTGTTCTGGCCGCGGCTGCGCGAACGCCTGGCGCGCGGCTGAAGAACTACTGCGGCCGCAGCCCTCGCGGCCACAGCACCCACAGCCTCAGCGGCTGTTTCATGCGCCCGGCCTGGGCCTCGGCTTCCTCGCCCCAGCCCCAGAAGTAGTCGGCGCGCACCGCGCCGACGATCGCGCTGCCGGTGTCCTGGGCGACGACGAGGCGGCGCAGCGGCGTCGCCGACAGCGGCTCGGTCGTGTCCAGCCAGACCGGAGTGCCGTAGGGGATGCTGCCGGCGTCGACCGCGATCGAGCGCCCCGGCACCAGCGGCACGCCCTGCGCGCCGCGCGGGCCGACGCTCGGATCGGGCAGCGGTTCCTCGCGGAAGAAGACGACGCGCGGGTTGGCCCACAGCATCTCCTGCACCCGCTGCGGGTTGCGCCGCGCCCAGGCGCGGATCGCCGGCCAGGAGGCGGTGTCCAGCGTCATTTCGCCGCGCTCGACCAGCCAGCGGCCGACCGACTTGTAGGGCTGCTCGTTGTGGCCGGCGAAGGCCAGGCGCACCAGGCGGCGGCTGCCGTCCGGCTCAGTCAGCGCCAGCCGGCCCGAGCCCTGCACCTGCAGCAGCAGCGCGTCCAGCGGGTCGGCCACCCAGGCGATCTCGCGCCCGCGCAGCGCCGCCCGGGCCGCCGGCAGCGTGTCCAGCTGCTGGCGGGTCCAGCCGGGTTTGGGCATCGCCCCGGGCGTCGGCAGGCCGTGCAGCGGCACGCGGAACGCGCCGCGCGGCTGGCGCTGGGCCTCGACCAGCGGCTCGAAGTAGCCGGTGGCCAGGCCTTCGGTCTGGCCATCGGGCGATTCGACGCGCCAGGGCTGCAGCCAGCGGGCGAGCCACTCGCGCGCCGCGCCGTCGTCGGCTGGCGGCTCCAGCATCGCGCGGGCGCAGACCTCGGCCCAGCCGCGCGCCGGCCGGCCGCAGCTGGCGCGCAGCGCCGGCCAGACCTCGGCAACACGGTCCTCGTTCCAGCCGGGCAGCTCGCCCCAGTCGGCCGGGATCCAGCGTGAACGCGGGCGTTCGACGCCGGCGTCCGGCGGCGCCGGCGGATGCGCCGGGCGGGCGTCTTCGACGGGGCCGGCCGCTCGGGCGGCAAGGGCACGGAGGTGCAGGCGGCGAGCGCCGCGGCCGCGAGTCGCGCGGCGACCGGTGGCGCCGCGG